>JAFWTC010000065.1 GCA_017519045.1 Candidatus Methanomethylophilaceae archaeon
ACCGTCCAGGCGGTCCCCAGCGGGCCCGGGAAGGAGCTTTGCGCCTACGTCGTCGGGGAGGCCGGCGCGGAGGCCGTGAAGGCCTGGGTCGCGGAGAGGAAGCCCTCCTACATGGTCCCTGCGTTCGTCGTTGGCTTGGAGTCCGTCCCGCGCAACGTCAACGGGAAGGTGGACCGCAGGGCGCTTCCCGCGCCGGACGCCTCCTCGCTCAGAGCCGAATACGTACCGCCGAGAGACGAGGCCGAAAGGAGGCTGTGCGAGGCCTTCGAGGACGTTCTAGAGGTCGGACGCATAGGAATCGACGACGACTTCATTCGCCTCGGCGGGGACTCGCTGAAGGCCATCAGGATACAGAACCTGACGCCAGGAACCCGCACCGCGGACATACTGAGGTACCGCACGCCGAGGCTCATATCCCGGAGGACCGCCGCCCAGGGCGCCGGACACATGTTCGACGAGCAGACAGGCTGTCCCCTCACGGAGAGCCAGATGAACGTCTACCTCGACCTGGAGGCCAAGGGGAAGAAGGGCGCGTACCTCATTCCGTTCAAGTTCCAGGTGCCGCCGGGAAAGACCGCCGAGGACGCCAGAGCGGCCTTGGAAAGCGTCATAGCCGCGCAGCCTGCCCTCAGAGGGAGGATCGCGATGGTCGACGACGGCCCCCGGATGCTCTTCGACTCCCATCCGGCCATTTCCGACGACCTCCCGGACTCGATAGACGTGGACTCGTGCATGTCCGCCTTCTCCGTCTCAGATAGGGAGATACGCGGGCTGATCAGCCATCTGGCGTTCGACGGGATGTCGTCCGCCATACTGTCCGACGATCTCGCAGACGCGCTCAACGGGATGCCGCAGCAACGGAACGAAGGGGTCCTCAGGGCGGCGGAGGCGGAGGCAGCGTACAGGAAGACCGGATACGGCTCCGCGGAGGCTTTCTTCGATACCATCCTAGGCGGCGCGGACTGCGAGACCGGGCTGCTCCCGGACCGGGACGGCACGTTCGGAACCGTGGAGAAGGCCATTCCCCTGCCCATAGGGAGGATCTCCTCCAAGGCGGGATCCATGGGATCCACGACCGGAGCGTTCCTCGCGTCCGCGTTCGGATACGCCCTTTCCAGATTCACAGGCCGCTCCGACGCGGTGTTCTGCGTGCTCGACAACGGAAGGGATTCACCGGATGTCGACAGGACCGTCGGAATGTTCGTCAGGACCGTGCCGGTCCGCATGGACTGCTCCGACCGCGGAATCCTGGAGTTCATATCCGAATCGTCCAAGACCGTCTACGAGGCGACGTCCCACGGCCGCTATCCGTTCAGAAAGCTGTCGGAAGCCTACGGAGTGGGCTCGGACACCTTGTTCCAGTACATTCCGGGTGACGAGGCCGCCTCCTTGGAGAGGGACCTGACTGGCGCCGACCCCAGGGCCACCGGACTGATCTCCGACCTGACCGTGATGGTCGGCGACATGCCTGACGGGCCGCGGGTGTACGTCTCGCACTCCGACAGGTACTCCGACGCCACTGCGGAGCGCCTGGCGGACGCGTTCGCCAGGATCGTCGAGGGCATGACGTCATGCGACCGCCTGTCGGAGATAGGCTTGATCTCGGAATCCGACTTGGAGATCGTCAGGAAGATGAACGACACGTCCAAGCCGCTGGAATGCGACGGGCTCGTCCAAGCGTTCCGCGTGAGCGTCTCCAGGTTCCCGGAGAGGGCCGCGGTGTCGTACGACGGCCGCTCCGTCACCTATGCGGAGGCCGACGGTATCACCGACGGGATCGCGTCGGAGCTGTCCAGGCTGGGAATAGGGAGCGGGGACTTCGTGGCCGTCCTGGTCCCGAGGAGCGAGTGGTACTTCCTGTGCGCCATAGGCGTCCTCAAGACCGGAGCGGCGTACGTCCCTATGGACGACGCGTACCCCGACGAGAGGCTGTCGTTCATGGCCAGGGACTCCGGGGCGGCCGTGACGCTAGTGACGCCGGAGACCGCCATACGCGCCGAGTCCATGGGGCTGGACGCGATAGACTGCATCTCATGCGAAAGAAAGAAGTTCCAGCCGGTAGCGACCGCCCCCTCGTCTCCGGCCGTCATCCTTTACACGTCCGGGACCACCGGGAAGCCGAAGGGCTCCGTGATCACCCACAAGGCGATAGACAACATGTGCGAGTGGTACGTCGGGTACACCGGCATGTCCGAAGAGGACGTCTATTCTCTGTACACGTCCTATTCCTTCGACATCCACACCATGGGGATCTTCGCGCCCCTGTACCGCGGAGCCTCCGTCGACATCGTGCCGGAGAGGGTGCGCCTCGACATGGCCGAGCTGAACAGGCACTTCGTGGACGCCGGCGCCACGCACACGTTCATGACCACGCAGATCGGGAAGCTGTTCGCGTCCATGGACATGCCATCGAGGATCAAGGCATTGATGTACGGGGGCGAGAAGCTGGGAGAGTTCCACGCTCCGGAGCATCTGGGCGCCATAGAGACCTACGGTCCGTCGGAGAACCTCGCCCTGTCCACTGCCGTCATGGTCAACGACAGAAACTATCCGGATTCGGTCGGCCGCCTCCTGCCTAACATAAAGGCCTACGTCCTGGACGCAGAGAAAAGGATGGTCCCCTGCGGAGCCGTGGGGGAGCTTCATCTCTCCGGGTACCAGCTTTCGCTCGGCTACCTGAACCGCGACGACCTGAACTCCAAGGCATTCCTGGAGAACCCGTTCTCGGACGAGCCCGGATTCGAGAGAATGTACGCCACCGGAGACTTCTTCAGGGTGCTCCCGGACGGGACCCTAGGGGTCATAGGCAGAAGGGACGGGCAGGTCAAGATCAGGGGCAACAGGGTCGAGCTCACGGAAATAGAGACGGCGATCAGGGACATGCCCGGGATCAGGGACGTGACCGTCCAGGCGGTCCCCAGCGGGCCCGGGAAGGAGCTTTGCGCCTACGTCGTCGGGGAGGCCGGCGCGGAGGCCGTGAAGGCCTGGGTCGCGGAGAGGAAGCCCTCCTACATGGTCCCTGCGTTCGTCGTCGGTCTGGAATCCATCCCCCGTAACGTCAACGGGAAGGTGGACCGCAGGGCGCTTCCGGAGCCTGACGTCTCGTCCTTGAAAGCGGAATACGCCGCGCCCAGGAACGAAGGCGAAAGAAAGGTCTGCGAGGCCATGGCGAAGATCCTGGGGGAGGAGAAGGTCGGGATAGACGACGACTTCATCCGCCTGGGCGGGGACTCCCTGAAGGCCGTACGCCTGGCGGCCGCATGCCGCTCCATGGGGATAACCGTCCCGGCCCAAGAAGTGATAGCCAGGCGCACCGTCAGGTCGCTGTCGCCGTTGATATCCGCGGCCGTGGACGCCGGCCCGTACTCGGGACCTATCGGGCTCTCCCCAATCCAGGAGAGGTTCATGTCCTCCGGCACGGCATCGCAAAGGGACAGGCACAACCAGTCCGTGATCCTTCGCTCGTCGGAACGCATAGACTTGAAAGCGCTGCAGAAGGCCGTGGACGCCGTCACGGACCATCACGACATGCTCCGCGCCCTGTATTCCTATCCTTACAGCGTGAGGGCCCCGGGCGTGCGGGTATGCGAAGTCGAGGCGAATCCCGCCGCCGACCGCGAGCGGATGTCGGAGGCGATGGACGCAGCCCAAGGCTCCCTGTCACTCGAAGAAGGCCGGAACATGGCCTGCCTGCTGTTCTCCCTCGAGACGGACTACGTATTCATCGCGATACACCACATGGCGGTCGACGGGGCCTCCTGGAGCGTCATCCTCGACGACCTGTCGTCAGCATACCGCTCGATCAAGTCCGGTAACATCCCCCGCCTTCCCCCGCGCACGTCCTCTTATGCTTCATGGCTGGACGCCTGCTCCGAGCCCCTCCGCAGGGAGGAGTCGGAATACTGGAAGGCCGCCGAGGGCGCCGTGCCGGAGGCCGTGAGAATCGCATCCCAGCAGGATTTCACGCTCGTGTCCGATTTCCCGCTCCCCTCCGCAGAGGACGGCCCGTTCGGATTCGACTCCGCCGACATCCTGGCCGCCGCCCTGGCCGAGGCCTATTCCGAGCTCGCGGAAGAAGACGGGGTGACGGTCCGCATGGAAGGCCACGGACGCGTCATCGGCGACGTGGAGCGCACCGTGGGATGGTTCACCGACATGTATCCCCTACGCCTGGCCGCGACTGGAGACCCGCTCAAGGACCTTTTCGAGTCCAGGAGAAGGCTACATGAAGTCCCCCGCGGAGGCATCGGCTACGAATCCGAGCGCCGCGGAAGGCCGCTTCCGCAGATCACCCTAAACTACCTGAGCAATGCGTTCTCGTTCTCGGACGGGCTGTTCGAGACCGTCTTCGACATCCCGATGGGAAGGGCCTCCGACGTCCTCCCGGACGACAGGATCTCCCTGAACGTGAGCGACGTCGGCGGCGTGTTCGCAATCACGGGATACCACGACGGGACCGACGTCATGTCGCGTCTTCCCGAGGCCTTCATGAAGGCGATAAGGAGGGTGTCCAAGGCCGCCACAGAACCGGACGTCTACATGCGCCCGCTGTCGGAAGGCCAGCTCAACGTGTATCTGGACGAGATGGCCGAGAGCAAGGGCACCGGATACAACGCGCCCGGAATGGTCTCCGTAAAGGGGATTCCCGCAGATAAGGTCAGGAAGGCCGTCGAGGCCGTGATAGAGGCCCACCCGGTGCTGAAGTCCCGCATCACGGAATACGACGGGACGCCGTGGATGGTAGCGGATTCCTATCCTGAGATCTCGGAAGGGCCGCTGGATGGATTCGCGCGTCCGTTCGACCTTGGCGGCTGCCTGTCCAGGTTCCGCATATCGGATGAGTTCCTGGTATGGGACGTCCACCATGCGATAATGGATGCCAGCTCCAGGAACGTGCTCATCCGCGACCTGCGCGATGCCCTGTCCGGAAAAGACGTGGCTTTCGAGACCCGCGCCTTCGACGTGTCCGAATGGCACGCCCCGGAGAGCATCTGGAAGGCGGAGGAATTCTTCGACGGGATGCTCGACGGAGCCGACGCGGACCCCGGACTCGTCCCGGACCTGGATGGAAAATACGGCATGAGCCGCAAGAGGATCTCCTGCGGAAGGAAGGAGATCGAGAGGACGGCGCTCTCCAACGGAGCCGCCGTTGGAAGCCTGTTCGCATCGGCGTTCGCATACACGCTGTCCAGGTTCACCGGCCGCTCCGACGCCGTCTTCGTGATCACGGACACCGGGAGGGCGTCTGCGGACATGTCGGATGCGGTCGGGATGTTCGTCAGGACTGTCCCTCTGAGGATAGACTGCTCCGACGCCGCCGTGGGGGAATACATCCGCAAGACGTCCTCCGCCCACCTCGGCGCCATGGCCAACGACTTCATCCCGTTCAGGGAACTGTCCAGGCGCCACGGGGTCGGGATATCCGTTCTGTTCGAGTACAACGCCGGGATCAACGCGGACTTCGAGTCTGAGGCGTCCTTGGCGGGTGAGGCACTCGACGCTCCGCCAGAATACGGCATAGTATCGGACATCCAATGCGTGGTCACCGACTCCGAGGACGGGTTCGACGTGTCGGTGTACCATTCGGACTCGTTCTCCGTCGGCACCGCGGACCGCATGGTCCAGGTCTTCGACTCCGTCGTATCCGGACTGGCCTCATGCGAGAGGCTGTCCGAGATCGAGATAGCGTCCGAAGAGGACCGGATGCTCTCCGAAAGGATCAACGAGACGTCCAGAGAACTCAGGTTCGGAGACGTTCTGGAGGCATTCCGCGATGCCGTGGCGAAGGTTCCGGACAATGCGTTCGTCTCCGTCTCCGGCAGAAGCCTGAGCTATGCGGAATGCGACCGGATGTCGGACTCGGTAGCCGGAACGATGATCTCCGCCGGCGTCAAGCCGGGAGACTCCGTCGCCGTGCTGGTTCCCAGGGGCGAGTGGTACGTGCTCTGCGCGCTCGGAGCCCTCAAGGCCGGCGCCTCGTACGTCCCGATGGACGACGCGTACCCGGACGAGAGGCTATCGTACATCGTCAAGGACTCTTCGGCAAAGGCGCTGCTGTGCACCCCAGAGACTCTGAGGCGCGGCAGGTCCCTGTCCCCCGTGCCGGTCCTGGACTGCACGGCCGAGTCCGATACTCCGACATCCCTTCCTGGAACGAATCCTGAGGACCCCATGGTCGTCCTGTACACGTCCGGGACCACCGGCAAGCCGAAAGGGTCCGTCCTGTCCCGCCGCGCGATAGAGAACCTTTCCGAGTGGTACTGCGAATATACCGATTTGAAGTCAAACGACGTCGTTGGCATGCACACGTCGTATTCGTTCGACATGCACGCCGTCGCCATCTACCCGCCCATCCTGGCCGGAGCGTCCGTGTACATCGTGCCCGAGGAGGCCAGAAGGGACCTCGACGCCCTGGAAAGCCGCATCTCGGAGGCCGGCGTCACCCACATGTTCATAACCACGCAGCTCGGGAAGATGTTCGCCCCCAGGGCCGCGGGCCGCCTGAAGGTGCTGATCCTGGCAGGCGAGAAGCTCGGCCCGTTCGACGCCCCGGAAGGCGTCAGGACGATAGACGCGTACGGACCGTCCGAGAACCACGTGTCGACGGCGATAGACGTGTCCCAGAGGTGCTGCGCATACTCGGTGGGAAGGCTGCTCCCCAACGTCAAGGGATACGTGCTGGACGCCGAGAAAAGGATGGTGCCGTACGGCGCGATAGGGGAGCTCCACCTCTCCGGATACCAGCTGTCGCTCGGCTACTTGAACCGCGACGATCTGAACTCGAAGGCGTTCCTGAGGAACCCGTTCTCAAGCGAACCGGGATTCGAGAGGATGTACGCCACAGGGGACTTCGTGAAGATACTTCCTGATGGAACTATAGGGATACTCGGAAGGAGGGACGGCCAGGTCAAGATCAGAGGAAACAGGGTCGAGCTCACCGAGGTCGAGGCTGCCATCAGAGAAATGCCAGGAGTTAGGGACGTCACCGTCCAGTCCGTGCCGGGCGCTTCCGGAAAGGAGCTCTGCGCATACGTCGTCGGCGATGCGGACGAGGATGCGATAAAGGCGTGGGTCGCGGAGAGGAAGCCGGACTACATGGTGCCTTCCTTCGTGATGCATCTCGATGAGATACCGCTCAACGTCAACGGAAAGGTCGACTGGAGGGCGCTTCCCGCTCCGGACGCGTCCTCGCTGAGGTCCGAATACGTCCCGCCGAGGAACGCGGACGAATCGTCCGTCTGCCATGCGTTCGAGAAGGCCCTGGGAATCGACAGGGTCGGAATCGACGACGACTTCATCCGCCTGGGCGGGGACTCACTGAAGGCCATAAAGGTCCAGAGCCTGTCCGGAAGGGCCTCCGCATCCGACATCCTCAGATACCGCACGCCCAGGGCGATAGCGTCGCATTCTATCGGCGGCCGCCCCCAGGAGTACTCCGAGGAGACCGGATGCCCGCTGTCCGAGAGCCAGCTGAACGTCTATCTGGACATGGTGGCCAATCCTGAGGCAGGAGACTACGTCATACCGTTCTCTTTCAAGATTCCGGACGGAAGGACCGAATCGGATGCGAGAGTCGCGCTGGAAAGGGCCATATCGGCGCACCCGTCGCTCAGAGGCAGGATATCCGAGAAGGACGGGACGCCGTGGATGCTCTTCGACGCTTCCCCAGAGATATCCTCTGAACGTCCGAGGATGCCGGCCATCGACGAGTGCGTCTCGTCGTTCGCGATATCCGACGGCATGATACGCGGCCTGATCAGCCACGTGGCCTTCGACGGATACTCGTCATCCGTGCTCTCCGAGGACCTGGCGGAGGCGTTCGATGGAAAGGAGCCGGCCAAGGATCCCGGAGTGCTCGTCTCGTCGTCTTTCGACCGGTCCGTGGCTGAAAGCCCCAGATACGAAGATGCCGAGAAGTTCTTCGAATCCATGCTATGCGACGCCGACGTCGATGCCGGCCTGATCGAGGACGTCGACGGATCCTCGGGATCCTCCACTATAGTGCTATCCTGCAGTTCCGAGGAGATGGCGTCCAAGGCCGCGGCCTGCGGCTCCTCCCCGGGAGCCTTGGCGACCGCCGCGTTCGCATATGCGCTGTCCAGGTTCACCGGCCGCTCGGACGCCGTGTTCTGCATCGCGGAGAACGGAAGGGACGTCCCCGGGCTGGAGAGGTCCATAGGGATGTTCGTGAGGACCGTCCCGCTCAGGATAGACTGCTCGGATTCAACCGTGGATGAATTCGTCTCCAAGGCGTCAGAGACCGTGTACGGTGCCATGTCGTCGGGATTCGTCCCGTTCAGAAAGCTCTCGAGCGAATACGGCGTGAAGCCGGACGTCATATTCCAATACGCCCCCAGAGGGGAGGCCTCCGAGACGATGCAGGACATCCTCTCCGAGTCCCCGGACAAATTCTCTTCGTCCGGGACTTCCGTCGCCGTGATGGACCTGCCGGACGGGATGCGCGCCGTCATATCCCACGGGCTCTCCATGTCCGCCGAGACGGCCGAGGGTATCCTGGATGCCCTGGACCGCACCCTCGCAGGCATCGTCCGCGATGAAAGGATGTCGGAGATAGTCTACGTCGATCCGGAGGACGCCGGAAGAAGCATCGCGGACGGAGGACGCGCCGACTACAGGTACGGAAGCATCGTCCATGCCATGCGCGCCCACATCTGCGACGACGTCATGCTGACGCATCTCGACAAGTCGTACACCTACCGCATGGCCGACCTCATCACCGACGGGATCGCCGCGAGGCTTCACAAGTCCGGCATCGGCAAAGGGGACGCCGTGGCGTTCCTGGTGCCCAGGAGCGAGTGGTACGTGCTCTGCGCCCTCGGCATAATGAAGTCCGGCGCGGCGTTCGTCCCGATGGACGACGCATACCCTGATGAAAGGCTGTCGTTCATGGCCGAGGATGCCGGCATCAAGGCGATCCTTGCCACCGCCGAGACCCTGTGCCGCGCATGGTCCGTCGCCGGAGTGGAGACGATAGACTGCACCACCTGCGAATACGTGGGCGACGACGATTCGAACCCGGACCCCGATTCAACGGCGGTGATCCTGTACACGTCAGGGACAACCGGCAAGCCGAAAGGGGCCGCGCTCACCCATGCCGCCCTGGCGAACATATGCGAAAGCGTAGTCAAGTGCTTCGAATTGACGAGCAAAGACAAGATGGGCCTCCACGCCTCCATAGGGTTCGACGCGGGCCTGACCGTGTATTCCGCCCTGTTCGTAGGCGGCTCCATGGACGTGCTGCCTGAGGACGTGCGTCTAGACATGGGGAGGATGAACGATTATCTGGCCTCCAACCACGTCACCGGGATGTCCGTGACCGCGCAGGTAGGGCGCATCTACGCCGCCGGCGTGAAGGAGCATGCCCTGAGGAACATCATGGTGGGAGGAGAGATGACGGGGTTCATCGAGCCGCCTCCCGGACTGAGGATCATCGACGCATACGGGCCTACCGAATGCGCCGTCTTCGTGACGCAGACCGACGTGACGAAGAAGAGCACGCCCAGGTCCGTCGGACGCCCCAACGCCAACCTCAGAGCATACGTCCTGGACGCGGAGAAGAGGATCATGCCCCGCGGAGCCGCAGGCGAGCTGCACGTATCAGGGATACAGGTCTCGCCCGGATACCTCAACCGCGCGGACCTCGACTCGAAGGCGTTCATCGGAAACCCGTTCACCAACGACCCCAGGCATTCCAGGATGTACTGCACCGGGGACTTCGCGAGGATACTCCCCGACGGATCGGTGGAGATGCTCGGAAGGAGGGACGGCCAGGTCAAGATCAGAGGCAACAGGGTCGAGCTCACTGAAATAGAGACAGCGATCAGGGACATGCCCGGAGTCGACGGAGCCGTAGTCCAGGCCGTGGCCAGAGGCTCCGGGAAGGAGCTGTGCGCATACGTCGTCGGAGACGTGGATGAAGACGAGGTCAGGAGGCACGTGGGGGACGTGAAGCCCTCGTACATGGTGCCGACCTATGTCGTCAAGGTGGACTCCATCCCGCTGAACATCAACGGGAAGGTCGATTGGAGGGCGCTTCCGAAGCCGGACCTCTCCGAAGGCAGGGCCGAATACGTGGCGCCTAGGAACCATGCCGAGTCCGCCCTGTGCAAAGCGTTCGAGAACGCCTTGGGCATAGAGGAGATAGGAATCGACGACGACTTCATCCGCCTGGGCGGGGATTCCCTCAAGGCCATAAGGGTGCAGAACGAATCGCAGGTGTCCACTACGGTGGACGTCCTCAGATACCGCACGCCCAGGGCGATCGCGGAGCACTCCGCGTCCATGGACTTCGACAGGGGCATGTTCTCCTACGAGGAGGGCTGCCCCCTGAACGAGAGCCAGATGAACGTCTATCTGGACATCGAGGCCAATTCGAAGAGCGAGGCGTACCTCGTGCCGTTCGAGTTCGAGATTCCTGCCGGAAGAAGCGAGGATGAGGCCGAGGAGGCACTGAGGAAGGTCATAGACGCCCACCCGATCCTCCGTTCCAGAATCGTCGAGAAGGACGGGGAGCCGTGGCTGGCGTTCGATTCCGAGCCGAATATCACCAAAGGGGCGTTGGAAAAGCCGGACCTGAGGAGATGCCTGTCATCGTTCTCCCTGTCGGAAGGATCCGTCAAGGGCGAGATCAGCCACATGGCCTTCGACGGGATGTCCTACGCGGTTCTGGCGGAAAGCCTGTCCAAGGCGTTCGCCGGGGAGACTCTGGAGAAAGACGTGGGGACGCTCGTATCGTCCGCGTTCGACAGGTCCGTCAAGGACAACGGCCGCTTCGCCGAGGCCGAGAGGCTGTTCGACTCGATGCTCTGCGACGGCGATGCGGATTCCGGCCTCGTCGGAGACCACGGGGCCCCAGGCAAGGTCGATCGCAGGATATCCGCCGACATCTCGTCCATAAAGGATGCGGCTAAAGGCTTCGGCACCTCCGTCGGGAACCTGATGACCTCGGCGTTCGCATACGCGCTGTCCAGGTTCACCGGCCGCTCGGACGCGGTGTTCTGCGTGCTGGACAACGGCAGGTCCATACCCGGGCTGGAAAAGTCCGTGGGGATGTTCGTGAGGACGGTGCCCGTCCGCATAGACTGCTCCGACAGGGACGCGGACGCATATGTGGCGAAGGCGTCGGAGACGGTGTACAGGTGCGTGGAGAGCGGCTTCATGCCGTTCAGGGAGCTGTCCAGTAAGTACGGCGTGAAGGCCGACGTGCTGTTCCAGAACATGCCTGTAACAGAGCTGCGCGACAGCCCTGATGCGGAAGAAGAGAGCATAGCCGACCTCGTCGCCGTCACCGTCGAGCTGCCCGACTCCGCACGTCTGGTGATATCCCACTCGTCGAGATTCACAGACGAGTACGTTTCCCGGTTCGTCGAGACGTTCGACTCGGTTCTGAGCGGGATGATAGCCGGAGAAAGACTTTCGAAGATCAAGTTCGCAGGATGCATCCCGAAGCGCGGAGAGGCCAAGGCATTGAATCACTATAGTGCTATTGATGCCTTCCGTGAGAGCGTCGGCAAGTTCCCGGACAGAGCGGCGGTCACCTTTGAAGGTAGAACTACATCCTATGCCGAGGCCGATGCGATTACCGACGGGATAGCCTCCAAGCTGTCCGAAATAGGCGTAAGAGCAGGCGACAGGGTGGCCGTCCTGGTCCCGAGGAGCGAGTGGTACTACCTGTGCGCCGTCGGGGTGCTCAAGACCGGCGCCTCATACGTCCCGATGGACGACGCGTATCCTGACGAGAGGCTGTCGTTCATGGCTAGAGATGCCGGGATCAAAGCCGTTCTAGTGACTTCCGGCACCATCGGCCGTGCAAGGTCCGTCGCCAAGACGGAAGCCGTGGACTGCGCGCGCTGCGGCAACAAGACGTTCCAGCCCATCAGCATCGAACCGCTCTCGCCCGCCGTCATCCTCTACACGTCAGGGACCACCGGCAAGCCTAAGGGCTCCATGATCACTCACAGGGCGATAGTCAACCTGAGCGAATGGTACGTCGGCCGCACGGAGATGAGGGAAGAGGACGTCTATGCCCTGTACACCTCGTATTCGTTCGACATGCACGCCATAGGGATGTTCCCGCCGATGTTCTGCGGAGCATCCGTCGACGTCGTGCCCGAGGACGTCCGCCTCGACATGCGCAAGTTCAACGACCATCTTGTAGAAGCAAAGGCGACGCACACGTTCATGACCACCCAGGTCGGCAAGATGTTCGCGTCCATGGACCTGGCCTCCGGCCTCAAGGTGCTCCTCGTAGCCGGAGAGAAGCTTGGGGAGTTCCATGCCCCGGAGCACCTGGATGCGATGGACGGATACGGGCCGTCGGAGAATCTGGCCATATCCACCGCCGTTCCGATCAACGCCAGGATCGATCCCGACTCCGTCGGATTCCCGCTTCAGAACGTGGCGGCTTACGTTCTGGACGCCGAGAGGAGACCGGTCCCGCGCGGAGCGGTAGGAGAACTATTCCTCTCCGGATACCAGCTGTCTCTCGGATACCTGAACCGCGAGGACGCCAATGCCAGGGCGTTCTTCGCCAACCCGTTCTCAAGCGAACCGGGATTCGAAAGGATGTACGCCACAGGGGACTTCGCCAGGATCCTCCATGATGGAACTATAGGGATACTCGGAAGGAGGGACGGCCAGGTCAAGATCAGAGGCAACAGGGTAGAGCTCACCGAGGTCGAGGCAGCCGTCAGGGGAATGCCTGGCGTGAGGGACGTCACCGTCCAGGCCGTGCCTGGAGCTTCAGGAAAGGAGCTCTGCGCATATGCGGTCGGAGATGTCGATGAAGAAGCCGTGAAGGCCTGGGTCGCGGAGAGGAAGCCGTCGTACATGGTCCCTGCGTTCGTGATTGGTCTGGAGTCCATCCCGCGCAACGTGAACGGGAAGGTGGACCGCAGGGCGCTTCCCGCGCCGGACTCCTCCTCCCTAAGAGCGGAGTACATACCGCCTAGGAACGAGATCGAGAGAAGGCTGTGCGAGGCCATGGAAGCCGTCCTGGATGTGGAAAGCATAGGGATCGACGACGACTTCATCCGCCTGGGCGGGGATTCCCTCAAGGCCATAAGGGTGCAGAACGAGTCGCAGGTGTCCACTACGGTGGACGTCCTCAGATACCGCACGCCCAGGGCGATCGCGGAGCACTCCGCATCCGTGGACTTCGACAGGGGCATGTTCTCCTACGAGGAGGGCTGCCCCCTGAACGAGAGCCAGATGAACGTCTATCTGGACATCGAGGCCAACGGGAAGTACGACGCGTACCTGATCCCGTTCGCCTACGACATGCCGTCCGGAACGACCGAGGAAGACGCGAAGGAAGCACTCGGCAAAGTCCTCGAGGCATATCCTGCCCTGTCATCCAGAATCACGGACAAGAACGGAGAGCCGTGGCTGATGTTCAATGCCAGACCCGAGATAAGATCCGACAGACCTGAGGCTCCCAGCCTGAGCAGGTGCCTGTCATCGTTCTCCGTCTCCGACGGCAAAATAGAGGGGCTGATAAGCCACATCGTGTTCGACGGGATGTCCTACGCGGTGCTGACGGAAAGCCTGTCCAAGGCGTTCGCCGGGGAGACTCTGGAAAAGGACGACGGATTGCTCGTATCGTCCGCGTTCGACAAGTCTGTCAAAGATACCGGCCGCTTCGCCGAGGCCGAGAGGCTGTTCGACTCGATGCTCTGCGACGGAGATGCGGATTCGGGACTCGTCGGAGACTCCGGACGGTCTGGAGAGATGGCTAAGGATCTGTCGTCTCCAACCGAAGATATCAAGACAATGGCAAAGTCGTGCAGCACGTCGGTCGGGACCCTGATGACCTCGGCGTTCGCATACACGCTGTCCAGATTCACCGGCCGCTCTGACGCGGTGTTCTGCGTGCTGGACAACGGCAGGTCCATACCGGGGCTGGAGAGGTCCATAGGGATGTTCGTAAAGACGGTGCCCGTCCGCATAGACTGCTCCGACAGGGCAGTCAAGGAATACGTCTCAATGGCATCCAAGACGGTGTACGGAAGCATCGCATCCGGATTCGTGCCGTTCAGGGAGCTTTCCAGCAAGTACGGGGTGAAGGCGGACGTCCTGTTCCAACACATCCCTGTCGCGAAATATTCCGCCGTGGAATCGTCCGACCCGTATGAAGCGGGCGGAATCGCGGACATGATCGCAATAACCGCTGAGCATCAGGACAGGATGCGTCTGATCATTTCGCATTCATCCAGATTCAGCGATGAGTTCATCGCCAGGTTCGCGAAGACCTTCGACGACGTCCTTGCGGAGATGCTTACAACAGAGAAGCTATCGGACATCAAGTTCCACGGAGACATCCCTACCAGAGGGGAATCCAGAGCATTGAATCACTATAGTGCTATGGATGCGTTCCGCGAGAGCGCAGACAAGTACCCGGACAGGGCGGCGGTCACCTACGAAGGTAGAACTACATCATATGCCGAAGTCGACGCCGTCACTGACGGAATAGCCTCCAAGTTGTCGGAGATCGGAGTGGGGGCAGGCGATAGGGTGGCCGTTCTGGTCCCGAGAGGCGAGTGGTACTACCTGTGCGCCGTCGGGGTGCTCAAGACCGGCGCCTCATACGTCCCGATGGACGACGCGTACCCTGATGAAAGGCTATCGTTCATGGCCGAGGACTCCGGAGCCGTAGTCACCCTCGTGACGCCGGATACCGCTGGAAGAGCCGCGGCGATGGGATTGGAGGCCTTGGACTGCACCTCCTGCGAAAGAAGGAAATTCCAGCCTGTAGGAATAGACCCCCTTTCGCCCGCCGTCATACTTTACACGTCAGGAACCACCGGCAAGCCGAAGGGCTCCGTGATCACCCACAGGGCGATAGTCAACCTGAGCGAATGGTACGTCAGATACACCGGCATGTCCAAGGATGACGTCTATGCGCTCTACACGTCGTATTCGTTCGACATGCACACCCTGGGGATGTTCCCGCCGATGTTCTGCGGAGCCTCCGTCGACATCGTGCCGGAGAGGGTGCGCCTCGACATGGCCGAGCTGAACAGGCACTTCGTGGACGCCGGCGCCACGCACACGTTCATGACCACCCAGGTCGGGAGGCTGTTCGCTTCCATGGACATGCCCTCAGGAATCAAGGCTCTCATGTACGGAGGCGAGAAGCTGGGAGAGTTCCACGCTCCGGAGCATCTGGGCGCCATAGAGACCTACGGCCCCTCGGAGAACCTCGCGCTGTCCATGGCCATCCCGGTCAATACCAGAGCCACGCCCGATTCCGTCGGATTCCCGCTTCAGAACGTGGCGGCGTACGTGCTGGACGCAGAGAAGAGGCTGGTGCCGTACGGCGCGATAGGGGAGCTCCACCTCTCCGGATACCAGCTTTCGCTAGGATATCTGAACCGCGACGACCTGAACTCCAAGGTATTCTTGAGAAACCCGTTCTCGGACGAGCCGGGATTCGAGAGGATGTACGCCACCGGGGACTTCTTCAGGGTCCTCCCTGACGGCACCCTCGGCGTCGTCGGAAGGAGGGACGGTCAGGTAAAGATAAGAGGCAACAGGGTCGAGCTCACCGAGGTAGAGGCTACCATCAAGGACATGCCCGGGATCAGGGACGCGACCGTCCAGGCGGTCCCCAGCGGGTCCGGCAAGGAGCTGTGCGCCTACGTCGTCGGAGAAGCCGATGCGGAAGCAATGAAGACATGGGTCGCGGAGAGGAAGCCCTCCTACATGGTCCCTGCGTTCGTTGTCGGTCTGGAATCCATCCCCCGCAACGTGAACGGGAAGGTGGACCGCAGGGCGCTTCCGGCCCCGGACTCCTCCTCCCTGAGAGCGGAGTACGTCCAGCCCAGGAACGAAACGGAGGAGAAGATCTGCAACGTATTCGAAACCGTCCTGAACGTCGAAAGGGTCGGAATCGACGACGACTTCATACGCCTGGGCGGAGACTCTCTGAAGGCGATACGCGCGCTGGCGGACATCCGCAGGGAAATGCCGGGATTCGACATCACCCCGGCGGACCTCATGAGGTATCACACGCCCAGGCTGATCGCCGAGCATACACGTTCCGCGGCAGGTTTGGAATGCCTGTACACGTTCGAGGAGGGCTGCCCGCTCCCTGACGCCATGCGCAACCTGTACGAGATCATCAAAGAGCACCCGGACGCCCATTACAACCGTCCGTTCCTGTTCACCTCGGAGAGCTGGAAGTGCGCCGAAGACGCGGTCGATGCCGTCAAGAGGCTGGTCGACGCCCACCCGATACTCCGCGCCAGGATAGCCGAGCGCGAGGACGGCCCCTGGCTCACGTTCGACGGACCCGCCGACATCAAGGTCGTGAACGCGGACCCGGCCGATTCGAAGGACGCGTTCGTACGCGGATTCGACATCTTCGGCGGAGAGCTCTGCAGGTTCCAGGTACACGAGTGGGGAGGGTCCGTGTCCCTCCTGATGGATGCGCACCACATCGTGTTCGACGGAGTGTCCTTCGTCCCGATGGCCATGGACTTCGCATGCGCCATCAACGGCATAGGGATCCCAATGGATGACGGCGTGCTCCGCTCCGCCTCCTACGACGTGTCCTCCAAAGGCAGGACCAGGTACAACAGGTCCAAGGCCCTGGCCGAAAGGGCGGTCATCGGATGCTCCGCCAACTTCCTCGAGGAAAGGCCGTGCGAGCGCGTCTTCGGCGACTTCGAAGGGGGCTTCAGCACTCCGAGGGACAGGATAGCCGAATGCGTCAAGAAGAACGACACCTCCGTCACCGCGTTCTTCGCGACCGCCTTGGAATACGCCTTCAAGAACATCTCCGGGAAGGAGAAGTGCCTGTTCTTCATAACGGAGGACGGGAGGGGCCACATGGACCTGTCCGGCTCCATAGGAATGTACGCGAGGGGATTCCCGGCCGCCGTGGCCATAAGGGAGCGCAGCCCGGCGAAGGTCCTTCAGAAGATGACGGACCACGTCATGGCCTCCATGACCTACGACGAGTACCCCTATTGGGAGCTCAGGAGGTACATGGACGTCGAATCCGTCGTCAGGCTCCAGTACGCCCATTTCACAGGGATGGACTCCGACGTCGTGGACCGCGTGCCCTTCGAGGTAGAGCCGCTGATCAGAAGCGAATACAGGCCTCTCACCGACCTGTGGATGAGGGTATCCGACGACGGCGACGGCTACTCCCTGCAGATCTACGCGTCGGAGAGGTACGACGACGCCGTGGTCTCCGAGGTGGCGGAGGAGTTCGACAAGGCCGTCGCATTCCTGACGGAGGAGCTGAGCCGAGGTCAGGAGGCGTCCTCGCTCACGGTGTAACCGTTGTCCATGAGCACGCCCAAGACGGCCAGCGCGATGTAGACGATCCCGGTGACGGTGCCGAAGGCCACGAACCCGTCGCCGAAGAACCCCGTGACGGCCTCCGTGATGCCCGGATATATCTGCTCGAAGGCGTCCGTAGCCAGCTCCAGAAGCCCGGTCCCGCTGTAGCCGGTCTCCTCGGCCACGTAGGCGAACGGCGACGCCGCCATCTCCGAGTCCATGACGAAGGATATGATGAACGCGGAGACCGCGGCTCCGAGCGTGGCTCCCATGGAGCGGACCAGGCTGACCGTGGCCAGGCTCATCCCCATCTCATCCTTGGGCGTGTGGTTCTGAAGGGACACGGATATCGTGCTCCCCAAGGCTCCGCATCCGGCCCCGAACAGCGACATCACGACTATGACCGCTGTTATGGGGGCGTCGGTTCCGAAGAAGTAGAGCAGGGTCAACGATATCCCCATCAGGAAGAAGCCTGCCATCACCCAGAGCCTGTATCCGGTCCTGGGAAGGAGCATCCCGTTCAGGACGGTGAACACCCCCATGGTGATGAAGAGCGGAATGCACAGGAACGCGCAGTCCATCTCCGACAGTCCGTACACGTAGATTCCGAAGAGCGCGATGAAGGACACCACGCCCAGCATCCCCAGGTTGTTCATGAACATGAAAAGGGCCGAAAGCCTCACCGCCTTCCTGCGCAGAAGGGAAGGGGACATCACCGGCTCGGGAGCCTTGTTCTCTATGCGGACGAACACGACCAGGAGCACGACGGCGACCGCCGCCACGGCCATGACCTGCAGCGCGTCCATCGACGAATAGAACTGGAACGCGAGCAGGAACGCCAGGATCAGCAGGGACAGGACGGCCATCCCGGAGTAGTCTATAGCCTTCCTTCCCTCCGAAGCCGTCTTGGGGAATCCCTTGGACGTCAGCAGGAAGAACACGGCTACCAGGGGCAAATTGATCAGGAACACCCAGTGCCAGGTCGTCACCGCGCATATGAATCCGCCGACGAACGGCCCGGCGACCATGCTCAGCGTGGACAGCAGGTTTATCCCGGCCATAACCCTGGCCCTGTCCTCCGGGGCGTATATGTCGGCTATGAAGGCGTTGGACACGGGCATTATCATTCCTCCCCCCGCCCCCTGGACGGCGCGGCTGACGACCATCATGTCCGGGCTGAAGGACGCGGCCGCCATCATCGACCCTATAGTGAACAGCCCCACGCCCAGGTACAGGACCGGCCTGCGGCCGAACTGGTCGGAGATCTTCCCGGCTATCGGTATCATGACCGCCTGGGTGAGAAGGAACCCAGCCGTGAGCCAGGAATAGTAGCCCAAGCCGTCCAAATCGGCCATTATCTGCTTCCCGCAGATGCTGATTATGGTTCCGTCGAGGCATGTGACGATGAATATCATGCACAGTCCCGCGAGAAGGCGCCTCCTCACGGCACCGTCCATGGCTCCGCATGACTCCTGACCGGCGGCCGACATGTCCAGCCCTATCGGGAATGGCGATAAAAGGATTAGCGGGCGGCGGAGAGCCTGTCCAAGGACACCGTGCGGCAGATGGCCTCCACGCGCTCCACGTTGGCGTCGTCGGTGGCGGCCGTGCCTCCTTCCAGGATGAACGGCGTGAACCCCAGGTCTATCGCGCAGAAATAGGTGGAAAGGACGCAGAGATGGGCCACCATCCCCGCCAGGACGATGCATTCCGCCCCGACGTCATGCAGGACGCGGGCCAGGTCCGACCCTAAGAACGAGTTCATCTCGTCCTTATGGACGCGGATGTCCGAATCGGAAACCCTGAGGCCGTCCACGAACGCCTCCGGATCCTCCATCTAGTCGGACGTGTTGCTGTTCATCGGGTCGTAGCAGATCAGGACCACCGGGGAGCCGGACTCGTGGAACAGGTCCAAGGCGCGGTTCATCTCCCCTATATGGCGGTTCACGGACCCGTACAGCCCCTCGCTGACCGTATAGAACTTGTTCTGGACGTCCACCACGACGAGGGCCACCTTCCTCCCCTCCACTTCCAAGGCCATGGGTGCGCCAAGGCTTGGACGATAATAACATGTGCGGTCCGCGAACGATACCGTTTAATCGGATTAACAACATGGAAGAGGGCAATGAACGAGATCTGGACGGAGAAGTACAGGCCCAGGACGCTGGACGACGTCGTGGGGCAGAAGCATGTGTCCGAGAGGCTGAAGGCGTACGTCGCATCGAGGAACATGCCTCACCTGATGTTCACCGGACCCGCAGGCACCGGGAAGACCACCTGCTCCCTGGCCTTGGCCAAGGAGATGTTCGGCGGAGAGTGGAGGGGCAACTTCATAGAGCTCAACGCCTCCGACGAGAGGGGGATCGACGTCGTGCGCGGGAAGATCAAGGAGTTCGCCAGGACGGCTCCCCTCGGGGGCGCCGAGTTCAAGATCATCTTCATGGACGAGGCCGACGCCCTGACCTCGGACGCCCAGGCGGCGCTCAGGAGGACCATGGAGAAGTACTCGTCCATCTGCCGCTTCATACTCTCCTGCAACTACTCGTCGAAGATCATAGACCCCATCCAGTCCAGATGCGCGGTATTCAGGTTCAAGCCCCTCTCGGCCGAGGACGTCGAGGCCTACCTCAGGAAGATCGTAGCCCAGGAGAATATCCAGATCGACGACGACGCCATGAAGGGGCTGGTCATGGTCGCCAGGGGGGACATGAGAAGGGCGGTCAACTCCCTCCAGGTGGCTGCGTCCCTCGGGAAGAAGATCGACCTGGACCTCATCTACCAGACCATCGGCATGGCCAACCCGGAGATCGTCAAGAACATCCTCGAGACCGCGCTCGGCGGCAACTTCGTCAAGGCCCGCGACACCCTCGAGAACGTCATGATAGAGTACGGGCTCTCCGGCCAGGACATCATAAGGCAGATCCATTCCACGTTCTTCGACCTGAGCCTATCGGATTCCGAGAAGGTCAGGCTGGTGGACAAGACCGGGGAGATCGAGTTCCGCATAGTCGAGGGGAGCAACGAGAGGATACAGCTCGAGGCCCTCCTGGCATATCTGGTGATGATCGGCGGAAACAGGAGGCGACGTCGCTCCAACGCCCTCAGGATCCTGGGGAGCATCCTCTCCGAGGCCTCGTCCAGGACCTCCCGCGACGAGCACAGCAGCAGGACGTCCCTCTCCCTCTGGAGCTCTTTATCATAGACGGCGCCGGCCTTCTCAGCGATGTACAGCCCCGGCAGGTAGTCCCAGATCTTGTTGGTGAAGCGGACGTGGACGTCCGTGCGGCCGCAGGAGAGGAACGCGAAGTCGACGCATGCCGCGCCGAACACCTTGAACCTGGCGACGTCCCCGTAGCATTCCGAGAACACCGCCGCCTGGGCCCTTCTGAACGCCTCGGACCTCCTGCTGAAGTCGCCGGTGGACACGAGGCACTCCCTGAGGGGGCGGGGCGCCGCCGCATGGATCAGGACGTCCCCCAGGAACGCGCCCTTCTCCGTCGCATGGAACATCTCGCCGCTCTCGGGCAGGTATATCGCCGCCGCCTTCGGGACGCCGTCCTCCAGGAACGCCGCCTGGATCCCGTAGAGGGGTATCCCGCGGGAGAAGTTCACGGTGCCGTCGATGGGATCCACCACCCACGACCTGGAGGAGGCCTCCGCGTCGGGGCTGGACTCCTCCGAGATTATCGCGTCGTCCGGGAACTCCGAGCGGATCTCGGAGATTATCGCGTTCTCCGCGCCGATGTCCGAGGGCGTGACGGCGTCGTAGACCCCCTGTGGATTGGCCTTCGTCCCGGCGGTCCGGTCGGATATCGCGCCCGAGGCCTTCATAAGGGCGTTCTTCATGACCTCCAGCTCGCGCGAGGCGCCCATGGGATCCCTCAGTACCTGTTGTCAAAGAACCTGTTGGTCTTCTTCTCGCTGCGGGGGAGGTACCCCAGGTCGACGGCCTTGGACACCACCGTGACCCCGATGCGCGACTTGATGAGCGCGGTCATCTCCTGCTCCAGGGCGCGGCGCGACTCCGGAGGCACGTCGGTCTCGAAGTACAGGGTGACGATGTCCTTGCCCTCGAGATGGTCGATCATGACCTGGTACTCCCCTGTGGCCCCCTTCATGAGGGAAATGGCCTCGTCGAAGTGCGCGGGGAACATGTTGACCCCCTTCACCTTGACCATGTCGTCGGTCCTGCCCATTATGATGTCTATGCGGGGGAATCTGGAGCCGCAGGGGCAGTCCCCGGGTATTATCCTGGTGAGGTCGTGGGTCCTGTACCTGATGAGCGGGGCCCCCTCCTTCCTGAAGGCGGTGATCACCAGCTCGCCGGGCTCCCCGTCGGGAAGGACCTCGCCGGTCTCAGGATCGATGATCTCGAAGTAGACGTAGTCGTCCCACATGTGGATCCCGTTGCGATAGTCGCAGCTGATCCCGATTCCGGGACCGTATATCTCGGTCAGCCCGTAGATGTCGTAGAAGTCCACCCCGAGGCTGTCGGCGATGCTCTGCCTCATCTTGTCGCCCCAGCGCTCGGAGCCTATGATCCCCTTCTTCAGGTACAGCTCGTCCCTGATCCCGCGCCTCTCTATCTCCTCGGCCAGCAGAAGCGCATAGGACGAGGTACCGGTGATGACCGTGGACTTCATGTCCTTCATCATCCGGATCTGCTTCTCGGTGTTGCCCGGCCCCATCGGGATGGCCATGGCCCCAAGCCTCTCGCATCCGGCCTGGAAGCCTATCCCGGCGGTCCACAGGCCGTACCCGGGCGTGATCTGGACCCTATCGGCCTCGGTGACCCCGGCCATCCTGTAGCAGCGCTCGAAGATGACCGCCCAGTCCTCGACGTCGCGCCTGGTGTAGGGTATGACGACAGGGGTTCCGGTGGTCCCCGACGAGGAGTGGATCCTCACTATGTCCCTCTCCGGGACCGCGGCCAGACCTAGAGGGTACGCTTCGCGCAGGTCGCCCTTGTCGGTGAAGGGGAGCCTCTCGAACTCCTCCTGGGTGGTTATGGAGGCCACGTCTATGCCCTCGAACTTCTTGGCATAGAACGGGCTCTTCTCCTTTATCGTGGAAAGCAGCCTGATGATGTTCTCCTTCTGATAGCCGTTCATCCTCATTTCCGTTCCTCCTTGATCCTGTCCAGCATCTCCGCGGCCTCGAGGCTCCCGCGGCTCGCGGCCTTCCTAAGCCATTTCTCGGCGTTGCGCTCGCTCTTCACCATGCCCTCCCCCGAGAGGGAGAGCTTTCCGAGCATGAGCATCGCGTCCTCGGAACCGGCGTCCGCCGCCTTGGCGAGGCATTTGACGGCCTTTCCCTGATTGCGCGGGACGCTTTCACCGTCGAGGTACATCATCCCGAGGCGGTATCCTCCCTTGGGATAGCCGTTCTCCATGCAGACCGTGTACGCCTTCACGGCCTTCGCTGGGTCCCTGGGCGTGCCGCGGCCCTCCTCGTCCATGACGCCCACGCGGTACATGGCCATCAGGTTGCCGGCATCGGCGGCCTTGGAATACCACTTGTACGCCTCCTCCCAGTCCTGCTCCACGCCCTCGACGTCGGTCAGCATGAAGGCCAGGTTGAACATCGCCCGGGGGTATCCGAGCTCGGCGGATTTGCGATAGAGCTCCAGCGCCTTCTCCAGGTCGGGGCGGAGCCCCTCCCCGTGGGCCCTCATGTGGCCCAGGTTGCACATGGCCTCCGCATTGCCCTGGTCGGCTGCGAGGCCGAACCACCTGGCTGCCTCCCTGCGGTCCTGGACCACGCCGTCGCCTTTGAAGAACATGTAGCCCATGGCGACCTGCGCGTCCTGGTCGCCGTCCCTCGCCGCCTTCATGACGGATTCGAACGACATCGGCGGCCCCTCACCCTGCGCACGTACGTCTCGGGGTGCTCCATATAGTTCCCCAGGTAGTAGAACGCCGCGAGGAAGCCGTTGGCGGCCGCCTGGGCGTAGTACTGGATGGCGAGCGTCTCGTCGCGGGGGTACTCGCTGTTGTCGTAGAACCGCCCCAGCATGAACTGCGCGTCGCAGGATCCTGCGGAGGCGGCGCGGGTGAGGATCTCCATCGCCTTGCGGTCGTTGCGCTTGAGATACATCCCCTGATGGTACATCATGGCGATCGCGAACATGGCATCGGGATCGCCGAGGTCGGCCGCCTCCGAATAATTCTCGTAGGCGGCCTTCTCGTCGCCCATGGCCAGGCTCTCGTCCCCGCGGCGGACCGCCGCATCCCTGACGTCGGTCTCCCTCTGGACGGCGGTGCGGTCCAGGCCCGCCAGACGCTCCTTGTAGCTGTCCGGATTGGCGCCGGAAAGGATCTCCAGGGCCCTCCTGTAGCAGAGGATGCACTTCTCGTGCCCCATGTCCGCGCCGTACTTGTACCAGCGCACCGCCTCCATATGGTCCTGGGAGATGTCGTCGAGGCCGTACTCGTAGTCCAGGCCTATCTCCAGGAAAGTGTCTCCGTCCCCGGACATCCCGGCGGAGAGGAACCACATCTCAGCATCCGCGGAGGATCCTCCGGACTGGCCGTTCTGGATCAGGTACCCGACCATGAACTTGGCCTTCACGTGGCCTTTCTCGGCCGCCCTCCTGAACCATTCGGACGCCTCGCTGACGTTGCGCCCCAGGATGTCGCCCGAGTAGAGCTCCTTGGCCAGGGCGTACTGGGCGTCCACGTTCCCCATCTCCGACGCCGACCTCAGATGCCTCACGTATGCGGAGACGTCCGTGTTGTCCAGGATGCCCTCGGAGTACAGCTTCGCCAGCTCCCAATGCGCCCTGGGGCAGCCTCTGGAGGCGGCCCGCCGGTACCATTCGACCGCGAGCCCCATGTCCGGCTCGACCTCCTTGCCCTCGTGATAGTAATATGCGACCCCGAGGCAGGCGTACGGGTCGCCCATCTCGGCCGCGCGGAAGATCGGATCCCTCACCAGCGTCTCCTCTCCCTCTTCATGGCCTCCAGGAAGGCCGCGGCATCCGGATCGCCCTTCTTGGCCGCTCTCGTGAGATGCTTCTTCGCGCGCGACATGTTCTTCTCCACGAACTCCCCGTCGTAGTACAGCTTGCCGAGATAGAAGTCGGCGTCCGGGAAGTCGGCCTCTGCGGCCTCGTTGAGGTCCTTGAGCCCCTGCTCCGCGTCCCTCTCCACCCCGGTCCCGGTCACGCGCATCATGCCCAGGAACGCCTTGGCGGCGGGATGGCCCTGGTCGGCGGCCTGGTCGAACCAAACGGCGGCCTTCTTCAGGTCCCTCCCCACGGCGCGACCCTCGTAATAGAAGCGAGCCAGGCAATACTGGGAGTTGATCTCCCCCATCTCCGCGGCCTCCTTGAACCATTTGAACGCCTCCTCGTCGCTCTGCTCGAAGTACATCCCGTTGCCGTACATGCAGGCCAGGGTGTACTGGGCGTATCCGTTGCATCTCTCCGCGGCCACGGTAAGCCAATGCGCGGCCTTCGCGAAGTCCTGGGGAAGCAGCTGGCCGTCCACGCGCATGTTCGAGTAATCGACCATCGCCTGCTGGAACCCGTTCTCGCATGACTTCTCCAGCCATTTGACGGCCGCGTCCGGGTTCCTGGGGACCCCGTCCCCGTAGGCGTAGCTCATGCCTATCTGGTACTGCGCCTCCGCGTGCCCCTGCTCGGCGGCCTTCTCGAAATAGGACATGGCCTTCCTGATGTCCGTGTACTTGGTCTTCGGAGTGGAGCAGATGCATCCCATCGAGAAGCGGGCGTCCATGTCTCCGGCGTCGGCGGCGCGGGTGAACCACTCCACGGCCTTCCCGAGGTCAGGCTCGGTGTCGCACAGGCCCTGGTCGTACATCTGGCCCATGTGGTACATGGCCTCGGCGGACCCGTTCTGCGCCGCCTTCTGAAGCCACAGGACGGCCTTCTCGCGGTTCTTGCGTATCCCCTTACCCATCAGATACATGAATCCGATGGTGTTCTGCGCCGCCACGTCGTCGTTCTCAGCGCAGACGGTGTACCATCTTATCGCCTCAGCATGGTCCTTCCTGACCGCGGACGTCCCATGGTCATACATGTCGAAAAGCCTCGAACAGGCGTCGACGTCCCTCTGCTCGCCCCTCAGCCTCAATCCGATCAGGCCCTCCATGACGTCCTCCGGATTCCTTTCAATCTCCGCCGCGACGATGGAGGCGGGACGGCTTCCCCCCGAGGCGGCCAAAGAGAACAGCTCGGAAGCGGTCTTCCTGTCGACGGCGACGCCGGCCTCCCCGGCATAGAGGAACAGCGCATAGAGGTACTGCGCGTCGGGGACCGCCGCGCCGGCGCCGCGCTCGGCTGCGGAGGCCGCCTTCCTCAGGTCGTAATCCATGGAGCCGCAGTCCATCAAAGAACGGGCCGGAACGTACTGGCCGTCCAGGGAGATCGCATCATCGGACATACGTCTCTCAATGGCGAGTCTCTATATTAGTAGTTCTCTGGCATGTGGACGGAGAAGCCACTTTCGGCCACCCCTCCCCTTCATAGGCTTAAATATTCTCCAGCAGTGGAATCATTCATGGAAGCGACTTATTCGAGACAGGAGACGTTCCGCGCCGATAACGCCGTACGTTTCATAGAGGAAGTCAAGAACCCGAGCCGCACACTGCCTGCGGATACGGGAATCGGATTTCTCCCGGCCAGAAGGGATCCCAGACTGAGGAGGCCTACGATGCCAGGGGACCGTGCGCCCTCCGGAATAGGGGCCCCGGTGAAGAAAGTAATAAACGTTTTATCTGCAATAGCGTTGGGTAAAGATATGCGGTCTTTCCTGATGGACATGGAGCCGATGGAGAGGGCGGAATACTACGTCCTCAACAAGGTCAGCGACGGCTATCAGGAGGCTTTCGAGACTTTCAACGACTACGCCCTCTCGACCAAGGCCCAGTTCTTCCTCGGAATCATGTACCTTCAGGGCCTAGGAGTCGACGTGGACCCCGCCAAGGCTTTCGAGTGCATGGATAACGCCTACAAGGGCAAGAACATCAACGCCGCGTTCTACCTCGGCAAGATGTACCTCGAGGGGATCGGAGTCAAGAAGACCGTATACAAGGCCGTCGACTTCTTCAAGGAGGCCGCGCGCTACGAGGACCATCGCGCCGAGCTCGAGCTCGGGAAGCTGTACCTGGAGAACAAGGACGTCGCCTGCGACAAGGAGAAGGCCGCCAAATGGATGCTCAAGTCGGCCCAGCACGGCAACCCGGAGGCCCAGTTCATAATGGGGCAGCTGTACAAGACCGGGACGGGCGTCAAGAGCGACTCCGCCTTGGCTGTGGAATGGCTGGAAAGGGCCGCCAACAAGGGCCACAAGGGCGCGCAGATACTCCTCGGCAACATCTACCGCAACGGGGAGGGCGTCCAGATCAGCAGGAGCGAGGCCGAGTACTGGTACGCCGTCGCCGACGGGAAGAGGCCGCTCAGGCGATCCCCGAGCCGACCTCAAGATTTTTCAAAGAAAGAAAAAGGGGGCGCTCGGCCCCTGTGTTCACTTCAGCCCTACGATGGTGCCGTCGTCCTTGAGGTCCATCCTCATGGCGGCCGGGACCTTCGGAAGCCCGGGCATGAGCGTCAAAGTCCCGCAGACGGGCACTATGAATCCCGCTCCCGCGGACAGCCATACCTCCCTGACGTTGAGCTTCCATCCCTTGGGGGCGCCCTTCCTCTTCGAATCGTCGGTGAGAGACGCCTGGGTCTTCGCTATGCAGACCGGGAGCCCGCCGTAGCCCTTGGCCTCCATGTTCGCGATGGCCTTCTCCGCCGCGGAGGAGTAGACCACCCCGTCCGCCCCGTAGATCTTCTTGGCGACGATCTCGATCTTGTCCTTGACAGGAAGGTCCAGCCCGTACAGGAACTTGAAGTCCTTGGGCTTCTCGACGGCTTTTATCACCGCCTTCGCGATCTCCTCGGCGCCCTTTCCTCCCTCGATGAACCCGTCGGAGAACGCCACGTCGACGCCCATGTCCTCGCAGTGGCGGCGGATGAGCTCGATCTCCTCCGGCTTGTCCTGCGCGAAGTGGTTGATGGACACGACTATGGGCACGCCGTAGTAGGACATGTTCTCGATGTGCTTGTCGAGGTTGCACAAGCCCTTCCTGAGGTTGTCCAGGGTCAGCGTGGACTCGTCCTCCAGGATTCCTCCGCCGTGGGTCATCAAGGCCTTGATGGAAGCCACTATGACTACGCAGTCGGGCGAGAGGCCTCCCTGCCTGCATACGATGTCCATGAACTTCTCTCCGCCCAGGTCGGAAGCGAAACCCGCCTCGGTGATGACGTAGTCGCCCAGCTTGAGGGCGGTCTTGGTCGCCATGAGGCTGTTCGTCCCGTGGGCTATGTTGGCGAACGGGAACCCGTGCACGAAGACCGGCTGACCCTCCAGGGTCTGGACCAAGTTGGGGTTGATGGCGTCCTTCAGGAGCACCATGAGGGCCCCGACGCATCCGAGGTCCTTGACGGTGACCTGCTCGTTGTCATAGGTGTACGCGACCACCATGTTCTCGAGCCTGCGCCTGAGGTCCTCGCGGCCGGACGAGAGGGCCAGTATCGCGGAGATCTCGGAGGCCGAGGTTATCAGGAATCCCGCCTCGTGCGGCACGCCTCCCAGCGTCCTGTCGTTGCCCAGGCCGACCACGATGTTCCTGAGTTCCCTGGCGTTGATGTCCATGGCCTTCTTCAGGACTATCCTGGTGGGGTCGATGTTCAAGGGATTGTCCCTCACGAGCTGGTTGTCCACGATGGCCGACAGGAGATTGTGGGCCGCGGTGACTGCGTGGATGTCCCCGGTGAAATGCAGGTCGATGTCCCACATGGGGTACACCTGGGCGTATCCTCCGCCGGTGGCGCCGCCCTTGACTCCGAAAGTGGGTCCGATGGACGGCTCCCTTAGAGCGCCGACGACCTTCTTGCCGAGGCGTCCGAGACCCTGTATGAGACTTATGGTGGTGACGGTCTTCCCCTCCCCGGCGGGAGTGGGCGTGATGGCGGTCACCATGACGAGCTTCCCGTTCGGACGGGACTCGTACTTCTTGATGACGTCGAGAGGCACCTTGGCGACGTATTTTCCGTAAGGGACTATCTCGTCCTCCGTAAGGCCGATCGTCGCGGCGATCTCCTTGATAGGCTTGACGACCGCCGTTTGGGCGATCTCGATATCGGTTTTCATGCACGATGCCAGACCGTGAATTGTAATAAACTCTCCTATAGCCGGCCAGAGTGGAATAATTTATTTAGGAAAATCTAAAAGTTAAAATATATTTTAGGTATTCCTAACCAATATGGGCCTTACATCTGTCGCATCCAAGACCAAGCCCCTATCGGACAGCAGGGGCCCCACGATGCCGCTTTCATTCCTGAAATCGGGAGAGTCCGGCTCAATCGTGAAGATCTCATGCAAAGAAGAAACCAAGAAGCACCTGTCGAACCTTGGATTCGTGCCCGGCGCCACCGTCAGGATGATCTGCGGTAACAGCACCGGATTCGTGCTCGAAGTCAAGGGCTCCAGGATGGCCTTGGATCCCAAAATGGCTTCAAAAATCATCCTTTCCCAATAAATTTCTTAATTTATTATAATTTATATTTTATGTAGTACTAAATTTTCAATTCGTCAGTTTGTTATTATCATTTAAAACTAATTTTAGGAATAACTAAAAATAAATACATCATTTAGGATTGCCTAATAATTGTATCTGCAGGTCTGCCGTATCGTTTCGGACGGACCCGCCGAAGGAGAAGCATTGAAAGTGAGTGAAATGACCAATCTGAAGGAAGTCCCCGTCGGCTCCACCGTCAGGGTAAAGAAGATCACAGGCGAGGGCGCCGTCAAGAGGCACATCATGGACATGGGGATCACGAAAGGCACCGAGGTCCGCGTCCGCAAGGTGGCGCCTCTGGGCGACCCCGTGGAAGTCACCGTGCGCGGCTACGAGCTGAGCCTCCGCAAGATGTACGCCGAGATCATAGAAGTGGAAATGATAGAGAACGGAGGCGCCTGAGATGGGCCTCACAATAGCTTTGGCGGGAAACCCCAACTGCGGGAAGACCACGCTGTTCAACGCCTTGACCGGATCCTCCCAGAGGGTCGGGAACTGGCCAGGAGTGACGATCGACAAGAAGGTCGGTAAGATCAAGGGAACGGACCATCAGCTCGTCGACCTTCCCGGTATCTACTCGCTGTCGCCGTACTCCCCGGAAGAGATCGTGTCCAGGAACTTCATCATCCAGGACAAGCCGGACGCCGTGATCAACATCGTGGACGCGACGAACCTCGAAAGGAACCTGTTCCTCTCGCTGCAGCTCATCGATACGGGCAGGCCCATGGTCATAGCCCTGAACATGATGGACGAGATCGACCGTCTCGGCGACAAGATCGACGCGGACGGCCTGTCCAAGGCGCTGGGCGTCCAGGTGGTGCCCATATCCGCGGCCAAGAAGACCAACATAGACAAGCTTGTGGAGGCGGTGACCAAGGCCGCCGAGGCCAAGCAGAGGCCGAACGCCCCGAAATACGACGAATCCATAGAGAAGGCCGTCGCCGCCGCGGAGGAGGCCATCAAGGGCAAGGTGCCCGAGGAGAGCTCCAGGTTCTATGCGTTCAAGCTGCTGGAAGGGGACAGCGCCGTGGAGGAGGCCCTTCCCGGATCCAGGGAGTCCCTGAAAGCCGTCATAGACGAGCTCGAGGAGAAGAACGACGACTCCGCCGACTCGATCATAACCGACAGCAGATACGACATGATATCCGAGACCGTCTCCAAGACCGTCAAGAAGGCCGAGAGGGACGAGAGGGGAAGCCTCTCGGACAGGGTGGACAGGATCGTCACCAGCAGGATCCTGGGAATCCCCATCTTCATCGCCGTGATAGCGGCCGTCTACTTCATCGCCATGTATGACGGGGACTGGGGCGTCTCGCCCGGGGCCTGGGCCACGGGATGGCTCAACGACGCCTTCGGGGAGCTCGGGGAGATCGTCAGGGAGTGGTGCGAGAGCAACGGCGTGGACGCCATCGTCACCGGCCTCCTGGTCGACGGTATCATCGGCGGAGTCGGAGCCGTACTTGGATTCCTCCCGCAGATGATCATACTCTTCATATGCCTCGTGATATTGGAGGAGGTCGGCTACATGGCGCGCGTCGCGTTCGTCATGGACCGCGTCTTCAGATACTTCAACCTCTCCGGAAAGTCCTTCATCCCCCTTCTCGTGGGAACCGGATGCGGAATCCCCGGAGTCATGTCCTCGCGCACCATCGAAAGCGAATCCGACCGCCGCATAACCGCGATGACCGTCACGTTCATGCCCTGCGGAGCGAAGCTCCCCGTGATCTCCGCCATCGCCGGAGCCATCGCCGGAAGCTGGTGGATCGCCCTCTTCGCCTACTTCGGCGGGATCGTCATGGTCATAATGTCGGGAATCATCCTGAAGAAGTTCAAGTCACTTGCCGGGACCCCCGCGCCCTTCATCATGGAGCTGCCCCCGTACCACATGCCCTCGTTCTTCACCAGCGCCAAGGCCGTGCTGGACAGGGCCTGGGCTTTCGTCAAGAAGGCCGGGACCATCATCCTCCTGACCGCCATCCTCATCTGGTTCCTGTCCCACTTCGACCTCTCGCTCTCCTTCATCGAGGCCGACGAGGACCTCGGAGAATCCATACTGGCGGGAATAGGCAACATCGTGTCCTACCTCTTCGTGCCCATCGGATGGGGAGACAGCTGGGAGCTCGCATCCGCCAGCATCACCGGACTCATCGCCAAGGAGAACCTCGTGGCCACCTTGGGAATCGTGCTCCTGGGTGACGGAGAGGCGGAGGAGGAGCTCATATCGCTCGCCCTCGCATCCCTGCTCTCGCAGTCCGGGATCCTGTCGTTCTTCGCCTTCAACATGTTCTGCGCGCCCTGCTTCGCCGCCATCGGAGCGATACACAGGGAGCTCGGAACGTGGAAGATGACCGGGATCGCGGTGGTCTACCAGTGCCTCATGGCGTACATGGTGGCCTCCATCGTGTACGTGGTGTTCGGAACGCTCATCGGAGACCCGATCGCATGGTACTCGTACCTCGCCGCCGCCGTATGCGCGGCCATCCTGGCATACCTGCTGGCCGCCAAGGACCCTTTCAGGCAGCTCGGCAGGAGGGAGGCCGCCCGATGACGGCGGGCACCATCCTCGTCGCTGGGATCATAGCGCTTCTCGCCGTCGTCGCGATATGCGTGCTGATCCGCGACAGGGCGAACGGGAGGAGCAGCTGCGGTTGCAACTGCAAATCCTGTTCGAAATGCTCGTGCTCCAACGTCACCATCGACGAGGGAGACGGGAGCCACGACGGAAACCGACGGGGGTCCCCCCCCGCCAAACCTCTTTCCAGCCCTTTTCCAGATACATTTTATCAGCATTAGACGATACGGCATCATGGCCTCATCCATGAACGGCTCCCAATTCCTGATGCTCTGCGCCACCATCCTCGCCCTAGGAGTGATAGGTACGCTCGTGCTCAACTCCGACCCGGACTACTTCATAGGGTTCGAGCTGGACGTCACCGGGGACGAGGGGATCGAGAGCATAGACGGGACGGGGCACTACTGCACCGACGACTTCGTGGTCCTGTACGCGAACGTCAGGGACGGATACGTCTTCGAAGGCTGGTATGACGAGGACGGCGGCATCCTGTGCAGGGACGAGGAATACGATTTCTACGCCGAGAACATGAAATACTATGCGAAGACCACGAGGGGCGCCTACGTGGAGATAATCCGCATGGACGGGCTCATCACGTCCGACAGCCAGACATACAGGCTGGGGGAGACCGCGACGGCCGTCGCCCTGACCTGCGGGAATGATATGCCCTCGT
>JAFWTC010000002.1 GCA_017519045.1 Candidatus Methanomethylophilaceae archaeon
GCCTCGACGAAGTCGATGTCGATTCCGGTGACGCGCTTGACGAACACGGCGTCGAGGGTGGCGTCTCCGGTGAGGGTGAAGTACATGGTCTCGGTGATGTCCTCGGTCTTGCCGTTCATGGTGACGGTAAGGGACTGAAGCTCGTATCCGTCTTCGGGATCGACCTTGACGGTGACCTTGTCCTTGCTGATTCCGGGCTTGAGGATGATGGTTCCGTGCTCGGGAGCGTTGACGTTGACGGGATAGTCGCGCTCTCCCTCAGTAACGTTACCGCTGACGGGAACGTATGCCTCGTAGACGTCGCCGGCATCTCCGACGTAGATGACTCCCATCTGTCCGTCGAAGACGTACTCGCCGGTCACGGGGTCCTTGAAATCCGAAACGGGGACGTTCCATCCGTCGCTGTATCCGGCGGGGACGGAGATGTTGTCGTAAAGTCCGGCCATGAACTTCTGGAAGTCGTCGCCGGCCTCTCCGGGCTCGAATCCATCAACGGCGGCCTTGTAGTTCTTGCCGTCCTTCTCCCAGCTGAAGGAGATCATGTCGACCGCGTTGGGCATCCTGTTGGCCTTGTCGATGATGGTGTTGATCATGTCGGAGTACTCGCTGTCGAAGAACTCGTCGGCGGGAACGCTCCTGAGGTCTCCGATGATGTCCTTGATGGACGAGGCGTCGTCGATTCCGAAGGCCTCGATGTCGACCACGATGGTCTTGGTCTCGGGGTCGACTTCGACAAACTGCGTGACGTACTCGGCGAAGTCGATGGTCTTCTGATCGGCCAGGACCTTGATGGTGACGGTTCCCTTGAAGGGGAGGAGACCCTTCTTCACGATGGTGACATCGCTGGTGGTGTAGACGTCCACGACTCCAGGGGTGGCGCCGGAGAAGTTGTCGATGGCGGTAGCGGCGATGGTGAACGCGCCGGCCACGGCGTCGGCAAGGTCAGGGAGCCCGTCCTTGACGTAGACGACCCCGTCAGCCTCGACGAGGCTGTACTTCTTGACAAGCTCGAAAGCCTCCGCCTTGGCTGCGGCGGTGTCGGCCGAGAGCTCGGAGAAGTAGGCGGGATCGACGACGATGTCGATCTTGTTGTAAGGCGTATAGGTGACGGATATGAAATCGTCCCCTATGGTATCCTCAAGGAACGTGTTGAGGTCTTCGACGACCGCCTCCCCCGAATCGTAGGTGAAGGCGTCGGCCTCTTTCTCGGTCACGTACAGGTAACCTGCGAACGAGATAAGAGCGACCAGAACAACGATTCCGACTACATTGATGAATCTCATTTGAATCACTGAACCGGACTCGGGACCGTGCGGTGCCCGGGGCTCTGAACGGACGGTATTCATTCGATTAATAAAAGATTTGGGAGATAGTAAGTAAAGAAAAGCGGAGGGAGCCCGCCGCGGGGCTCAGGACCTCCTACGAATCAGGATCATGATGGCAACCACGGCTATGATCGCAGCGCAAATGGCCGCCGCGATCGCGTAGATGATCATATTGGCGACCTGCTCGGGGATGATGACCGGGTGGGACTCCTCCTCAATGAGGAGCTCCGAAGTGCCGAAGGCCTTGAACACAAGCACCCCGCCGCCCAGCGCGGCATGGTCCGTCCTCTCCACCTTCGAGCCGTCCGGCTCCATCTGGTACAGATGGAGGGTGGCATTCTTGTCATGCATGGAGTACGGCATGACGACCGACACGTCGGTTCCGGCCTTCTGGATGTCGACCGAATCCGTACCGGTCAGGACGGCGACGGCCTCCCCCTCGAGGCCTTCGTAGGATTCGTCTGACGTTCCTGCGGCGATGCGGAATCCTGCCGCCGAACCCGACCATCCGGCGATCGCGGACGCGGGAACCGACATGCTCCAGCCGTCCGGAGAGGAGAACGACACGTTGCCGACCGCCGTCGGAACCCTCCCGGCCTTGGATGCTGAGAACGACACGTAGCGGAGGTCTCCGCTCACGGATCCCGATTCCTTGATGTTCCCGAACTCCAGCGACATCTCGGACCTCACCATCCTCACCGCCAGCGAGGCAGGGATGGAGACCGTCCATCCGTCCTTCTCCACGACCATGTCGTCGGCAAGGCTGTACTCCGGGCCGGCGGAGGGATTGACCTCCCCTGCAGCGACGATCGAGAAGACGTGCGTACCGGACGAGGACACGGAGATGGAGACGTCGGGCGAGCGAACCGCGTTCCTCATAGTCCTGAGGACGCTGTTGGGGATGTGGGAGTCCCATCCCCCTGCCTGGACGTCGAGGCCGCCTTCGTTCGCAAGCTTCAGGAACTCGTCGGGCCCGATGCGGATCTCGCAAGAGGCTGAGGCCCCGTCCAGGACTATGGACGCGTCCGCGATCGTATAGATGGTGTTGGCCAACTCAGCCGCCTTCTCGGCCAGGGCCTCCGCCTCCTCCATGAGCTCCTTGGTAACGACGGCGACAGACTTGCCGCCCTGCGTCGAGAGGACTGGTGATAGGATGATGCGGAACTCGGCGCCGGACGAGGAGTTCACAGCCTCGCCGGCCGCGCCCGCCCCGCCGTCGCATCTCACGCGGTACTCCACGTTCCCGCGGGCGTCGCATATCTTCTCCGTCTCGGTGACGGCGGAGCCATCGGTCGTCATCCTCTTCTCGGTGACGGATCCGTCCGCTCCTGCGGAAGAGACCGTCCCCTCCGCCTCCTCATACTGGACACGGACGCTATGGCTGGCGGTCACGTCCTCGAAACATATCACGTTCGAATCGCCGTTGGACCTGCCGTCCACGGAGACCTCCTTGACCCTGTATCCGTCGTCGGGAAGGATGGACACCATCACGGTTCCATGCTCCTCCGTCTCCTGCTTCTCCCCCTGCACGACGGCGCCGTGCGGCGAGGATGACATGACGGTCACGTAGAAATGCCCGACCGTCCAGGCCGCGTAGAGGGTCACGTCCCCTCTCATGGTGTACTCGTCCCCGGGCATGATGAGGTTGGACTTGCTGTCGCTGCGTAGGGACCAGCCGAGGAACTCGGAATTGGCCTTCGTGAGGGAACCGGGGCCCAGGATGATGGCCTTGTCCCCCTCCGTGTAGCTCTTCGGGTCTACAGGCGCCTGCCCCTCTCCGCGGTTGGCGTCGTAGGCTATCCTTATGGGGTCGGACTCCCAGCTCCCCGTTACCGCCTGGTCCAGCCTCACGGTGTAGGATTTGTTGTCGGCCTTGTCCGTGTATTGGAAGGATTCGATCACGTGCTCCGCCGCATCCACGGACGTGTACGTCCTGCCGGAGCTCAGGGAAAGGCGGTCACCTGACGGCTTGTAGACGTATGCCTGCATCTGCTTGACCGTGACCGTCTTGATCGAGGTCATGCCGATGGAGCCGTCGGCCCCGTACTTGGCCTGCAGGCCCAGGGTGGATCCCATGCCTGTGACGACCTTCGACCCTGCCTTGGAGGCCTGTATCGGACCGGCGAAGGTTCCCTGGACGTTCATGGTCCCGTCGACGACCAGCTTCGCTATCTTATCGAACTTGTACTTGCCGAGGAGCTCGGCGTCCGGGTAGAACTTGTCCCTGAACTCGTGGTCGGTGAGGCCGTCATAGACCAGCAAGGTCCCCTTGACGACGAGCGTCGCGTCCGAGGACACCGTCAGTCCGGACCCGGGCAGGAACCTGAACTTGTCCTTTATGACGTACTCGCCGTCGGACAGCGTGAAATCGTAGTTGTACGGGACGGAGAACAGCACGGTCGCCGTGTCGGCGTGGTTGCCCTGGACGTCGATTGTTATGGAACCGGTGGACGCGCCTTTCTCGATGACGACGTGCTTCTTCCCGATGTCCCTGTAAATGTTGCTCTCCCAGTCGCCCTGGACGTACTCGCCCGCCTTGTACGTGGACGTCAGCGTGGAGCCTTCGCCCATCAGGAGGAGCCCATCTTCATATCCTACGACCGGGGCCATTCCCTTGTTGTTCGCCCCGTTGGCGTAGAGGTTCACCATCCCGTAGAGGACGGCGCCGTACTCCATGGAATACCTCGACTGGATGTTGTACATCGCGTACCTGTTGAATGGCGACTGCCCGTTGGTGTAGTTGCAATAGGCCATGTCCCCGCCCACGTAGTCGGTGACGACCATCGGCTCGTAGACCGACGCGCCCGCCGTGGCGGAAACGGTCCCGGCCCCCCTGACGAATCCGTAGCAGTACAGGGCTGCGCCGTCCCTTATCTTCAGAGAGCCGTCCAAGTTCAGCTGGGCGAACGGTCCGGACGTGTGCCCCTGATAGTCGAACGCGAAGGGCCTGGACAATACCCCTCCCACGATCAGGGTCCCGTCCACGGTCAGGGAGGAGCCCTTCGGGATCGTGAGCGCCATGTACCTGTCCGCGGAGGTCTTGGCGGACGTCGTCTCCATCGACTCCCCGTCTTTCGTCCCCGACGGATCGCAGTCCTCTGAATACGGCAGGACCAGCGTCACGTACGCGGGAACGAGGAGGTCCCCCTCGATCTGCAGCATGCCGTCGTCGCTAGGAATCGCGAACACCACGTCGCCCGGAACGCTGGCCGTCAGCGCCTCGGATACGGAACCATACACGTCGTCTCCGATCCTGGCCCCTCCCGAGGCGTCCGATCCGTCCGAGAAGAGCACCGGAACAATGCACACGACCATCAATGAGACCAACAACGCTAGACAGGGACGAGTCAACCCAACACCGTTCAGTGATTCCTGACCACGATAATAAAATGACGTACCGCAAAGTTGTTTTTACACGGCGGCATACACCGTCGCATGAACGGTACGAGCAAGGTCCTGGTCGGTTCGGTGTACGGGGCGGCCCTGGCCTACGCGCTGCTTTCGCTGATCCTCTCCCTGCAGACGTACGGCGGGGACGCCGGGATGACGATACCCGGGCTAGGCCTCATCCACGGGCCCTACAGCGCGTTCATATCCTCGATGCCGTACGGCGTCGCGATCGCCGCAGGAGGCTTCGCCCTCTCCGTGGCGGGGATGTTCACCAAGGGCCCGCTGGACGTCGCCGGGAGGGAGAACCCTGTCGAATACCTTTGGACCCATCGGCCGAACGCGTTCCTGAGATGCTTGGCGGCGCCCTGGGGCCTGATCACGTCCGCATGGGAGAAGGACAGGAGGATGGTGGCCATCCCCGTAGCCCTCTCCCCGCTCTACGCCGTCTGGTCCTTGCTTATCACCGTCGCCCTCGTCGTTCCCTTCGCGATCGCATGGGCGACGGTATCGTGGAAGATCTCCTCCGCCCGGGAGAATGAGAAGGTAAGATACAGGACGTCCACGCAGTTCGCCGTCTGCCCCAGCTGCAAGAGGAGGTTCTCCCGCCCCAACGTCATCTGCTCGTGCGGCCTCGTGATAGACTATCCGGTCCCGGGGATCCACGGCATCAGGCAGCAGACGTGCAACAACGGAGACTCCATACCGTGCACCGCCGGGAGCAGGACCGGCCTGGCCACGTCCTGCCCGTACTGCAGGAAGAAGATAAGCACCCACGAGGCGATGCCCGTGTGCGTGTCCTTGGCAGGAGCCTCCCGCGCCGGGAAGACCACCCTCATGCTCGCGTCGGCGTACGTCCTCATCGACGGGGCCAGGAGGTGCGGGATACCCGCCGAGGCCGCCACCGAGGGGCTGTCCCCGGAGCGTCTGGCCGCGAAGGACTCCACGGACGTCACCCTTTCCGAAGAGGCGGAGTCGGAATGCCTTTTCCTGAAGCCCCACGGGGAGGGCGAGAGGGAGATCGTGTTCAACGACATCGCCGGATCGGAGTTCGAGCCGGATCTCGGGAAGCACCTGTTCGAGGAATATTACAAGTACGCCGACGGGACGCTCTTCGTCTTCGACCCCACGGACCCCGCCGGGATCTCTGGCCTCATGGACGTGTTCGACTCATTCTACGGGATGTTCACGCAGATAAGGTGCGAGAGCCCCGGGACGAAGAGCGACGTCATGTTCGCCGTCGTAGCCTCGAGGAGGGACCGCACCGGGCTGGAAGACGGGGACGTGAGGCCGTTCCTCATGAGCAAGGGCCAGGACGCGTTCGTGAACACGGTGGAGAGCCTATTCCCTAACCACGAATACTTTTCGGTATGCTCGGTCGGATCCGACTGCCAATCCGCCGTCGAGCCTCTGATGTGGATCCTCCACGGGGTCGACCGCGACCTCGCCGACCGCATAAACGCCAAGATTCGTGCGAACAAATGAAATACGGACGACAGATACCAGAGTCCGATGACAGCCCCTCAGCCATCGGAGGACCGCCCCGAGGTCAGCGTCATAGTCTCGGTCCTGAACGGGGAGAAGTTCATAGGAGACATCTCCGAGTATCTCATGAGCCAGACGTTCGAGGACGTGGAGGTCATCTTCATCATATCCAGCAAATGTGTCGACGCGTCTCTGGAAAGGGCGAGGGAGTCCGCATCCGGGATGGGAAGGGCGAAGGTCTTCGAGTACCCCGACACGGGTGAGCTCGGAGGCTCCAAGAACTACGGGAAGGACCGCGCGTCCGGCAGATGCCTGTGGTTCCTGGACGTTGACGACCGCCCCTCCCTCCATTTCCTGGAGGAGATGGTCGCGGTGAGGAGGCGCTGCAAAGCGCAGGTGGTCGGATGCAACTTCATCTATTCGTCCGAGCGCACCCCGTTCGAGGAGGACCCCGGCACTTACGAGGTCATGGAGATGACGGGGCCGGAGGCGGCGGTCATGAGGGCCACGGAGCGTTATCCTGTGGCGTCATGGTCGATGCTGTACGACGCCGACTTCGTCAAATCGAACGGAATCGAGTTCGAGGAGGGCATCTGCGAGGACATCGGGTTCACGTACAGGGCCCTCCTGAACGCGGACACCGTGTGCTATTGCACCAAGCCGCTCTACAAGTACATGATAACGCCGGGATCCGTCTGCAACAGCAAGGAGAACCGCGACCGCAGGGGGCGCACGGAGATCGGTAGGTACGACAGCCTCGAGAGATACGTGGCCGGAAGGGAGAACGAGGAGTTCCTTAGGAAGAGGTTCGCCCTGCTCCGCATAAGGTCCGCCGGCCACATGACTTTCGGGCGCTTCTACAGATACGTGAAGAGCCCCGAGTACCTCGACATGCTCAAAAGGACCGGAGGTCCGCAGGTGCTCCTCGAGGGCGGGTTCCAATGGCTGTTCCCGTCGCTGTATTTCCTTATGATAAGGTACTGGTTCCTCCAGGTGTTCTACAGGTCCGGCAAAAGATACAGCAAGCCCGTCCCGTCCGACTGCGGATCACATCGAGTTCATCTTCGATATTAGGTCGGTGGCCGTCTTCTTGAGCATCTGAGGCAGGTCCCTGAGCTCGGGAATCAGCGGAGTCCAGTCGGAATGGTCTGGGGCGGACGCCCATTTGATCCTGTCCAGTATGCCGCGGTAAGGCCCCTTGGGCTCCGCCGAGAGCATGGACCATTCGGTGACGTCGTCATACCCTAGCGCAGGCTGCAGCTCCCCGAACATCCCCTTCATCGCCTTGGCGTACTCGACCTCGCCGGCGGTCACCCCGCCGTACACGGAACAGCGGTACCGCTCCCACTCCGGCGGGTCCTTCATGATCTCCGGCCCGCCGTGCCATCCAACTATGGGAAGCTCCGGGGAGCTCAGGAAGAACTCCGGGACGTTGACGAACTTCCATCCGAACACGAACCTGTCCTTGGTCTTGAACGCGTCGTACGACAAGTCGGAATCGCCCAGGCTCACGTAGTAGTGGCCGCGCATCCCCCTCCCCGCCATCCTCTCCAGAAGCCTCTGGGAGGTGAACTTCATGGTGGTGCAGTCCACGAGGTGCAGATCCTCGACGTCGCTGAACGATTCCACGTATCTGCGGTAGTCCTCGGCGCCGGCACGACGGAGGGAGTCGATCTCGTCGATGCGGGCGTTGTAAAGCGCATGAAGGCCCTCGGCGCCCGAAGGAATCTCCTCGAGTCCGAGGTCTTCCTTGAAGAACCCGAGGACGTACTCCATCCATCTGGCCACCTTCTTGTGGTCGAAGCTGCGGGAATACCTGCCGGGAAGCTCCAGCGGCCCGAAGGGGATGTAGTCGTCGGTGAACATGTAAGACAGTATTCTCTGCGCATGGACGTACCTCATGTCGTTCCTTTCCGGATAGAGGGTCTCGAACGCCCTCATGAGGTTGTACCCGTCGCGGGACACGAAGAGCATCCTGGAGCCGGGCTCCGTCACCGACTTCAGATATCTGGAATACGCGACGGCTATGGGTCCGCCGTATCTGAAGCCCATCTCATGGACGTCATCGCCGGGGGAGCCCAGCGCTCCGCACCAGCGGAGTATGTCCATCCCGATGATCGTGGAACGCCCCAGCCCCTTTACGGACGCATAGCGCTTGACCCAGGGGTTCTCCTCGAAGTACCTGTCGGTCTGGCGAAGATACAGCACGCCCCTTATCCCGTTCGCGGCGGCCATCTGGACGTCCGGACGGCGGGTGTCGCCTATGTGCACGACGTCCTTCGGGCCCAGGCCGGTCTCCGAGAGGACTATGGGGTAGAGGTCCCCGTCATACTTGGTGGCTAGAGGCTCGCTGGACACGTAGAGCTCGGATATTCCCGCGCCGCAGGAGTCCAATATGGCGGCAACGTCCTTCTGCGGAAGGTAGTTGTCCGAAACCGCTATGACCCTCTTCCCCGCCTCCATCAGCTTCTTCGCGAACCCTATCGTCTCGGGATTCCCTGTACAGAGGGCGACCTCGGTCCTGACCTCCTCGGCGGAGACCTGCATTTCCGGCCCCATGCGAGCATAGATCTCCGTCAGGCGGACCTCCCTGCGGAACTCGCGCCTGGCGTCGGCCTCCGCCTTCACGCGCGCGTCCGCATACCCCTCGGGCACGATGCCGACGGATTCCATATACCTGAACACGTCCGTCGGTCTGAGGAACGGACGAAGGACGAGCGTATCGAAGACGTCGAAGGAAACGCATTCGGGAAGGTCCTCGATTGGCAGAGGCTCGGAGAAACCGGAAGTCAAAGCAACCGCCTCCACGGTTTCCAGAACGCCTCCCCCCTTGTCGGCCATCCTGAGGACGTCCGCATTGGCTTACAGGCAGCCGGCCATGGAAGTACCGCAATACGTCTCGAATAGAAAAAGCACGAGCCGATGGGACCCGTATGCAACGGGGGCTTGGGAAACGCAAGCCGTGGCGCCGCCAGGAACCCGACGTCGTACGGGCCTGCTGAGAAGTTCACGGATTCAACGAACTGGCTAACGGACCTGCGCATCTTCAACCTCCCCTCCCGCCAAGAGCCGACCACACTGTCCAGACCTAGCGTGCATGCCATGTACACGACTTCGGTATATATTGGTTCCAAGTCTGGACCATTACCGCACATGAAACTCAAATAAAGAGATTTTGTCGTCAGATTACGACTTCGACGCATTCATCCTTGACATGGCCCATCAGATGTTACAGAACCGATATGCCCATATGAACATGTTACATCGGTCAAAAATAACTGATTTTTTCAGCTAGAATCATCAGGATCGTTCGGCTATTCTGGACTAGAAAAGGTTATTGTCGAAACGGCATAAAGGGTTATAAGATTGGTCAGCATACCGCTGACCATGGTCGCAATCGACTATGTGGTCGTACAAGCAGGTGGGAAGGGCACCAGGCTTGGGAAGTACACCAGGAACAGGCCGAAGGCGCTTGTTCCAGTTGGAAATACCCCGATAATATTCTACCTATTCAGGAAATTTCCGAATGCGAAATTTGTGATTATAGGCGACTACATGGAAGATGTGCTGAGGAACTACCTTAATGCCTTCAGGGATAAGTTCGGAAACGACTTCATATTCGTGAGCGCGGAAGGCAGCAAGGGAACTTGCGCCGGAGTAAGCAGAGCGCTCTCTTTTCTGCCGGAAGGCGCAAGATTCATGCTCACCTGGTGCGACCTTATTTTGGATGAGGGCATGGACATTCCCTATTCTGACGGAAACCTTGTCGGGCTCTCGGACAAGTTTGAATGCAGATGGTCCTTCAAAGACGGAGTCGCCTCGGAGGCGTCCAGTTCTGACTCTGGAATCGCGGGGGTTTTCGTATTCAAAGACAAGAGCGTGTTGTCAGGGATCCCCACATCCGGGGAATTCGTCCGCTGGCTAGCTGGATCCGGAATACCTCTCGAGCCGTTCTATATCGGGAACAGCCAAGAGTTCGGGCTTATCGACAGGATCCCCGAGATGGAAATCGGCAAATGCCGGCCCTTCAACAGCATCGAGGATCGTGGGGACATCCTTGTGAAAAAGGGCATAGACAGCCAAGGCAAGAAGCTTGCTGTGAGAGAAGTCGCCTGGTATAGACATGTATCCAAATTTGATCACGTCCCTATCCCCAAGATTTACAAATACGAACCCGAGCTCCACATCGAGAAAGTGAACGGAAAGAACGTGTATGCCTATAACTTCACTTACGAAGAGAGAAAAGAGACGCTGAAAAAACTCGTATCCAGCTTGAAGTACCTCCATGAATGCGACGGAATACCAGCCGACGCCTTCAGTTCCAAAAAGGCCTATTTCACAAAAACCATTGATCGTCTGGCGGCTGTCAGGGACCTTATCCCCCATGCCAACGAGAGATACATAACTGTCAACGGTAAAAAATGCCGCAACGTGTACTTCCACCTCATAGATTTGGAGAAGAAGCTATATGACGTCAGGTGCAATGAATTCAAGCTTATCCACGGGGATTGCACGTTTTCAAACATTATGCTCCGTGACGGCAAGGACCCTGTATTCATTGACCCTCGCGGATACTTCGGCTCCACTGAGATTTTCGGAGATCCGGCTTATGACTGGGCGAAGCTCTACTACTCGATCAAAGGCAATTACGATATGTTCAACCTGAGAAGGTTCGACATTCAGATAGGTGAGGAAGTAAGGCTCGAAATCCAGTCAAACGGATGGGAAGACATGGAAGACGAGTTTTTTGCGCTCCTTTCCGAGGATGGTGTGTCCGCAAACGACATCAAACTCCTTCATGCTGTCATCTGGCTGTCGCTGACTACTTATGCATGGGAAGATTACGACTCTATATGCGGTGCGTTTTATAACGGCATATGGTATTTGGAGGACGTGCTATGAATGACTATTTCAAAGGAATAATGGACACCGTCAACAAATCAATAGAGGATTTGGACGAGGATAAGTTCTATAAGCTAGTGGACGACACGGTCAGGATTCTTCGTGACGGGGGAAAGGTAGTCATTACCGGACTAGGAAAGAATGCGCCCATATGCGAGAAGTTCGTCGGCACCATGCTTTCTTTCGGTCTCGAGTCCACTTTCCTCCACACCAACACCGCCGTCCACGGGGACTTAGGCACCGTGCGTGACGACGACCTGGTAATCATCCTGTCAAAAAGCGGGGAGACGGCTGAATCCATATATCTTCTGGAGCATCTAAAGAAGCGTAAATCGTTGATCTGGTCCATAACGTTCAACGAGAACAGCAGGCTTGCCAAGGGGGCCCCCAACACATTGGCTCTGAAGATGAGCCATGAAGGGGACGAGTGGGACAAGGTTCCGAATAACTCCACGACCATCTATCTGATAGTTCTTCAAGCCCTCGCCATGAATGTGTCCAAAAGAATGGGCGTCACCTACGAAGATTTCATTAGAAACCACCCTGGGGGAGCTATAGGGGATGCGGCAAGGAAGCAATGATCTCGTCCTTTCCCCCTTAGGAAAAACGTGGCTTTTTGACTTGGACGGCACGATCGTTAAGCACAACGGATACAAAATAGACGGCGTCGATTCCCTCCTCGACGGCGCCTTGGAGTTCCTTCTCGGAATCCCTGACACCGATCGCATCATATTCCTGACCTCCCGCGAGGATTGGTGCATGGAATCGACCGAGAAATTCCTCAAAGAGGCGGGAATAAGATACGACTGCATCATCAACAACCTTCCGTACGGCGAAAGGATACTTGTGAACGATCGCAAGCCTTCCGGCCTTAGGACGTCGGTCGCCGTAGACTTAGAACGCGACAAATTCGATTTAACGTACCGTGTTGACGGGAACCTTTGAACCTCCGTGGCTTCTTTCCCACCCCTGAACGCGCCTCAGGATTTCATCCTTGGTGGTCAAGAAATCAATTCCCTTGTGGACGATTTCAATCGCATCCTCGCAAAGTCCCATATCGTTCATACTGAAGAAGTCGATGATCTCGCCGCTTCCCCATTGTTCGGTAGACAGATAGATTATGATCTTGCACATGTCGAACGAACTCAATATGTCGCATAATCCGCTGCGAGATCCAACGAAGTACCCGGCATACTCATAGAATTCCTTGAGCTCCGCATATGAGGGGTTAACTCTGACGCTACCGAAGATAGGCCAGTGCTTGTCATCGCAATTGGTGCACACGGTGTATCCCCTCTTGCGGAACTCGTCAACGATCTCTATCCACAGCCACACGGGAAGCTCCCCGAGGGTATTGACGTATGGAGCCACGATTACAGTCCTTCCTGGAATCAGACCATTGTCATCAAAGAACTTTTTGACGCTATCCTTACATTCATCGAAAGCAGGAACCTTGACGTTGAGGCCCGGATTGTTGAACACCCCGCTGACAAAGAAATCCATGAAATTGATTCCATTATAATTCCTTAGATGGTCAGTGATCCCCATTTTTGAGTTGGGCGGATCGGCATGAAGAACGAACAGATCCAGAGGTGCGAATCCGAGAGCGGTGCCCATGCGCATGACATCGTCCATCTCCTCTTGTTCCAGAGCCATGACGTCGGTGAACCCAGAAAGCAATACCACCTTCCGAGAACCTTCTCCAATCACGCAGACCTTGCTCCTCTTCACCCTGTCCTCGCCTATCTGACTGGCAAGAAGGACCGTCGCAACGAAAACATCCCCGGTCCCCTTGTAAGGACAAAGGTACGTGACGCCATCCTTGTTGGCTATCTTTTTATATAGTTTCCACCACGTCGTCAGCTTGATTTTAAAGTACACGTGCTGTATGAAGTTGGTGGAATCCTTGACCATGAGCTCCTTGAGAAACCCGATAAACCTATATTTGAACGGCTTCTTGTGAACATTCGTCATTTTCAAGCCTCCTTCAATATATCTAGGACTTCTGGATCGTCGCCATCGTATGCGAACCTGCGAAGTATCGGTCTGAAAGGAATGATGAAGTACACCCCTATCGCCACCAGCTGCTCAACTGTGAGCCCCTTGACTCCAAGCATCCGGTCAGCGTGGCGCCCCTCGGGGGAGTCGAGGGAAACCACTATGAAAGGAGCGGGGGTATCGATGACGCCATAAAGCGAGAGCAGGTCCTCGACCTCCTCCTTGGATACCAAGATGATGCTTCTGATCTTTTTGGTGAAAAGGCCAGCCGCCTTCTCCACTCCAGAATTGGAGGTCACGATGATTGCATCCTTTTTGAGCCCCCTTACCAAGCGCTCGTCTAGATACAAAAGCCCGTAATAGTTCAACCTGCTATCGTCCTCAGGAAAAATGACAACCTCCGTTCCAGGGGAGTAGGAGTCCATAATACGCTCGTATACCTTCTTCCCACGACGGCAACGGATATTGGTCGTCCATACACGATCCTTAAAGAGCGCAAAATCTATTATGATACGCACCCCTTCATTCGCCCAGTTTGAAGAACTTGACCATCTCATATGGCGGCTTGTCCTCTCTCCTAGGTTTCCACCCCATTGTATACACCTTTATCTCTACATTATCAGGACATCCGTCAAACATCCCTATTCCGAACCGAGGCGCGTTCTCGGACATAAAGAATATGGTTCTAAGAGATGTGCAGAACGTAAACTCGTAGTCCCCAAGGGAGCTTACCTTCGACGGGATCGTGATATGACGAAGACTCCTGCAATTGTGAAACGCTTGGAATCCGATGGATGTAATGCTAGAGGGCATGTCGATGCTCGTAGCGTTGAAGCAATCGTAGAAAGCGCCTGCGCCTATGTTCTCGATATTCCCTTCGACGGATATCTTGTAAATGCCGTAAACATAGTCATGCCAAGGCGCCTTACAGACGTTATCGGACACCAGGTCCTCCATGACCGTGCTCATCCCGGGTATAGGCGAAATCGTCAAGACTCCGTTCTTTATGCGCCATTCCATATTCTCCAGATTTCCAAAGGTCTCATAGGTGATTTTGGCGTTGTTCCCTATAGTATTGCTGTTTATGACGGAAGAATCCATCCACTTGGATCCTTTCAACGTTATCATCTTTGCATCGGGAACGGTGTCAAACAGATGATACCCCAGCTCCACCTTGTTTTCAGGTAGCATGTAAACAGTTTCCAAGGACACGCAGAACGTAAATGCGAAATCGCATATCTTCACCACTTTCCTAGGTATGGTCAACGTCTTTATGGTCCTGCAGTTATGAAACGCCTGCCTCCCGATCACTTCGACGCTCTGGGGCATGACCACATCGTCCAGATATATGCAATCGAAGAACATCCCATCGTTGATCTGCTTGAACTTATCACTGAAAGCGACCTTGTGGATGCCGGTCCTGTATTTATGCCATGGCGATGAACAGACGTTATCTTTGACATAAGGCTTGTACTCATCCGTCTTGTTCTTCGCGATCATGACATTAAGCGTCCCGTTGGACAAGGACCACCAGATGTTGTCGTCCTTTCCCTCTGCCTCGAACGTCACCAACCCGTTGGCACCTATGGTCCTCTCTGCGAATACTTCCGAATCTATGCTGCTTCCCGTGAGGGTGACCATCGTGGTATTGCCCGGAACCGTGGTGAATAATGACTTGCCCACAGAAGGAGGCTTCTCAGACTTGAACTCGATTTTATTAAGGGAGACGCAAAAGGTAAACGCATAATCGCCTATGGACTCCAAGGCCTTCGGAAACACCAGTTTCTTCAAATTGCCGCAGTTGTGAAACGCCTGGCCCCCTACACTGACGACGGTGTCGGGTATATCGACCATAGCCAGTTTGAAGCAATCATAGAATGCTCCTGCACCTATGCGGGTTATCCCCTTGCCGATTTCAGCTTTGACTATTGAATCACGGTATGAATACCAAGGACTGGAACACACATTGTCCTTGACGTAATCAATCATCTCGCCATCACTTCCTGGCTCAATGGAAAGAATGCCGTTCTCAACTTTCCACCTGATGTTGTCCGTAGTGTTGAATTGCGCCATGGTGCGTTCAGTGCTCCTGCAATCCCGAACAGCGTTTGCATATAATTGTGTTATGTAGGACGCTTGAAACACATCCAGACCCTTTGCGATTTAGTCAAAACGCCCTACGCCCCCATAAAGCGAGACAACGCAGTCTTACGTGGATTGGCACCTTGAACAGACGCTTTAAGCCGAATTCGACGCTTTTTTCAAGATCCGACGTTGGTATCCATGCTGGGCCCAGGACAGGGCAAAAACCGCCGCCAGGACACCGGATATCCCAAGGGGTAGACGAAGGGTTCGATAGACCCTGCCCTTGAAAACCGTGTTCGACAACCCCTTGCATGACTGTCCTGATTTCATTCTGATTCCCCCGTACTCGTTTAGCACACGGTGGCCTTCCAGATCGACCCTCGACATCCGTTCCATTCTTCCTATACCTGAGAACGTCTCCGGAAGCCTTTTCAAATCCGAAAAAGTGCGTTCGACCTTCCGACGCCTGCCGTATCCGATGAGGGCTTTCCAAAATGAGGCCCGTCGCGCGCCCTTGACATGCAGACATGAGCGCGTATTCCGCCAAGACACAGGGCTTGCATTTGTCCAGCCGAGGGCTCCTGATGTTCTGGCGACTTCTATGCCCTCCGCCATGTATCTCGACCGTATGGCCTTCTTATCGCACGCCACGTCAGCAAGGATCTTCGTTTCGATGTGTCCGCCCTCCTGCGCAAGATCCGCCAGAGTCTCCAGCAGGACGCGTCCGCGCACTATTTCGTCACTGACGACGTGTGCCAGCACCCTGTCGATGTCAGGGTCACGGCCTCATGGAGGCTGTTCCATTCACTCATCGGCTTCATGTGCCGATGGCGGCAACGCCGGCCGCCGTTTTCCAGCATCTTGTCAGCAACCGTTATCTACCCGTGGTGAATAAGGAGCGACGGTCGTATGAGCAAGGTCACTGTCATAGACGGCAATCCGTGGAAGGCGAGGTTCATCGTGAGCCTGGCAATCTTCATAATCGGCGTCATGTTCGCCGTCGGCGGCAGAGGCTCCCTGAACATAGTCCTGATGATCGCAGGCGCCATCATTGCATTGACGTCGTTGATTGTGATGGCGACGCAGCTGAGCGTCTCATCGATTTTCGGTGCCGCGCTCGGCGCTGCTGGTTTAATCCTAGGCGTAGCATTGATAGCCGTTCCGAGCCTGTTCTCTGACGTCCTGATGCTGATCTTGGCGGCGATGCTCCTCGCCATCGGCATACTGCTGTTGCTGAGCGCCCCGCATATCGGCATCGTGGGGATGGTGATAGCTGCGGTCATGGTCATCTTAGGGATTTATGCGCTTTTCAACCTAGACAGCACAGCGGATGTGGTGATGGTCATCATAGGGGTGTTCATGGCTTTGTCCGGACTTGTCGGGATGGCGGGGGCATTGAGTTCCAAGCGACGACTCCGTACGTCCTCCTCTCAATCAACGTTATATACTTTCCGTCAATTGAAGAAGGCTGGGTACGTCATGAGCGAAGGGAGGGAGTTGACTCTCGGAACCTTCTCTATCAAGAGGAGGCTGAGGGAGTTGTACGATTATCGCAGCGTCCTGAGGTCCCTCGTGGAGAAGGGGCTGTACGGAAGGTACAAGAGCTCAGTCCTCGGGTTCGCATGGCACTTCGCAATGCCGTTGGTCTACGTCGCGGTATGTTTCTTCATGTATTCTGAAGGCGGAGAGGACATGGAGAACTACTGGGTGTTCGTAGCCGCTGGCATATTGGCGTTCCACGTGCTGACGTCTTCCGTTGCCGGAGGGACTACGTGCTTCACCAGCAATTCGGGCATCATCAAGAAAATGTACCTTCCCCGCGAGATACTCGCCATATCAAGCGTCACAGTAAGTTTCATCGTCATGATCATCGGGTATGCCGCGGTCATCGTATTCATGGCAGCGACAGGGTATCCCTTGAACCCCGTGGCGATGCTCCTGTTGGTGCCATTGATCGCTGCCATGTACCTGTTCTGTCTCGGATGCACGCTGGCGCTTTCGTCTATAACGGTGTACGTGCGCGATCTTCAGTTCCTTCTTGGTTCCCTGGGGATAGCGTTTTTCGTATTCAGCCCGATTCGTTATATGGCGGAAACCGTGGACGGGGCCATGGCGGCCGTTCTCTGGGCCAATCCGTTCACTTATTATCTGGAGTCGTTCCATTCCATATTGTACGCCGGCGAGGTCCCGGACCTAGAAGTATACGGCATGTGCTTCTTGCTGGCTTTGATATCCATAGCCATCGGTGGCATTATATTTGAGAAACTTAAGAACGGATTCGCGGAGAGGTTATGATGAGGACAGGATACGCTATTGAGCTCAAGGATGTGACCAAGTCATTCAAATTGGAGACCAGGCAAGAGGATTCCGGAAAGGCCGTCCTGTCCAGGAAGAAGAGGGTCGTCGTGGAGAACAAGGTCCTGAACGGGATCAGCCTTTCTGTCAGAAAAGGGGAGATACTGGGGGTCCTGGGGAGGAACGGCAGCGGGAAGAGCACTTTGCTGAGCATCATGGCGAAGATCTTGGAGCCGGATTCAGGAACAGTCGAAATCGACGGCAAGGTCGCCAGCATCCTGTCTTTGAGCATGGGGTTCCAATACGAGATGTCCGGAAGGGAGAACATATACCTCAAGGGGGAGCTCTACGGGTTCAGCAGGAAGGACATGGACGAGAAGCTGGACGCCATCGTGGACTTCTCGGGCATCGGAAAGCATATCGACAACCCGATAAAGACTTATTCAACGGGAATGGTCAGCAGACTGGCTTTCTCCATAATGCTCCACGTGGATGCCGAGATCATGCTGGTGGACGAGGTCCTAAGCACCGGGGATGCCAGCTTCTCTGCCAAGGCGTCGTCCGCGTTCAAAAAGCTTATGAGGAACGGGAAGACGGTTGTGTTCGTCTCCCATAACGTCTCCGCCGTGGAGGAGATGTGCTCCAGAGTCGTCTGGATAGATGGCGGGAAGGCGGTCGCAGATGGGGCGCCGAAAGTCGTTTGCTCCAAATACTCCTTGGCCATGTCGCGGTCCTTCGACGTCGTGTACGACCAGGCCCAATTCGGCGTCGCTGCATCCCAATACAGGCTTGCCCTCATGTACCGTGACGGTGACACTGTCGAAAAAGACGAGGACAAATATCTGGAGTGGCTCAAAGCAGCGTCCGATCAGGGGCATGTCGAGGCGCAGGTGGCATATGCCGACCTTTTGTTCGGATCAGAGGACACGCGCGCCGATGCCGTCTCCCTGTACAAGTCCGCAGCTGACAAAGGAGACGTCAATGCGCGCTCGAAACTGTCTGCTATCTACGGCGGCGACGTCGACGATCCGGATAGGAAGGAACTGCTGACCCTCTGCAAGGAGCTTGCCGACAGCGGCAACCCTCCCGACGTCACCAGGTACGCTGCAGTGCTGTTGAAGACCGCTTGGTCCGAGAACGACAGGAAGGCGGCGTTCGAGCAGTACCTCAAGGCTTCGGAAGGAGGCAACCCCGATGTTTACTTCCAGCTCGCTACCATGTATGACGGCGGCATCGGCACTGCCAAGGATTTCGACTCGTACGTCCGCATGTTGAAGCTGGCGGCGGAATCGGGACATCACAGGGCCATGGTCGTGCTTGGCGACATGTACCGTGCCGGGAGAAGAATCGAGCGTGATGAGAAGGAAGCGTTCGGATGGTATCTCAAGGGAGCCTTGGACGGCGATGCCACATGTCAATACGCTGTTGCCTGCATGTATCGTGACGGGGAAGGGGTGGAGAAGGACGACGCCGAGGCCGAGAAATGGTTCAGGATCCATTCCCGCGCAGTGATCGCTTTCTATCAGACCGCAGTGGCCGAGACGGCAAAGATGAGGCCGAGTCTGAAATGCGATCCGGACGCCCTCATGGAGAAGGCGGCGGCCTGCTACTACCGCAGGGCCGTCGTGTTGATGGCGCCCGTATACAAAAGCGGGGGCTCCGGCGTCCCCGACAAGGAGAGGGCCAAGGAGGCGTACGCCGCGGCTGCCGCCTATCCGTGTCAGTCGTCTGTAGCCCTGGCCGACATGTACTACGAGGGCACGTTGTTCGAGCAGGACTACCGCAAGGCCGCGGAGCTGTACCTGAAGTCGTTGTTCCTGTTGGACGGGGTCCGGAATTATCGCCTGTACCTGATGTTCAGCAAAGGCCTGGGCGTGAAGAAGGACGAGAAGGAGGCCCGCAAATACCTGAGGATGGCCGTCGCCAAAGGCAACAAGGATGCCCTCATGGCTTCAGGGAGCGACAGGCGATCTTGTCTCCATCAGAGCATCAGACGTGCAAGGGATGTCCATGAAATCGGGCATGGCATCAGGCCCTATGGCCTGGGCGAACGACTGGACCTACGGCGTGCTGCCGATAGGTTTTCTCGCCCAGGCGCCGATCGCCATGACGCATCTTCCGGCGAAACCGGCAGACGAGAAAGAGCCTAGATGCATCTCCGACGTTATGCAAAAATCAGCACTTACGATCAAGCGCGAAGGCCTCGAGAAGACTGGGATGATCATCTCCGACTTCAGCCGCACGGCTATCCTCAAGGCTTTCAGTGTGATTCCATAGGATGTGCGATGCGGATCAAGCCCATGTGCAGAAATGAGAGCCTCAGGCCCCATTGGAAGATTGCAATCGACTGTCAAATCAAGTCTATTCCCGATTCGTTCGGTGGTTGCAAGGTCAAACTCGGGTGTAACGCTAAAAGTATGCTCACCAAGACTGGTTCTCGCCATTTCCATTTCGATTGCGGCTAAATCGGCCCTCATTGTCGCTGAAACGTTATCTAGACGAACCCCGATTGCCGAGGCATGGCGATAAAGAGCGTCAACGCATCCCATATACTCGTTAACAGCGCCAAGGACGCCGAGAGCATCATGGCCCGCCTCTCCAAAGGCGAGAACTTCGAAGACCTGGCCAAGAGGTTCTCCAAATGCCCCTCCAAGTCGAAAGGCGGCAGCCTGGGCTGGTTCAAGAAGGGCGACATGGTCCCGGAGTTCGAGAAGGCCTGCTTCGAGGGCAAGGTCGGAGACGTGGTCGGACCGGTGAAGACCGAGTTCGGATACCACATAATCAAGATTGTCGGACAGAAATGAGCGGGGTCCGGCCGTCGGATTCCGGCGGCCGAGCCCCCGAAGGGAGGAAACGGTTTATCCGACCTTCAAAGGTCGTAGTTCTTCATGTTGAAGTTGGGGACGAGGTCCTTGAACTCCTTGACGCAGTAGTCGACGAACTTGGACTCGTCGTCGGGGAGGGCGGAGAGCTTCTTGTTGATGTCCTGGAGGGTCTCTAGCTGCTTGGCGGTGAGCCCCAGCTCCTTGGACTCGTATCCCTTGAGCAAGATCTCGACGGCCTTGGTCCCGGCGGCCTTCGCCCTGAGGTAGATGTCGTTGCCGTTGGCGGCGATGGCCTTCCCGATCTCGTAGGCGTGGTCGTAGGCGAGCACGTAGGCCTCCGGGCCCCTGTACCTGTCGGCATACATGTAGAGGTCCCTGAGGATCTTCTCCTGCTTGAGCTGGATGGCGGTGTTCATGAGGGCGGACTCGTACCCGATGGATCCGAACCAGCACTGCACCGAGGTTCCTCCGAACTCCGGATGGTACTCGACGGACTCGTTGGACCACAGGTCGCAGCACTGCGCGATAAGGTTCCCCTGGAGGTCGCAGTGAGCGCACTGGCAGTTCTTTCCTTCCTGGGCGCAGGGCTTGCCGGCGATGGATTTGACGATGGGGCCCTCGTAACCGCAATCCTTGTCGGGGCCCATGGCGCCGGACTCCCATGCGGCGAGGGTCCTGGCGGCGGATATGGCGCGGGTGACGGCGGAGAAGGTCTTCTGGACGTCCTGGTCCATCATCCCTCCGGCCATGAACATGGAAACGTTCGCTCCGGAGCAGTTGGTGTCTCCTCCTGCGATACAACGGTTCCTCTTGGCTATGTCGGAGAACTCCTGCCAGACGTAGGTCATGTCGATGGTCCCCAGGTATCCGACTCCGAAGAGGAACGCGATTATGTCTCCGTTGGTGACCGCGTAGTCGGCGAACTCCTTCCCTCCGACGGTCTCGCAGGAGAGATTGTCCGCCCCGTTCTCGCAGGCGATGTCGGCGCATTCGAAGAGCTTCTCGGGATAGGAATGCTCGGAGTCCATGCCGGGGCGAAGACCGTGGTCGGCCTCGCGCTGGTCGGGGATGGTGTGCCTGACGGCGCAGTTGACCCCGTACTCCTCGTGGTACTTCTCGCACATGGCCTTCTGGCCCTCCACGACGGGGGTGGAGAGGACGGCCTGGTTCATCTGGGAGACCCACTCGGTCTCGAGCTGGACATTCGGGAATCCGACCGTGACGGCCCTGTCGAGGACGTCCTTGGTGATGTAGTCGACGTACTCCTTCCTGAGCCTGGCGGGGTCCTTCTCGGTCCCGGGCCTGGGGGCGTAGTTGATCTCGGGCACGACGTATCCGGCTCCGAGCCTGATTCCGAACCCGTAGGAGACGGGCTTCTTGGCGAATCCGAAGCACATGTCGTCCGCGCTGTCGTATGCCATGCTGGTGTATCTGCTGACTGCCATTTCACTCACCCTTTACGATCTCGTCCCACTCTTCCCTGACTCTCTTCCAATCGTATCCCTGACGGATCTTCTCTGCGATGAGAGGGGTCTGGGGGGCCTTCTCGGAATAGATTCCGAGGTCGTACGAGTTGGCGAACTCCCTGTTGACCGCGCCTCCGCAGCCCATGAGGGGAATCTCGATTCCCTTCTCCTGGAGGATCTTGGCCTCGGTGGGGAAGGCGGACATGGTGGTGGTCATGAGAGCGGTTCCGCTGGCGAAGAGGGGCTTCTCCTCCTCGACCTTGGCGATGAAGTCGACGATCGGGACGTCGCGCCCCATGTCGATGACGTTGTATCCGGACGACCTGACCATGACGGCGGCGATGTTCTTTCCGATGTCGTGGGGGTCTCCCTCGGCTGCGTGCATGATGACGGTGCCCTTGGAGTCCCTTCCGCCAGGAACCTGCTTCTCGGCGATGGCTATTCCGATCTCCATGGTCTTGGCGGCCATCATGATCTCAGGAAGGTAGTACACGTGCTCGGCGTAGAGCTTGGCTACGCACTCCATTCCGGCGACGAGTCCGTTGTTGATGACGTCCAGGGGGTTCCTCTGCTTGAGGGCGTCCATGACGACGGGCCCGACGGTCTTGAACCTCATGTAGAGGACCTCCTCCGCGACCTTCCTGAACACGGGATCCTCGGGCAGGAGCTTCTTGGCCATCTGCTCCGGGGTGAGGACGACCTGCTGTTCGATGTCGTAACGCTTCAGTACTTTGGTGAAATCCGCGCCTTCGCAAGTGATCATTTTCGTTTTCCTCCTAAAGCGGTTGGATGTAGTAGAACGAGCAAGGTTATAACCGACGCTAAAAAACGACATCGCGTTTTTTGTTATAACATTTATAAAACTTTGCTAAATTGTTTTCTACAAAATACGTAGCAATCCGTAACCATGCAACAACCATGTCCATGATGCTGGCTATGAAGAATTTATGATGTACCCATCAATCTAAATAATGACATATCAATGTATAATTGGATATCTATATGTATAATTATATTATTATACATAACCAATGTCTTCCATCGTCTACCTGAAGAATCGGAAGTCCAACATTATTTATGCTTATCTGAACGAGTACGTCTGGGACGAGGTAAAGAAGAAGAACGTCTGCAAAAGGAAATGCATCGGGCACGTCGATCCCATCACCGGCACGATAGTCCCGAACCGGACCCCCAAAAGGCGGAACTCCCCGACGGTCAGGTCGGTGCACCTGTGCAAGGTCTTCGACGCGGCATCCGAGAGCCTGGGGCTCTCCGACGTCCTGTCCCTGTCGTTCCCGGACTATTGGAAGACGATATCCACGCTGGCGTACTATCTCGCCGCCACCGACGGGGAGCTGTACTTCTGCAAGCAGTGGTCCAAGGAGCACAAGACTCCCGGCAATCAGATCATGACCGTCGACGTGATAAACGACCTCCTGAAGAACATAGACTTCAACTCGATATCCTTGTTCTTCACGCTTTGGAGACTGAGGATCCAGCCGTCCGACGTGTATGTCAACACGATATTCTTCAAAGAGTTCTACAACGACCCGTCCGAATACTACAGCCAGATGAACATCGACATAGACGACGAGAAATACAAGATCAAGATGGACCTGTACTTCTCCTCGAAAAACGACATCCCTCTGTGCTATGAGCTTTCAGACATGTCCACCGGACATAGGATGGGGGATTATGACGTGAGCAGAGGAAGCTTCAGCAAGCTGACGTCATTCCTAGATGAGGAGCAGGGGGACCAGATCGACGCCTCCCTGATAGCCTACGCCAAAAGCAACATTATCGCCCGCGTGAGCCCCGAGAACGAATTCGTCAAGGGGATGGTGGAGAAGGTGAGCGGAACGATAACGAATGCGGAGAACTACCGCGTGATGTTCGGGACGCCCCTTTTCATAGAGACGTTCATGAACCACTACAAGGGCAAGAAATACTACACGCACGTCTGCTACGACACCAACCTTGCCGCAGGCGATCTATCGACGTTCATATCGATAATCAACGGCTGCAGATACGAGATAGAGAGCGACAAGCCGGTGCCTGAGCACCAGCACCTCTATGACAAGTACCTTCTGATAAGGGAGGAGGACGGAGATACTGTCGCGGAATACAACAGCGAGGCGATCATGCATCGCAACAGCACTGCAGGATACTCCATATTCATCTCCAACTTCACCAGGAACCCCACATCCGCGCTCATTCCCTTCCTGCAGAAGAAAGACATCACCAAGATGTTCGACGGCATCATCAACGAATACGACAACTATGCGCTGAACCTCTCCACGGAATCGTACCATCTGAACAGGATCTTCATACAGTTCATCGCATTAATCCTGAAGCGCGAGGTCACACGCATAATGATCTCCAACAAGCTGAACAAGATAATGTCCTACAAGGAGATGATAAAGGAGCTCTCCGAAATCAAGATGGTGAGGATACCAGGGATGAAGAAGCCGATGCAGACGGAGATCAGCGATGTCCAGCGCAGCATACTGAACGTGTTCGGAGTGGATTATGAAATGGAATGACCTCCAGGAAACCCTGGAGGCATTGAAATCATTTCTTCGAGACCGCCTCCATCCTCTTGACAAGGATGTCCCTCTCCTTCGATACGGAGGGGTTGGCGGCGACAGCCTCGTCATAAAGGCGCAGAGACTCGGCAAGGTCCTTCTTCACCCCTTTGCCATCACGGTAGGCCCTGGCCATGCGGATCATGGCTGGAACGTTGCCCTTGTCCGCAAGAGGCTTGACTACCGGAATCATACTCTCGTAAGCCTCCGGGGTACCGATAGCCCAATAGATGTCGAATAGCTCAACGCTTGAGCCTCTGGCCTTGAGCCTGCGAGCGTTTTTCATGGTTTCCAACGCCTTGTCCAAATCGGCTTCCACGCCTCTTCCGAACCTGTAAGCCCGCCCCATGCGTTTCATGGCTATCCCGTCGCCCTCTTCTGCCAATGGAGCGATGACCTCGATCATCTCCTTGGTAGACTCCGGGCTGTTCTCTTTCCAAAGAAGGTCGAAAAGGGCGTATTTGGCCCAGGACATCCCGGCATCCGAAAATTTCCTCAGGCAATCCGCCAAAGCAGCGGTGTCGTCGCATCCTTTGGCCGCCAGCTTATAGGACTGCTCCGCATATGCGGCGGCCCACATGTCCCCCTTGGACACTAGATCCCCGCAGATAGAACATGCTCCGATGTAGTCCTTGGAAGACACGGCATCCGTATATTCCTTCCTGCCCGCTTTTATATCGCTCGGGGAACTCACAATCTTGCGCCCAATTTCGTTGCAATACTCGATGGCAAGGCGATCCACCGCAAGACGATCGTACTTCACCGTGATGACTTCCAAAACCGACCTTATGTATCTGATCGTCTCATCCGTATAATCGAAAGGCTTTCCATTCCTTGAAATACAATCGGACGGAACGGTTATCAAATAGCAATTGACGCGTTCCATGATGGCAGAACACACTGAATCCGAGACGCATGAGAAGTTCCCTGTGATGGGGATGATGGTTTGGCCCTCGGACCGAAACGTAGACGGCCTTGCACGGATCAAGATTATTTTCCGAGCCCAATTCTTCTTCAGGAATTTGGACAATGATTCGACATAATCCATCACGCCATCCAAGGAATCCACGTTATATGACATGAGAGCGCTGTCTAGAACGATCCAATCGGCCTTGTAAGACAGTAACGTCTCCTTCTCTCCTTCCGAAATGAAGATCGGATTGATTCCGATGACGCATCCGTTTACAGACAGGACGCTCCCGTCTGTAAGCCCCATGATTTCTTCGATCAAAGAACTACCGAGCACGTTGAAGCCAGGTCCCGACATAGGTCCACCCGTCGGTACATGAACGTTCTGTTATTATACGATTAGCCAAAAAAAAAACTAAACAACAAAAATGAAGAATTGATCGAAGTGGCCGCCGAAGCGGCCATAAGAGGTTTGGCCCCGAAGGGCCTTATGGTTCAGCTCAGACGAACTGGTAGTAGAACAGCAGGGGGTTCTTCTGGTCGCAGACGTTGATCTCGCCGTCGATCATGACCTTGACGTCGCTGGACTTTCCAGAGTCTCCCTGGACGACCTTGTAGGTGTGTCCGTTGTAGGTTCCGGTCTGTCCGACGCCGTAGAAGGTTCCCTTGTCGTCTCCGATCCTGACCTTGGCGGCCTTGGGGACGTCGGCGGGGTCGGTGGCGGTCACGGTGACC
>JAFWTC010000066.1 GCA_017519045.1 Candidatus Methanomethylophilaceae archaeon
CCAAGGCGTGATACTCGATTTCGGAAACTACGATATCTATTACCAAGGGGTGGACGACCCCGTCAGGGACCCGGTGGACTCGCTGACCGAGCTGTGCGACTACTACTCCATGACCGCGATCTGGGACGGCGACATCCTGAAGTCCGTGACCAAGGACCAGGAGACCTATCCCAGAGAAGAAAGCGGGATGAGATGGGGCCTGTACCTGAACGAGAAGGGCTCCGTCGGCTGGAAGGCGTGCACGAAGGAGCCGAAGGACGTCCGCATCGGCGATTACGCGGCGGTATGCTGGGGCCTCTGCGGGAGCGACGAGGTCCCAACCCCGGGCGTGGACGCCACCGGAGTCTGCTACTACGGATACGGGCAGAGCTATCGCATAGTGTCCCTGGCCCCCTCATGCACGGAGACCATCTGCGCGACCGGCGCGGGGAACGTCATCGTGGGGGCCGACGAGTTCAGCAACTACCCGGACTACATCAGGAAGGAGATGGCCACGGGGGAGATAGTCTCGGTGGGAGGATACACCAACCCCAGCTACGAGACCGTCGCGAAGCTGAACCCCGACATAGTGATAGGCGTAGGGGACCAGTCCGTGCATCGCTCCGTAATAGAGAAGCTCAGGGCGCACGGGGTCAACTGCCTGGCGACCTTCCCCGGAGACAGCATCGACACGATCCTGGACAACACGTACATGGTCGGCGCGGCGATGAACTACCAGCTGAAGTCCACTCAGACCATAGAACAGATCGAGAACGCCTTGGAGACGCTGGACGCCGCCCTCGCATCGGGACAGGCCAGGTCCTCAAAGGTCATGATATCCCTTTCCACATCCAAATCGCCCTGGGTGGCCGGAGGCACGACCTACGCCTCGGACGTCATATCCAGGGTGCTCTGCGAGAACATCTATTCCAAGGAAACGGGGTGGGCGATGGTGAACAGCGAGACCGTCCCCTCCCGCGACCCCGACTACATCATCGTGGTCTCGTCCGACTACGGGAACACCGACCAGGACTACGAGAACATGATCTCATCGCTGTCTGCGGAGTGGAGGAGCACCTCCGCGTTCAGCAACGGAAACATCTATCTCCTCACCGAGGGGGCGACGGACCTGGCCTCGCGCCCTTCGACGCGCATAGCGCAATTCACCGAGCTCATGTGCAGGATGACGCAGCACGGCGTCTTGGACGATACCAAGCTGCCGATGCACATAGGCGACGACTACACGAACTATCTTACGATCACAAAGGAGCTGGGGTTCGATACATGAACGGCCTCAAGGGAGCATTATGCACGTCCGTCCTGTTGGCGACCCTGGTCGTCGCGGCATCCTTCGCGATGCTGTCATCGGAAGCGGACGACGTCGGGAAGCAGGTTCTGATAGACATGGGCGACGGCGACACCTATTGGTCGCCCGCCTCCTCGGGGAGCATCGCGAGCGCCCTTTCCGAGGCCGCCGAAAAGGCTGGGCTCGAATTGAAGATGGACGGAGGAAACGTATCCGTCGACGGGATCTCCAGTATAACCGTCGGGGAGCAGACCGTCGGATGGAGGCTCTACGTATGGGAGGACGCCTGGAAGGACGTGACCGGCTCGGTCTCCATGGACTCCCCGCTTTCATCCTCTATGGCCCTCGGCCTCTACCCTGCCGGGACCGTGCCGACCGAGACCCCCGTCCACAAGGAGTCGTGGAGCCAGGTCAGAGGAAACGCCTCGATGGACAGGATGATGGTCGCGGACCTGGACTCGGACGAGGAGATGAAGACGGTCTACGCATGGTCTAGAGGCTCCAACGACTACGTCACCGGCACCGTGCTCGTCGCCCGCGGCAACGCCTACGCGTTCTTCAACGGCGGATACATGAACACCCAGAGCACTCCCGCGCTCTACTGCGCGGACCGCTTCACCGGGGAGACCAAGTGGATAGCGGAGGTCCCTGCCGGAGTGGGCTACGAGACCATGACAGGCTGCATCGTCGGCGACTACTACTACCTGCCGACGAGCTACGGCTACATCTACAAGATCCCCCTGGAGGGGCCCGGCGAGGACTCCCTCTACGTGCAGCTGTCGTCGAGGCTGCTGACCGATTCGAAGAAGGCGCCGGCGGTCACCTACGTGGGATACAAAAACCCCGGGGATGAATCCTATTCCGCGGCCGCCGTGGAAGCCATGGACACGACCGCCTTCGACGTCCCTGTCGAGGTCGGACGCTCCTACGACATCGTCATATCCGACGGGGAGAGGACCTACAAGGGAAGGATGGACGTCAACGCCGCAGGAGCGCTGGGCGTGAAGATCGTCGGATCCACCGCCGAGGACAAGGCCCTCATAGCCGACTTCTCCACGCGCGTGACCCACTCCTATTCGGACGTCTCCAAGGTGTTCGTCTCCAAGACGAAATCCCCGACCCTCGAGGGCCGCAACATCTACAACACCGGCCCGGCGTCCCTGACGTTCTACGGAGGGGCGATCTTCTTCGGGACCAGCGCCGGCTACGCCTACGCCATGGACCTCGACCTGAACGTCCTCTGGAAATCGGACCTGTCCGGCCAGAACTATTACGACGCGGTCATGGTGGACGACGGAAGGGTGTTCGTCGGGACCTACAGCGGGAAGCTCTTCGCGCTGGACGCCTCCACCGGGGAGATCGTGTCCTACGTGGAGGCCGCCTCGTTCCCGTCCACCGTCTACGGCGACGGAGGCAGGGTGTGCACCCCCGTGAAGATCGACGACATCCTGTTCTTCTCCACCTCGGACGGCCTCGGGATGAACAGCACGCAGGGAGGGTTCTGCGCATACGCCTTCAAGAACGACGCCTTCGTCAAAGTGTACTCCGAGACGTCGTACGGGCAGGGGTCCACCTTCATGACGCCTGTGGCCTCCGACAAGTTCAAGGGAGTCTACTTCGCGACCGACTACGGCCTGATGAGGCTCTCGACCGACATGAAGCTGGAGGTCCTCAACGAGGCCATAAGCGGCATCCGCGCCTCCCCGTTCCTGGTCAACGGCACCGACCTCCTCATGCAGGACTACGCTTACGCGAAGAACGGGGTCGGCGGGAACATGTACAGGGTCGGCCTCGACGGGAAGATACTCGCGCAGTTCCAGAGGCCCGCGGAGGTCGACCAGTGGACCATGAGCCCCATGATAGCCGTGGGGGACCGCATCTACTCCGGGACGGACAACGGTTTCTTCATCGTCGAAGGGAAGATGCCCTCCGTCGGCCAGGAGGAGAAGGACGCCGGGATCAACCCCCTCTGGATAGCCATCGGGATTCTCGCCGCGGCGATTGCGGCGCTGCTGGCCGTATCCTACCTTCTAGCCAGGCGCAAGAACATGTCGGTCGGGAAGTACCTGGGATCGAAGTTCTCGGCCGTCAGCGGCTTCCGCAACGACTCCATGTCCAAGACGAAGGCTAACAAGCGCAGGCTGGCTTTCGTCCTCGTCACCGGGATCCTGGCCATGCTGGCGATGTTCATATGCTGCCTCGCCTACGGGCCTTCGATGAACATGTCCCCATGGGAGGCCATGTCCAACCTCTTCTCCGCCGTGGAGAAGGGAGGAAACGGCCTGACGCTGCCCGAGCTGGTCGTGTACGAGTCCCGCCTCCCCCGCGCGATCGCGGCGATCGGGGTGGGGGTGGGCCTGGCGATAGCCGGATGCGTCTACCAGGCGGTCATCCGCAACCCGATGGTGGACCCGTACATCATGGGAGTGTCCTCCGGAGCGGGAACGTTCGCCGTCGCGGGGATAGCCAGCGGATTCACCTTCTTCGGGATCCTGGAGAACTCTGACTACATGGTCCCGGTCCTCGCCATCGTCGGCGGGCTCATCGCGTTCGGCCTGACCATGCTCCTGGCGTCCAAGGCCGGGAACACCGCCACGGGATACGTGCTCGCGGGAGTGGTCATCGGGCTGGCGTTCACATCGGTGCAGACCGTGATACTGACCACCTCCGACTCCGACAAGCTCCACAACGCGATATCCTGGCTGTACGGAAGCTTCACCAGCGTGGACTGGGGGACCGTGTGGCTGATATTCTTCCCGGCCCTGTTCATATCGTTCGCGTTCTTCATCTGGGCCAAGGAGCTCAACCTGGTGCTGCTGGGGGACGACAACGCCCAGCAGATGGGGCTCAACGTGAAGAGGTTCGACGCGATCATGCTGATCATGGCGTCCGTGCTGACGTCGGTGTGCGTCGCGTTCGTCGGAATCATCGGATTCGTAGGATTGGTGGTGCCGCACGTGTGCCGCATGATACTCGGCGGGGACCACAGGCTGGTCCTTCCGGCCTCGATGGTCCTGGGGGCGGCCCTGATGCTGCTGGCGGACCTCCTGGCGAGGATGATCATGATACCTTTGGAGCTGCCCGTGGGGGCCATCACCACCGTGGTGGGCGTGCCGCTGTTCGCCTACCTTCTGGTCAAGAGGGGGAAGATGTACAATGGATGAGCAGCCGCTTCTGGAGATAAGGGGCCTGAACAAGATCTACGACAACGGGTTCCACGCGGTGCGCGACGTGTCGTTCAGCCTCCCCGCCGGGAAGCTGGTGGGGCTGATCGGCCCCAACGGATGCGGGAAGTCGACGATGATGAGATGCATCAACAAGATGCACTCCATAACGTCCGGGGACGTCCTCATCGACGGGAGGTCGGTCCTGGACCAGAGCGTCACGGAGATAGCCAAGCAGGTAGCGAACGTCCCCGCCGAGCTGAAGAACAGCTTCGGGCTGACCGTGTACGAGACCGTCATGCTAGGCCGCTACCCCCATCTCAGGAACCTGTGGTGGGAGACCGACGAGGACGAGACCGAGGTCATCGACGCGATGGAGAAGTTCGGCATCAAGCACCTGCAGGACCGCCCCATAAACATGCTCTCCTCCGGGGAGATGCAGAGGGTGCTGATCGCCAAGGCCTACGTGCAGGAGCCCAGGCTGATGCTGGTGGACGAGCCGACGTCCCATCTGGACATGAAGTACAAGCTGAACGTCATGGAGTACCTCCGCGCCATGGTCAAGCAGAACATGACCGCGCTGGTCGCCGAGCACGACATCTCGCTGATGGCCAGGTACTGCGACCTGTGCGTCATCATGAAGAAGGGGCAGCTGGTGGCCGTCGGGAACCCGAAGGAGGTCATCACCGAGGACCTGGTGCGCGACGTGTACGACGTGATAGCCAACGTCGGCGTCGACAAGGACGGGGAGATATACGTCCTGCCGAAGAAGTTCGCCGGCGACTACAGGCTCCGACGGCTTCGCAACTGCTCCGCGCCTCTGCGGTTCGACGGATCCAGCGGTCATGCCGGCGGTGGCGGCAAGACGCCGTCCATGATTTACTATGTCTTAGACTAGACATAATGTTTCATATAACACTATTAGTTGTCGAATCAAACTTTAATAAAAGGACGAAATGGGCGTCTGGCATGGACAATAGCAGAAAACCGTTCATTCCGAACGCTATCACGCTCGCGACCATCCTCCTGTCATCCATGGTCATCCTGATGGGGGCGGCCGCCGTCGCCCCTGCCCTGAGGGGGATCGGCGAGCACTTCGGACAGACGGAATCCATGACCGCCCTGGTCATAGGGCTTCCCGCCCTCTCGGTGGCGGTCTTCGGGTTCGCGGTAGGATATCTGGCGGACCGCTTCGGCAAGGTCAAGGTGCTCTTCGCCTGCCTGGCGGTCTTCACCGTCATGGGAACCCTCCCCTACTTCTTGAACGACTACACGGCGATCCTCGCCTGCCGCTTCCTGCTCGGGATCGGGCTCACCGGAATCTCGTCGGCCAGCACCGCGTTGATCGGCGAATACTGGAACGGCCCCCAGCGCATGAAGGTCATTGGGTACCAGTCGGCCGCCATAGGCGTCGGGGGGTTCGTGCTGGAGACCCTGGGAGGCACCCTCGCAGACATCGGATGGAACTACCCGTTCCTGATCTACCTCGTCGGCGTCCCGATCGTCCTTCTCGGAATCGTCTCCGTCAGAGAGCCGGAGAGGCGCTCCATTTCGGCGGGGTCCGAAGAGGCCGACATCCCCAACAGGAAGGGGAGGATCGCGATCTGCTACATCGCGGTGTTCTGCGAGATGTTCATCATGTTCTCCATGCCGACGAACTTCTCGTATTACGTGCCGTCCATCGGCCTTGAAGCCAACGCCGGCCTCCTGTGCGGACTCCTTCTGGGGCTCATGGGCGTGTCCCAGGCGGTGTTCAGTCTGTTCTACAGCCGCAGCGCGGCGAAGCTCAGCGAGAGGACGTCCTACGGGTGCGCCTATCTCCTGATGGCCGTCGGCATGGGATTGCTGTTCGTCCCCGAGCTCGTCCACGGCGAGGCCGCCCTCATAGCCATCCTGTTCGTCGCGGAGGTCCTTATAGGCTGCTCCCTCGGCCTCCTGATGCCGACGGTCGTGGGGTCCCTCTCCAGGCTGTCCACGGCGAACACGTCCGGGAAGATCATGGGAGGGTACGCCATGGCCCTCAACCTCTCCACTTTCCTCTCCGGAATGCTGGTGCCCCTGATATTCGAGATCCTGGGGGCCCACACCCTCGTGTTCGCCGCCCTGGCCTGCTTCGCCGTGATCATGGCCGTCACCTTCCTCGTGCTCAGCGCCTCGTCCAGACGCTCCGCCGAAGAGGGCGCCAGCGTCTCCACCAGGAAGATAGGCGCGTCGAAGCCCATGTCCACCGACTTCAGCATGTACAGCGTCGTGCTGGTCCCCACGGACGGCTCCGAGAACAGCAGGTTCGCCGTCGACAACGCGATAGACGTCGCCAAGAAGAACCGCTCCTCCATCATCGCCCTGTTCGTGATAGACACGGAGAAGTACGCCGGCCTCGGAGACGGGAAATCCACAGGGGAGATCATGAGGGAGGCCGGGAAGGAGGAATCCGAGACGGCCATCGGATACGTGGTGGAGAAGGCGGAGGAGAACGGGATCGACGTCACCGCGAAGGTGGTGATCGGACGTCCTGCCGAGGAGATCGTCAAGGAATCCAGGAACGCCGACCTGGTCGTCTGCGGCTCCCTGGGACGCACGAACCTCAAGAGGGCCATGATGGGCTCCGTCGCCGAAGCCGTGGTGAGGATGGCCCACTGCCCCGTGCTGGTCTGCCGCAGGACCGCCAAGAAATGAAACTCGGGGGCATGGCCCCCTCTTTTTCCTAACCGAAAATAATAACTGTTCTCACAATGATTTCCATCCATGGACGAATCGCCGGGCGACCGCGTCACGATGTGTCAGGACGGGAAGTACCGCTGGGTGTACGAGATGAGCCTGTTCCGCAACCCGACCATCCTGTACACCCTCATCGGAGTCTTCCTCCTGGTGATCGCCATCATGTGGCTCCTGATGTTCTTCATCGGACTCGGCGACGGAGTCTCCGAAGCTGCCGAAGGAGCGACGATGGTAGCGGGCATAGGCCTCGCGATCATCATTCCGCTGTGCCTCATCGGATACGCGATCTATGCGCTTATCTTGAAAGGGAAGTACTGCGTCGTATTCGAGATGGACGATGACGGGGTCCTCCACGCCCAGCAGGAGCGGCAGGCCGAGAAGGCGGGACTCCTCGCGGACATAGGCATCCTCGCAGGAATCCTGGCCGGGAACCCGACCCTCGCGGGATCGTCGCTGCTGGCGAAGACCAACGACAGCATGTACACGGAATTCTCCGACGTGAGGTTCATAAGGCCCGCCCGCGGAAGGAACACCATCTACGTGAACAACAACCAGGTCTACGTCCCGGACGAGGACTTCGACATGGTCCTGGACTTCATCAGGGGCCGTTGCCCGAACGCCCGCAAGTCCTGACGGCGCCTGAGCCAGCGGAACCGCAAAGCATAGCCGTAACAGCATTTTATAGCAAAAGCCTGTTGCTCCGCTCAGTGACGGTCATGGAGCCTAACATAGCGGAAGTGGCGGAGCGCATAGCGGCGATGAGGGATCTTTGCGGAGTGTCCGCAGAGGAAATGGCGTCCATCGTGGGGAAGCCCGTGGACGAGTACCTGGAATACGAGACCGGGAAGAGGGACTTCTCGTTCACCTTCCTGTACAAGTGCGCCGAGAGGTTCGGGATCGACATGGTCGAGCTCCTCACCGGAGACAACCCCCACCTGTCCGGCTTCACCCTCGTGAGGAGCGGGCACGGTCTTCCCATGAAGAGGCGCATCGGATTCGAGTACCAGCATCTCGCGGCGACCTTCAAGAACAAGATCTCGGAGCCGTTCGTGGTCATAGCCCCCTACATCGAGGAGGACCAGGACGCGCCGATCCGCGTCTCCACCCACGTCGGGCAGGAGTTCGACTACGTCCTGGAGGGGACAATGAGGTTCTCCCACGACGGCCGCGTGATGGACCTGGGCCCCGGGGACTCGGTATATTACGACTCCGGCAAGCCCCATGGCATGTATGCGACTTCCAAGGACGGCTGCAGGTTCATAGCCGTAGTGATGAGAGGTGCGGAGCAGTGAGAAACATAAACATGCGCTACCTGGAGGAGGAGTACGGCGACGACGGCATCCTGAAGTCCTTCAGAATCAAGTATCCGGAGAACTACAACTTCGGATACGACGTCGTCGACGACATCGCCGTCAACGACCCCGGCCGCACGGCCATGGTGTGGGACAGCTGCTCCGGAGAGGAGAGGACCTTCACGTTCGCCGACATCAAGAGGATGAGCGACAAGACCGCCAACTGCCTCGCGTCGCTGGGAATAGGGAAGGGGGACGTGGTCATGCTGATCCTGAAGCAGAAGTACCAGTTCTGGTACTCCATCGTGGCCCTCCACAAGCTCGGCGCCATCGTGGCCCCCGCCACCCACATGCTCACCAAGCACGACATCGAGTACAGGATAAGGTCCGCCGACGTCAAGGCCGTCATATGCACCGACCAGTCCAACATCAGCGGCGCCGTCGAGTCCACGGAGGACATCCCGTCCCTGAAGGTCAGGATGCTTTCCGGCGCCCCCAGGGAGGGATGGCTGGACTTCGACGCGGAGGTCGAGAAGGCCTCCGAGAAGTTCGAGAGAAGGGATACGAAGGCCTCGGAGCCCATGATCATGTACTTCACGTCAGGGACGTCCAGCAACCCCAAAATGGTCCTCCACGACCACACCTACTCCCTCGGTCACATAATGACCGCGAAGCACTGGCACCAGGTCGACCCGGAGGGGATCCATTGGACGGTGGCGGACACCGGATGGGGGAAGGCCGTCTGGGGATCCCTGTACGGACAGTGGATAATGGAATCCGCGGTCTTCGTGTACGAATACGACAAGTTCGACCCCAGCGCGGTCCTCGACATGATCGAGAAGCACAGGATCACCACGTTCTGCTGCCCTCCGACGATGTTCAGGCTGTACCTGAACGCCGGGCTGGAAGGCCACGACCTCTCGTCCCTGAAGAACTGCTGCATCGCGGGCGAGGCCCTGAACCCCGACACGTTCTACAAGTGGGAGGAGGCCACCGGCCTCAGGCTGATGGAAGGCTACGGCCAGACCGAGACCACCATGACCATAGGGACCATAAGGGGCATGGAGCCCAGGCCCGGGTCCATGGGCAAGCCGTCCCCCCAGTTCAAGGTGGACATCGTCGACGAGGACGGAAATCCCTGCCCTCCCGGAGCGACCGGCGAGATCGTCGTGGGCATAGAGCCCAGGGTCCCCGGGGTCATGATAGGGTACTACAGGAACCCGGAGAAGACCGCGGAGATCCTGTACGACGGATGGCACCACACCGGCGACATAGCATGGAAGGACGAGGACGGGTACTACTGGTACTCCGGGAGGAACGACGACATAATCAAGTCCTCAGGGTACAGGATCAGCCCGTTCGAGGTCGAGAGCTGCGCCCTGGAGCATCCGGCGGTCCTGGAGTGCGCCGTCACCGGGGTCCCGGATCCGGTCAGAGGACAGCTGGTCAAGGCGACGATAGTCCTCCGCGAGGGCTACGAGCCCACCGACGAGCTGAAGAAGGAGATCCAGGACTACGTCAAGCACAACACCGCCCCCTACAAGTACCCCCGCGCGGTCGAGTTCGTGAAGGAGCTCCCGAAGACCATAAGCGGGAAAATACGCAGGGTCGAGATCCGGAAGAAGGACGAAAACCGCCAATGACTCCGATTTTCAAAAAACCTTTTTAAACTCCTTTTCGAACTTCGTAGATAAATTGAACCTTTATTTACGAAAATCGTATTTAATGGCTTTTTTATGCATTGCTATTAAATATGACGACCTAATCCCAGTCACGCAACCGGGACAAGGGACCATGAGGGACATCAACCTAAGATACATCAGGGAGACCTTCGACGAGAAGGGGAACCTAAAGCATCTGGACATAGACTGCCCTGACAGTTTCAACTTCGCCTACGACATAGTGGACGACATCGCGATCAACGACCCTGGCAGGAGGGCGCTGATCTGGACCGACGAGAGCGGGGCGGAGAAGATATTCACGTTCGCCGACATCAAGAGGATGAGCGACAAGACCTGCAACTACTTCGCGTCCAAGGGCATCGCCAAGGGAGACTTCGTGATGCTCGTTCTGAAGAACAACTACCAGTTCTGGTACGTAATCACCGCTCTGCACAAGATGGGCGCCGTCCCGGTCCCTGCGACGTTCATGCTCAAGCCGCACGACATCGACTACCGCATAAGGGCCGCGAGCATCAAGGCGGCCGTGGTGACCTCCCTGACCGATGCGGCGGACTCCTTCGACGCCGCCGAGTCCACGAAGGAGCTGTCCTGCAAGTTCATCGTCGGCGGGAAGCGGGACGGATGGCTCGATTTCGACTCGGAGGTCGAGAAGTTCTCGGATAAGTGGGAGAGGGTCCCCACGCACAAGACGGACCGCTTCCTGATGTACTTCACGTCCGGGACGTCCGACAACCCCAAGATGGCCGTCCACGACCAGACCTACCCGCTGGGGCACATACTCCTCGCCAAATACTGGCATCAGGTCGACCCCGACGGCATCCACTGGACGGTGGCGGACACCGGATGGGCCAAGACGGCCTGGGGACGCCTCTACTCGGTCTGGCTGATGGAGGGGGCATCGTTCGTCTTCGAGTTCGACAGGTTCGACCCGCACAAGATCCTGGCCATGATAGAGAAGTACAGGATAACCACGTTCTGCTGCCCTCCGACGATGTTCAGGCTGTATCTGAACGCCGGGGTCGAAGGATACGACCTCTCGTCCCTGAAGAACTGCTGCATCGCGGGCGAGGCGCTCAACCCGGACACTTTCAACAAGTGGGAGGAGGCCACCGGCCTCAAGCTGATGGAGGCGTTCGGCCAGACCGAATCCTCGGTCATCGTCGGCACCATAAAGGGCATGACCCCCAAGCCCGGGTCCATGGGCAGGCCCTCCCCGCAGTACCGCGTCGAGATCGTCGACGAGGACGGGGAGCCCTGCGAGGTCGGAGAGGAGGGCGAGATAGTCGTCAGCATCGAGCCCAGGGTCCCCGGGATCTTCGTGGAATACTACCGCGACCCGGAGAAGACCGCCTTCACCCTGCGCGACGGATGGCACCACACCGGGGACGTCGCCTGGAAGGACGAGGACGGGTACTACTGGTACTCCGGGAGGAACGACGACATAATCAAGTCCTCCGGGTACAGGATCAGCCCGTTCGAGGTCGAGAGCTGCGCCCTGGAGCATCCCGCGGTGCTCGAATGCGCCGTCACCGGGGTCCCGGACCCGGTCAGGGGACAGCTGGTCAAGGCGACGATAGTCCTCCGCGAGGGCTACGAGCCCACCGACGAGCTGAAGAAGGAGATCCAGGACTACGTCAAGCACAACACCGCCCCCTACAAGTACCCGAGGGCGATGGAGTTCGTCAAGGAGCTCCCCAAATCCATCAGCGGGAAGGTCAAGAGGGTGGACATAAGAAGGAAGGACTCCGAGAGGAGGAAGGATTGAGGCATCCTTTGCATACCTATAAAATCCCCTCTCGGCGATACCGCCCCCATGAGCAGCTTCGAAGAGCTTTGCCAGAAACTCGAGAACCTCGACAGCGAATCCTTCACCAAGACCTTCAACGCCCTTTCCGCGGACGTCCTGAACTCCCTCTTGGCCATCACCGACGGAGACAGCGCGGTCTCCTCCTACCTCAACTTCATCCTCGCATCGGTCTCCGCCGACGGAGTCCTCACCAAGGAGGAGTTCAACCTCATCAAGCCCATCTTCGACCAGAGCGCCGGACACGACGTGACCTATGACGAAGCGGTCAAGATGTTCAACGAGATGGGCCTCGACGACCCCTCCGCCATCCAGGACGTCGTCGACGCCATGGTAGACATCATCGGGCTGGTCTCTCCCGAGATCAAGGACGACATCGTGCTCCTCTGCCTCATGGTGTGCGCCATCGACGGCAAGGTCTCCGACGAGGAGAAGGAGTGGATCGCCCAGCTCGTGGAGCCCCTCACCATCGAGCTCGAGCCCATGGAGTACATCGACAGGGCCCTGGAGACCGCCCAGGTGTTCACCCTGGCCACCGTCTGCCGCGACCAGCCCAAGATGAGGCTCCTCGGATTCAAGACCATCCTCGACGGCGAGATCTACTTCGGCGTCGGAACCCACAAGGACGTCTACAAGCAGCTCCAGCACAACCCCAAGTGCGAGCTCCTCGTCGCCGACGGCGACGGATTCATCCGCTGGGACGGGAAGGCCGTCTTCAACGACGACCAGAGGCTCGCCATGGCCCTCGGAGCCGCCCACCCCGAGATCGCCAGCTTCTACATCGACAACGGCCTGAAGTTCGCCTTCTTCACCATCGCCGAGGGAACCGCGGAGATCGTGAGCGGCGACGGAAGCAAGACCCAGCTGTTCTGAAACCGGAGGGGGAGACCCCCCTCCATCAATCACGGATGCGGATGGACTGCTCCACGGGGAGCACGAATATCCTCCCGTCCCCCATCCTTCCGGTGCGAGCGCCGCTCTTCACCGCTTCTATGCAGGCCTTCAGCTGCGAGTCCTCCACGACCATCTCGACCTTGGTCTTCTCTATCTCGTCGACCTTGATCGTCCCGACCCTGTTGGAGAACGTCAGCCCGCGCTGCTGCCCCCTTCCCCTGACGTCCGTGATCGTCATCGCGTCTATGCCGGCTTCCTCCAGCGCATCCTTCACGGCCTGAAGCCTCTCCGGCCGTATCACCGCCACTACCATCTTCATTCCATCGCCTCAGATGATGTACGAAGGCTCCCCGTGCTCGGACACGTCGGCTCCCACAGCCTCCTCCTCCTCGCTCAGACGCACCCTCATGAACCTCGATATCACGAATATTATCGCATAGGACATGGCCGCGCAGAATGCGATCGTCGCAGCCACCGCGACCAGCTGTCCTACGAAGAGGCCGGTCCCGCCGTAGATCAGGCCATCGTATCCCTCCGCCGTCATAGACGGATTCGCGAAGAGACCAGTCGCTATGGCCCCCCATATCGCGCCGATCCCATGGACGCCGAACACGTCCAGAGCATCGTCCACGCCGGACCTGGAACGCATCAGGAGCACGCCCAGGTAGCAGACGACGCCTCCGACAGCGCCTATGGCCATCGCAGGCCCGGGACCGACGTATCCTGCCGCCGGGGTTATCGCCACGAGGCCGGAAAGGGCGCCGGTTATCAATCCCAACGAGCCGGTATGGCCGGCATGGAGGTATTGGACGACCGCCCACGACAGCATCCCCGCGGCCGACGCGGCCATCGTTACCACCACGGCGTTGACGGCCACCATGTCCGCGGACAGCCCCGACCCTCCGTTGAATCCCAGCCATCCGAACCACAGCATGGCGAACCCGATGAAGACCATCGGCATGCTGTGGCCCCTCCTGATCACCCTGCTGCTCCTGGCGCCGACGAACAACGCCAGGACCAGCCCGGTCGTCGCCGCGCAGAGATGGACCACCGTCCCGCCTGCGAAGTCCAGCACTATGAGATTCTGGTCGAACAGCCCTCCTCCCCATACCCAATGGGCCATAGGGGCGTAGACGAGGACCGACCAGACCGCAATGAACAGGGCGATCGCATTGAACCTGACCCTCTCCATGCAAGCCCCCAATACGATGGAGGCCGTGATCAGCGAGAATATCATCTGGAACAGGACGAACTCCATCTCCGGTATCGAGGATCCGGAGGAGCCGTAGCCTACGCCTTCCAGAAGCACCTTGTCCAGATTGCCGATCAGCCCGCCCACGTCGCCGCTGAACGCCAGGGTGTACCCAACTGCAATCCAGGATACGGTCATGATCCCCATCACGACGGCCGTCTGGGCCATCACCGACGTCATGCTCTGCTTCCTGATCATGCCTCCATAGAACAGCGCCACCCCGGGCGACATGATAAACACCCTGGCGCTGCAGACGAGGATCCACCCTATGTCTCCAGAGCTTACCTCGGCCTCGGACTCGGCGCAGACCTCCGGGAGCATCATCAAAAGGGCCACAGACACGGCCAGCGAAATCAAAACGATCGGCATCGTCCTCCTCATTTCATCCACCTGTACGCTATGCGTATTTGTGATTAGACAAATGTCTAATGATATTTTAATCTGATGATTAAAACGATTATTAATCTACCAAATAGACGCAATAATCATAGATATAACGACACTGACCGTACAAATGTACAGACGGATAGTAAAAATATAGACGAATGAAAAAGGAGAGAACGGACGGAATCCGTCCGTAAGAAGGTTCAAGCGTCGGGCCAGATCTCGTGCGCCATGTCGCGGAGCACGAACTTCTTGATCTTCCCCGCGGCGTTCATCGGGAACTCGTCCACGAAATGCACGAACTTGGGGGACTTGTACCAGGCGATCTGCCCCTTGCAGTAGTCGAATATGTCCTCCTCCGTGATGTCGGACCCCGGCTCCTTGATGACGAAGGCGGCGACCTGCTCCCCGTACTTCTGGCTGGGGACTCCGACGACCTGCACGTCCCTTATTCCGGGGCAGTGGTAGAGGAAGTCCTCGACCTCCTTGGGGTACACGTTCTCGCCCCCGCGGATGATCATGTCCTTGATCCTGCCGGTGACGTAGAAGTAGCCGTCCGCGTCCCTGTATCCGAGATCCCCGGAGTGGAGGTAACCGTTGGAGTCTATGACCTTCGCGGTCTCCTCGGGCATCTTGTAATAGCCCTTCATCACGTTGTATCCCTTGCAGCAGAACTCTCCGATCACGCCGTCCGGGCAGGGCTCGTTAGTCTCCGGATCGAGGATGACGGTGTCGATCCCCTGAAGCTTCTTCCCGACGGAGGAGCATTTCTTCTCCAGGGAAGGCTCGTCGTAGGTCGTCTGGGTCATTCCAGGGGAAGCCTCGGTGAGTCCGTAGACGATGGTTATCTCCCTCATGTTCATCTTCTCGACGACCTCCTCCATCGCCTTGATCGGACAGGGGGATCCGGCCATGATGCCGGTCCTGAGGGACGAGAAGTCGAACTTGTTGAACAGCTTGTGGTTCAGGATGCTGATGTACATCGTGGGGACACCGTAGACCGAGGTGCACCTCTCCGTCTCTATCGAGGTCATCACCTTGACGGGATCGAAGACCTCGCAGAACACCATGGTGACGCAATGGTTTATGCACGCCATCACACCGAGGACGCATCCGAAGCAGTGGAACAGCGGGACGTTGATACACAGGCGGTCCTCCGCCCCGTAGTTCATGTTGGCTCCGAGCCAGTACCCGTCGTTTCCGATGTTGTAATGGGTGAGCATGACCCCTTTCGGGAACCCTGTCGTCCCGGATGTGTACTGCATCATGGTCACGTCGTGGACGTCCACGGAGTCCTTCCTCTCCTTGTACTCCTCCTCGGTGACGTTGCAGGCCAGGGACTTGACCTCGTTCATGGAGTACATCCCGCGGTGCTTCTGGGGACCGAGGAACACGACCCTCCTCAGATGCGGGTACTTCTCGCTGTGGAAGTTCTCCCTGGGCTGCAGCTTCAGCTCGGGGACGAGGTCGTACACCGTCTGGACGTAGTCCACGTCGCGGACGCCGTCTATGAGGAACAGGTACTCCATGTCGGACTGCTTGAGCACGTAGTCGAGCTCGGCCCGCCTGTAGTTGGTGTTGATCGTGAGCAGGATGGCGCCGATCTTGGCGGTGGCGAACATCAGGGTGATCCAGTCCGGGACGTTGGTCGCCCATATCGCGACCTTGTCTCCCCTGTTGACGCCCATCGCCATCAGGCCTTTGGCGACCAGGTCCACCTCCGCCCCCCATTCCCTCCAAGACAGGCGGAGGTCCCTGTCGACGTAGACGATGGCGTCGTTGTCGGGATGCTCCCTGATGCACTTGTCCAGCAGGTCCCCCAGCCTCTCGTCGCTGGTTATGTTCTTCCTAGGCACGCAAGGCATGCTATCGCCTCAGATGGGGGCGTACAGGACGGCGTATATCTCCGCCGGCCCGTCGACGCATCCTACGTAGTGGGGGACGACGGAGTTGTAGTAGGCGCTGTCGCCTTCCTCCAGGACGGTCTCCTGCTTCCCGTACTTGACGACGACCTTCCCCGACACGACGATTATGAACTCCTCGCCCTCGTGGATCGAGAACTCCTGGACGTCGTTCTTCTCCATCCTGATGAAGAGGGGCTCCATGTGCCTGTCGGTCTTCCCCTTTCCGAGGGGGAAGTACTGGTAGTTCCCGAAGTCTCCCTTGGAGGAGGCCTCCTCCTTCCTGGAGGATCTGCGGACCACGACGGGGTCGGGCTGGAACTGGTCGTCCATGAACGTGCCGAGCCTCTGCCCGAGGGCGCGGGAGACCTTTATGAGCAAGCCGACGGGAGGATATGTGCGCCCTTCTTCGACGTCCTTGATGAGCTCAAGGTCAAGTCCGGAGTTTACCGCGAGCTGCTCCTGGGTCAGCCCGAGCTGTTCTCTGTACTTGCACACTCTTCTACCAAGCTTGTTCGCTTCGGCCATTAAAATAACCTCGACGCTGCGATGTTTACTTGATAAATATAATTATCCAACCTGCGCTCACTCGATTTACATGGAACAATAATCCCATGAGCGTCGGCAATATGTCATGTTTAAGAACCCGTACGAGATTGCGGATTCATCCATCAAGGATTCCGGTACAGGACCTTGGAGAATGACGAGAGGAGATGAGTTGTCGTCCGAGGGCGAAGCCATAGAGGACTACCGCAGGCATACGATGAGGAAGACCGCGTTCCTCGTCGCCGGGGCCGTCGCGCTGATAGCGGTCGCTGGATACTCCCTGACCATCGGGGCCCACCAGATAGGGTTCTCCGAGGTCTTCGGGATCATCTGGGACGGGATCTGCGGGAACTCGTACGAGCAGGGCTCCGACCTGTGGTGGGACAGCTACGTCGTGTGGGAGGAGAGGGTTCCCCGCATGGCCGCCGCGGTGCTGGCGGGGATGGCCCTTTCCGTCGCCGGGGCCGCGATGCAGTCCATGCTCCGGAACCCGCTGGCCGACCCGTACACCACCGGGATATCCTCTGGTGCCATGGTGGGAATCTCCGCCGGGATCTCCCTGGGCCTCCTCGTGCCCATGTTCACGGACGAGCTCAGCCTGATGATGAACGCCTTCTTAACCGGCCTGATCCCGGCGCTGGTCATCGTCGGCATAACAAAGCTGAGGACCACGTCCTCCGCGACGCTCATCCTGGCGGGGATTGCGATGTCGTTCATGTTCGGGGCCGTCACCCAGCTTATAATGATGGGCACCGACGCAGACAAGTCCCAGGAGATCTACAAATGGATGGTCGGGACGCTGAACTACGTCGTATCTGACAAGATCCCCCTGATGGCGGTCGTGACCGCGGCTGGATCCGTGTTCTTCCTGGCCGTGTCCAAGCAGCTCAACATAATCTCCCTGGGCGACGAGGGGGCCAAGGGACTCGGACTGGACGCGGAGAGGTTCAGGAACCTGTGCCTCCTGGTCATGTCGTTCATGATAGCGGAGCAAGTCTCGGTCACCGGGGTGCTCGGATTCGTCGGGCTGGTCGTCCCGCACATGGCCAGGATGGTCATCGGGCCGGACAGCAGGTTCCTGATCCCCGGGTCGATGATCCTCGGGGCGGCCATGGTGGTGGTCTCCGACATCATAGCCAGGACCGTCCTGGACGGGATCTCAGTGGGGGTCGTGCTGTCGTTCATAGGCGGCCCCGTCTTCCTAGCGCTTCTGGTGAGGCAGAGGAGGGAGATATGGTGAGCCGCTTCGACGGGATGTTCGACAACTCCGCCGAGATCCGCGGATATAACCTGAAGGTCTCGAAGAAGGTGCTCTTCGCCGTCGCCTGCATACTGCTGGCGTTCATCGCGCTCGGGCTGGAGGTCACCCTCGGCAAGGCGGACATAGGGTTCTTCGAGTCGTACGAGATAATCTGGAACCACATCGCCGGAAACATCCCGACCGACCCGGAAGGGATCCAGAAGGACGAGATCGTCTGGGACCTCCGCATACCCAGGGCGCTCGGCGCGTTCCTGATAGGATGCGTCCTGGCCGTCTGCGGGGCCGCCATGCAGAGCATCATGAAGAACCCGCTGGCCGACCCGTACACCACCGGGATATCCTCGGGAGCCGGCTTCGGAGCCATACTGGCCATCTCTGTCGGCTTCTGCATAATACCCGGGGTCACCGGATACAACGCGATAGTGATAGACGCTTTCGTCTTCTCGCTCATCCCCATGCTGGCCATCGTGGCCATATCCAGGCTGAAGAACGCCAGCCCCACGTCCATGATCCTGGCCGGGCTGGGGGTGATGTACACCTTCAGCGCCATGACCTCCATGATGATGCTGGTGGCCGACCCCCAGGACCACAAGACCGCCTACGTGTGGAACATCGGGACGGTCGGCGCGGTCACGTGGGACAACCTGGTCTTCATAGTCGCCGCGGCGCTGATCGCCGTCGCGTTCATGCAGGCGATGGCCAAGAACATCAACATACTGGCCATGAGCGATTCCGATGCCAGGGCCCTCGGCCTGGACGCGAACAGGATCAGGATAGCCATACTGGCGGTGACCGCGGTGACCGTGGCGATGGCCGTCAGCTTCACCGGGAGCATAGGCTTCATCGGGCTCCTGGCGCCGCACATAGTCAGGATATTCATCGGCTCGGACAACCGCTATCTGATCCCCGCCTCCGCGGCGTTCGGGGGGATGCTCCTGCTTTACTCGGACTGCATAGCCAAATCCGTGGGCGTCACCGGCGTCCCGGTGGGAGTGATCACCGCGGCTCTCGGAGGGCCGCTCTTCATGTACATCCTGTTCAGACACAGGAAGAGAATCTGGGGTTGACCTTATGCGCGTTAAGATAGACGGAATGGAATTCGGATACTCCAGCGTCCCGGTGCTTCACGACGTCACGCTGGACCTGGACGGCCCCCAGTTCGTGACCGTCATAGGGCCGAACGGGGTCGGCAAGTCCACGCTAATCCACTGCATCAACAAGATCCTGAAGCCAAGAGGCGGAACGGTGATGATCAACGACGTCGACGTGTCCGAGATGAAGCTCAAGGACGTGGCCAAGACCGTCGGATACGTCCCATACACTTCCACGGACACCTTCCCCCTGTCGGTCGTGGACACGGTCCTGATGGGACGCAGCCCCCACACCGGATGGAGGCCGAAGGAATCCGACCTGGAGATAGTGTACAACATCCTGAAGATGCTGGGGATCGACCATCTGGCCGACCGGCCGTTCAACGAGCTGTCCGCCGGCCAGCACCAGAAGGTCATGCTCGCGAGGGGCCTGGCCCAGGACCCGGAGATCCTCCTCCTGGACGAGCCTACCTCCAATCTCGACATAAGGCATCAGCTGGAGGTCACCAGCATACTGCGGGAGCTTTCGAGGCACAAGGACCTGCTGGTGATAATGATCAGCCACGACATCAACATCTCCGCCAAGTTCTCGGACAAGGTCATACTGCTCAAGGACGGCACGATCTACGCGGCGGGGACCCCGGAGGAGGTCGTGACGTCGGAGAACATCAGGGCGGCCTACGGCGTGGACTCCCAGGTGGTCCCGGACGAGGGCAGGCCCCACGTGATCCTCAAGTCCCCGCTCGGATGGGAGGAGCAGCTGGCGAGGCTCATCCCTCATGGAAAGGAGAGCGGTGAATGACCAGGGTCCTCCTAGTCTCCGTCTCGACCCCCGCGGTGAAGCAGGCGGTCGAATACGCCAGAAGGATGAGGGACAGGGACGTCGACTTCCGCATCCACTACATATGCGGGACGATCGGGTCCTCCATGGCCGACGCCGGACGCCTGAGGAGGGACGTGGCCGGCGCGGACCTGATCGTCCTCGACCTCATGGGGGCCGACGGGGGATTCATGATGGCGGCCGCCCCGGCGCTGAAGTCCAGTCCGGCGCAGCGCATCGTCATAGGCAGGATGGGGCCGGTCTCCAGCAGGCTGGGCGGATTCGACCCGGAAGCGTCCAAGGCCGACGCCGAGGACGCCGCTGTCGTGGAAACGTTCTCCGAGTTGTACCGCAGATGCGCCCCGGGCGACTTCGGGCACGCCATGGACATGGTGCTCAGACGCTGCTTCGGACGTGCCGACATCCCCGAGCCGCCGCCGTTCGGAAAGGAGCCGGACGTTCGCATAAAGGAGCCTGCGGGCTCGGAATACTGGCTGGACGCCGACGAATACGCCGGATCCTCCGAGGACTGGGTTCCGGGAAGGATGAAGGTCGCGCTGCTGTACAACGGCAACAGCTATCCGTCCGACCCCTCCGAGGCCTTGGAACGCGTCGCCCGGGGAATAAGGGAGTTCGCAAACGTCCTGCCGATAGCCTTCGACCGCTACGGATACGACGACACCAAGGACCTGAGGAGGCTCATGGGCGGGAAGCCCGACCTGATAGTGGCGTTCATGGGGTTCCGCTTCATCTCCGGCCCGATGGGGGGCAGCAGCAGGGCCGCCATGGAGTTCATAGAGGACATGGACGCGCCCTTCCTCAGGCCGTGCTTCATGACCCGCTCCTCCAGGGAGGAATGGGAGCAGAGGACGTCCGGATTCCAAGTCATGGAGTTCATGATCAACGGGTTCATGCCAGAGCTGGACGGCGGGACCTGCATATTCCCTGTGGGGGCGAACGAAGACACGGAGAGCTTCCCGGAATGGGGCGTCACCCTCTCCGAGGTCAGGATAATCGAGGACCGCCTCTCCCGCCTGATCGGAAAGGTCAGAGGGCTGCTGAGGCTCAGGAGCCTTAAGAATGAAGACAAGCGCGTCGCGATAATAGGGTACAACTATCCTCCGGGGGAGGGGAGCCTGTTCGGAGGCTCTTTCCTGGACACGTTCGGATCGCTTTCCAACATACTGGACGCCTTGGCGTCTTCCGGATACGAGACCGCTCCGATGAGGCCTTCGGAGATCCGCGACAGGTTCGTCAAAGGCGGAATACTGAACGATTCCAAATGGGTGAGAAGGAGCGACGAAGCAATAAGATACCGCGGAGGCTCCAGACATCCGGACGCCGTCAGGCGCGAATGGGGAGAGGAGCCCGGTTCCATCCTGGCCGACGGAGACGGATACGTCATCCCCGGGATCAGGAACGGAAACGTCTTCATAGGGATACAGCCGCCCCGCGGGAACGTCTCGGATCCCAAGTCGTACCATGACCCCTACATGCCTCCCCAGCACCAGTACCTCGCGTTCTATGAATGGCTTAGGGACGTCTTCAAGGCCGACGCGGTCGTCCACATAGGCACCCACGGGACCTTGGAGTTCCTTCCAGGCAAGGAGAACGCGATGTCCGGGGAATGCTACCCCGACATGGTCCTCGGCGACGTCCCGCACTTCTACCTGTACTACTCCGGCAACCCGTCGGAGGCGATGATCGCCAAGCGCCGCTCCCATGCCGTCCACGTGAGCTACATGCCCCCGCCGTTCGTCAGGAGCGGCCTGTACGGCGACCTGTCGGACCTGAGCGCGCTGATCGCCGAGTATCGCGAGAGCCTCACGGCCGACAAGGGGCGCAGCGGCAACGTCCTGGAAACGCTGAGAGCGAAGGCGGAGTCCATGCGCCTCCCTACGGACGTGGACGAGCTGGAGCACGAGCTGGACGACATCAGGGAGTCCCTTATCCCGGACGGGTTCCACGTGTTCGGCAAGGGATTCGAAGAGAAGGAGGCGGAGGAGTTCGCGTTCCAGTCCATGAGGTTCCCCCACGGGAAGGCCGTGCCGCTGGAGGAGGCCCTCGGCCAGGACGCCGAGAGGATCTGCCGCGAATACAACAGGAGCCGCGAGGTCCCCGACGGCGCAGGGCCGGAGGCGGCCATATCGCTGGAAACCGAGGGGAGGATACTGGACGACGCCAGGAGGTGCGACGAGATCCCCGGCCTACTGAAAGCCCTTGAAGGCGGATACTCCAAGGTCAAGCTCGGAGGTGACGCCAGGAGGTGCGACGAGATCCTGCCTTCCGGATACAACATCGTCCAATTCGATCCGAACGCGGTTCCCAGCGACGCGGCCATGGCCAGAGGGGCGGAGGCCGCGGACGGGACCATAGAGCTGTACCGCAGGGAGCACAACGGCGAATACCCCCGCTCCGTGGCCGTCGTGATGTGGGGCCTGGAGACCTCGCGCACCCAAGGCGCGACCGTAGGGCAGATTCTCAGATACCTCGGATTCCGCCGCGGAAGAGGGGGAAGGGACTTCGCCTCCCGCTTCGAGCCCGTACCGCCGGAGGAGCTGGGCCGTCCCAGGATCGACGTGACAGTGACCATATGCGGGTTCTTCCGCGACATGTTCTCGAACATCGTCACCGGCCTGAACGCGCTGTTCGCGAGGCTGGACTCGATGGACGAGGACGACGAGGTCAGCAACTTCGCCAGGAACACCCGCGAGAACTATTCCCGTCTCATCTCCGAAGGATACTCGGAGGAGGACGCCAGGGACCTCTCCAGATGCAGGCTCTTCGGTCCCGGGGAGGGGCTCTACGGGACCGGCGGCATAACGGACGCCGTGAACTCGTCCTCCTGGAAGGACGAGAAGGACCTTGCCGACATATTCGTCAGGAACATGGGCCACGCGTACTCGATGAGGCATCGCGGGCTGGACGTCCCCGGGCTGATGACCATGAACCATGGAAGGGTGGACGTGGTGACCCAGACCAGGGACATGGAGGAGCGGGAGCTCATCGACCTGGACCATTATTACGAGTTCTTCGGAGGCCTCGGCAAGACCGTGAGCCTGGCCAGAGGGTCTGGGGCGGCCATGTACATCACCGACTCCGCCGGCCCCCGCCTGCGCACGCTGGACGTCAGGAGGTCCATAGAACACGGGGTCCGCACCCGCCTTCTCAACCCGAAATGGATAGACGGGATGCTGAGGACGGACTACCACGGGGCCCAGCACATAAACGACCGCTTCGAGAACGTCCTGGGGCTGGCCGCGACCACGGGAGCGGTGGATTCCGGAGTTTTCAGCGACATGGAGGCCGTCTACATCGCCGACAAGAAGATGAGGGACAGGCTCCGGAAGAACAACAACTGGGCCCTCATGGCGATGATCGACAGGCTCGCCGAGGCCAACTCCCGCGGATACTGGAAGGCGACCCGGGAGGAGCTCGAGACCCTGAGGGAAGCCTACGACGAGTGCGAGGAGCTTGCAGAAGACGAATCCGACTCAGACTGTGACAATTAAGAAAAAGGTGAAAGAATGAACAAGAACGTCATTATCGCGATAGTCGCGGTGGCGCTGGTCGCCGTCGTGGCCATAGCCGCATTCGCCATGATGAACGGCGGCGGAAACTCCGGCAACGATAAAACGCCGGAGATTCCGGATAATCCTGGGGGAGACACGCCTGGGGGAGACACGCCTGGGGGAGACACCCCGAGCGTGATAGATCCCGTCATCGCCGACTCCTTCGACCCTGCGTCCGGAGTGCTGATGGTGTTCGGAAACGCCAACGCCGACCGCGTCCTGGATTCCAAGGACGTCGACATGGTCAACGCATTGATCAAAAGCGGAAAGTACTCGGCGATCGCCGATGCGAACATGGACAAGATGATCGACTCGAAGGACGTAAGCGTCATCAACGCTCTCATCAACAAGAGGAGCACGAGGATGTATTACCAGGATCTTTCGGACGGCCCCACGGGCATATCGTACCCGGTCACGTCCTTCATGGGGATCCACCAGTTCGTCTTGATCCCCATGGTGGCCATAGGCGGAATGGAATACATGAACGGATACACGCTCTCGCCGTCGGGAGAAGAAGCGGCGACCATGCTCAAGACCCTCTACGACGTCGAGAAAAACGTCAACACCAGCTACAACATCGTGGACGTAGAGAAGTTCTCCAGCCTCAAGGTGAAGCCGAAGGTCATATTGACCTACAGCAAATCCCTCAGCAACGAGGCCAAGCTCGAGAAGAGCGGGGTCCAGATAGTGCACCTGGACTTCAACGGGTTCAAGGAGTCCGTGTCCGCCATAAGGACCGCGGGATTCATGATCGGCCTTGCCGAGAACGCCAACAATTACGTCAAATTCTACGAGGACGTGATCGCCGACATCAACGAGAAGGTCACGTCGAAGCTCACCGATTCACAGAGGAAGACGGTGATGTGCGGATACATGACCAACTGCATAGACAACCTCAACGGCTCCTACACCCCCATGGCCATCGCCGCCGGAGGAAAGGGGGTTCTCGAGGAGGGCGACACGACCTACAAGGAGTTCAACAGAGGAGACGAATGGATCCTCTCGTACAACGAAGACTTCTTCATGTATCTGACGTCCTGGGAGTACACCGGCAAGATCAACCCTGCAGAGATGTACAAGAAGTCCGCGGATTACTTCACATCCCTGAAGTCCTACAAGTCGGGCAACTTCGTGGTATTCAACTCGATAATGCCCCCGGCGCTGACCGTCTCCTACATGGCCGAGGCGATGTATCCGGAGCTCGTGGGAGAAGGTTACGGAGACTCCGTCAACCAGAAGTACATAGAGACCTACTTCCCGGACTTCGACAAGACGTTCAAGGCGTCCGACCACACCTACATGATAACCTACGACATGGTCGAGGGCTCGCTCTGACCGGAAACAGGGGGTCTCCCCCGCCTTTCTTTTTATACAGAATAAAAACCGTCACTCTTCGAGAACGTCCAGGCACGCCTGGAGCATGTCCTTGAACGTGGTCTTCTCGGGAACTATGCGGGGAGGATGGCCCAGCTCCTTCAGCCTCATGGACGTGGGCCTGCCTATCGCCGCGACGGCCGTCGAATCCAGCATGGAATCGGCGCGGTCGCCGAACCTCTCGCGCAGCCTCCCGATGAAGACGGACGCGGACATTGGACTGGTGAACGCCACCGCATCCAGGCATCCGGCCTCCAGCGCATCGAATATCCTCGACAACTCCGGGGTCTCCCCCGCCTCCTCGAGACGGTACGACTGGAACAACACGACCTCGGCCCCGGCCTCCTCCAATCCCTGCACCAGGACGTCAGAGCCGGAATCCGACCTCACCAGCATGACCTTGCGACCGGAAACCAGTCCGGAGAGCATGTCCACCACTCCATATGAGCTGTAGTCGTCCTGAGGCATCATCCCGGCGACGACCCCGTGAAGACGGAGGACGTCGGACGTGTGAGGCCCTATGGACACCACGCGGCAGCCTGAGAACAGGGAGGCGAGCCTCTCGTCCCCCCATCTCCGGGCGCACGCCTCGACGGCAGTCCCGGACCCGAACACGGCGAAGTCGACCAGATTCCGACTCAAGAGGCCCTCGGCGGCGTCGAACTGCTCCTGGACGCCCTCGATTATGCGGAGGGAAGGGGCGGCCATCGCCGTCATCCCCAGGGACTCCGCAAGCCTCAGCGACTCTGGAATCTTGTCCTCCGGGCGGGTGAATGCCACCCTCAGGCTCATCTCAGGTCACCGAGGACGTCGTGCAGCGTGGCCACGGTCCCTATCACCATGATGCCGGGCGCCTTCAGCCCTTTGGACGATATGGTCTCCTCCAGGCGGGAAACAGTGGTGCGCTCTATCCTCTGCCTGGGGGTGGACCCTTCGGTGATGATGGCCGCGGGGGTGTCGGGATCCATTCCTCCTGCCACGAGCTCCGACGAGATGTGCCCGGCGTTGCCCATGCCCATGAGGATCACCAGGGTGCCATGGCCTCCGACGAGCGCGCGCCAGTCGATGCGGTCCTCGTCCCTGTCGGACTTCTCATGGCCCGTCAGGAACGTGACCAGCGGGGTGTGGTCCCTGTGTGTCACGGGTATCCCGCACAGCTCCGGGACGGAGATGGTGGACGAGATCCCGGGGACCACGTGCACCTCCATTCCCGCCTTCCTGAGCTCCTCGGCCTCCTCTGCGCCGCGGCCGAACATGAACGGATCCCCGCCTTTCAGACGGACGACTAGCTTTCCGGCCTCGGCCAGCTCCACGAGCTTGGCGTTGGTCTGGTCCTGGGTCATGGTGTGGTTCCCGCCCCTCTTCCCCGCGTCTATGAGGAGGGCCCCCTCCTTGCATTCCTTCAATATGTCGTGGTTGGCCAGCGCGTCGTACACGACCGCGTCCGCCTGCTTGATGAGTTCCGACGCCCTTACGGTGAGCAGCCCCGGATCGCCCGGGCCGGCGCCTACTAGATAGACCTTTCCTGCCATTTTCCTCACTCTCCCCTGAGCCTTCCGGCTATGTTCGCTATGTCCTCTTCCTTGTAATCGTGAGGGATTACGACGTACTCGTGCACCGGCATTCCGGTCATGTAGGAGGCGGCCCTGACGCCGAACCCTCCGACCAGCTTCCTCACGTTGATCCCCACGGGCGAGGAGCACCCCGCCCCCAGGGCCTTCATTATGAGACGCTCGATGGTCACGCACTCCCTGGTGACCTTGTCGTCGATGGCGGAGAGGATGGCCAGCGTCTCCTCGTCGTCCGACCTGCACTCGATGGCGACCGCCCCCTGGGCAGGAGCCGGCACGAACGCCGAGGGGTCGAGGACGTAGGCCTCCCTTCCGATTCCCATACGATGGAGCCCGGCCTTGGCGAGGACGATGGCGTCGTACTCCCCCTTGTCGAGCTTGTCCATCCTGGTGTGGATGTTCCCCCTCAGAGGGACGCACTCCACGTCCGGCCTGGCCTCCTTGATCATGGATATGCGCCTGATCGAGGAGGTCCCTATCCTGGCCCCCGCCTTCAGGCTCTCCAGAGGGCATGGGAGGATGACGTCCTCCACGGGGTCCCTCCTCATTATCGCCCCGATGGCGAGCCCGGGGGCCATGTCTATCGGGATGTCCTTGAGCGAGTTGACGGAGACGTCTATCCTCCCTTGGAGCAGGGCCTCGTCCAGCTCCCTGACGAACGCTCCGACGGCGCCCATCTTGTCCAGGGACGAGGTGAGGTCGATGTCCCCCATGGCCTTCATCCCGGTCACGTCCAGGGCCCCCTTGAACCCGGAGGCGCGCATGGCGTCGACGAACATCTCCGTCTGCCTCATGGCGAGGGCGCTCTCCCTGGTCCCGACCTTCATGCCTTCACCTTCTTCAGGAACGACTCGAACGCGGACGTGATCCTTCCGACGTCCTCCTGCGTGTGCGCGGAAGACATGAACTCCACCTCCAGCGCCGAAGGCGGAAGGTAGATCCCCTGGTCCAGCATATGGCGGAACAACGCGGAGAAAACCGTCCTGTCCACGCCCTGGGCCTCCGTCCCGTTGGAGATGGAGCCGCATCCCAGGCCTATGGAGAACATGGACCCGACGCACTGGATGCATCCCTCGGTACCGGAATCCTCCAGATGGTCCCTGAGGGCGGACACGAGGTCGGCGGTGGACCTGTTGAGGTCGTCGTACCTCCCGTCCATGTGCTTCAGCAGCGCGTAGCCGGCGGCGGCGCTGATCGGGTTCCCGGCGAACGTGCCTGCCGCGTAGACCTTCCCGGCGGGAGCCACGTTCTCCATGATCTCCCTCCTTCCTCCGAAGGCGCCGGCGGGGAATCCTCCGCCTATGATCTTCCCCATGGTGGTCATGTCGGGGGTCACGCCGTACAGCTTCTGCGCCCCTCCCTCCGAGAGCCTCATCCCGGTTATGACCTCGTCGAATATCAGCAGGACCCCGTACTCCCGGGTTATCCTGCGCATTTCCTCCAGATACCCCTTCTTCGGCGGGACGACCCCGACGTTCCCCATGACGGGCTCCATTATGACGGCCGCGATGTCCTCGTTCCTGTCCAGGAGCGACTCGAAGGCGCCGGCGTCGTTGTACTCCACGGAATACGTGTTCCTGACCGCGTCCGCAGGCACTCCCGCAGACCCGGGGACCCCGCGGGCCGATCCCGATCCGGCGGCCACCAGGACGGCGTCATGGGCGCCGTGGAACCCTCCGTTCATCTTGACTATGCCGTTCTTCCCGGTGTAGCCCCTGGCCAGCCTTATGGCATGCATGGTGGCCTCCGTGCCCGAGCAGGCCAGGCGGACCATGTCGCATGACGGCATGCGCCTGGTTATCTCCTCTATGAGCCTGAGCTCCGGCTCCGAGGGGGCGCCGTAGACCGTGCCCAGGGCGACGGCGTCCTTGACGGCGTCGATTACGTCGGGACAAGCGTGCCCGGCGATCAAGGGGCCGTACGCCATGCACAGGTCGACGTATTCCTTCCCGTCGACGTCGAAGATGCGGGAACCCTGGCCCTTGCTCATGAAGAGGGGGTTCGGGGAGAAGGCGCGCACCGGGCTGGAGACGCCTCCGGGAGTGAGCGCCTTGGAGCATGAATACAGCTCGGAGGACCTGCTCATCTCCTCTCCCTCAGCTTGCGCGCCGCCTCTTTGGCGTAATAGGTTATTATGATGTCCGCGCCGGCCCTCTTGATGGCCAGCAGCGATTCCATCATGACCCTGTCCTCGTCTATCCATCCGTTGGCGGCCGCCGCCTTCATCATGGCGTACTCGCCTGAGACCTGGTAGGCCGCGATCGGGAGGTTGTAGGAGTCCGCCGCCTCGCGGATTATGTCCAGATAGGGGCCGGCGGGCTTCACCATGATTATGTCGCAGCCCTCGGCCACGTCCATGTCGATCTCCCTCATCGCCTCGCGCCTGTTTCCGCAGGGCATCTGGTATCCGGCGCGGTCGCCTTTGCCGGGCGCGGAGCAGGCCACGTCCCTGAACGGCCCGTAATAGGCGCTGTAGAACTTGGCGCTGTACGCCATGATCGGGACGTCCTGGAACCCGGCCTCGTCCAGAGCGAAGCGGATGTAGGCGATCTGCCCGTCCATCATCCCGCTGGGCGCTATCATGTCGGCCCCGGCCTTCGCCTGGGACACGGCGATCCTGCCGTACAGCTCGATGGTGGCGTCGTTCACCACGTTCCCGCATCCGTCCAGAACGCCGCAATGGCCGTGGTCGGTGTACTCGCACATGCATAGGTCGGCGATGACCAACAGGTCCGAGGCCGCCTTCAATCCCCTGATTGCTTCCTGGACGACGCCGGTGTCCGAATACGCGTCCTACCCAAGAGGGTCCTTGGACGCCGGTATCCCGAAGACGAGCACCGCGCCCACCCCCGCGTCCTCCAGCTCCTTGGCGATCCCGTCGTATCCGGAGAGCGGATACGTGATCACCCCGGGCATGGAGTCCGTGGTGCGGGGGGAGTCTATGTTCGCATCGAAGAACAGCGGCAGGACCAGCTCCGACGGGTCCAGCCTGGTCTCGGCGACCATGTCCCTGATCTTCCGGCTCGATCTGAGCCTCCTCATGCGTACCTGTGGATAATACATTTCAACGATCCTCCAATCCGAACAGCCTCCTGACGGCGGCGCAGGTCTCCCAGTCGCCTTCCCTTGAGGCTTTCCTCATGTTCATGTAAAGCTCCGAAGTGAGATTGTTCACGAGCGACCTGGTCAGGTCCTCTATGACGGATTCCGGGTCCGCCGATTTCAAGCGGGTCCTGGCCATGGAGAGCTCGCGGTCCTTGATCGACGTGAACTTCAGGCTGAGGTCGCGGATGATCGCGTTGGCCTCAGACTCCGACATCTCCTTCTCTATCTTGGCCAGCTCCTCCCTGATTATGTGCTCCGCGTCCTTTATCTCGGCGGTCCTGCGGGCCACGTTCTCCATCGCTATGTTCTGCAGGGAGTCCATGGTCTCCAGGGAAACGTTCGGGACGTTCCCGACCTCCGGCTCGATGTTCCTGGGGACAGACACGTCTATCATCAGCAGGGGGCGGTCCTTCCTGAACTCCATCGCGCGGACGGCGTTGTCCACATGGACCACGGGATGCGGGGCGGACGTTGCCACCAATACGAGGTCGCTGTTCTCCAGCGTCTCGTCCATGCGGTCCCAGGTGACGGCGGTCCCGTTCAGCTGCTCGGCCAGGATGGTGGCGTTCTGGAACGTGCGGTTGGAGACGAAGACCGCATCCGGGCCCTTGCCTGCGAGGTTCTTGGCTATGACCGCGGCCATGTCTCCGGCTCCGAATATGGCCACCGTCCTGCCCTCCAGGGACCCGAGCCTGCGTTCCGCCAGCTCCACGGCGGCGGAACCCACCGACACGGCGCCCTTGTTGAGCGACGTCTCCGACCTGACCCTCTTTCCGACGGTTAGCGCGTGGTCGAAGAGGAATGAGAGCCTCTTGCCTATGTGCCCGTCGGCGCGCGACTTGATGTACGAATCCCTTATCTGATGCTGGATCTGGTCTTCGCCCACTATCAGCGACTCCAGGCCGCATATCACCCTGAAAAGGTGCTTGACACTGGAGTAGTCGTCCAGGATGAACGAGACCTCCCCGTCGCCGGCCGGTATGAAGTCGCGGGTCAGGCCTTCGAACATCGCCTTCACCGAATCGCCGTCGTCGGTGGCCGTGTAGGCCTCGAAGCGGTTGCAGGTCCTGACTATCAGGTATTCCTGAACCTTTCCGCATTCGGATATCCTTCCCTCGGCGTTCTTCTCCAGGGCCGTGATGACCTCGTTCAGCCCGGCCACTCCTCCCGCAGACACGTGCGTGACGTGATAACTGACTATCATTCCTTCACCATCCCTTCGGCCATGGCCTTCGCCGACTCGACGTCGCCCGCCCTGAGCCTCTCCCAGATCCTGTCGTCATGGAGTATCCTGCGAAGTACCTCGGCGCGGTCCCTCTGCTCGGGTATGCTCCCCATCACCAGGGGCCTGACATATGACATGACGTCCATCATCGAGTCGAAGGACTCGTCCAGCACTGGGTCCAGGACCTCCGCCACGTAAGGCGGGAAGGCGGGGACCCTGCCTTCGGATGAGATGCACACGGAGTAGTTGCGCCTTCTTATCACCGAGGGTATGAGGACGTCTCCCCCTCCGTGGGCGGAATTAACCAGCACGCCCTGCTCCATGGCGGTGTCGCGGATCATCGCGTTGATCTGCTTGCTGTCCGTGGCGGCGACCGCGATGAACGCTCCCTCCAGGTACTTCCTCACCGTCGCAGGCGCGATTTCGCACAGGATCACCTCGTCTGCCTCCTCCTCGACCTCGGGAAGCACCTTCAAAGATACGACGCGTATGCGGAAGCCGTCGAAGTGCCTGATCTTCCTAAGGGCGACGTTCCCGCCGCCGAACACGGTGACTAGACGGTCCCCTGCCGAGACGTACAGCGGCGCCATCGCCGGCATCAGCAGCCCTTCTCGAAGTTCTTCTTGACTATCAGGGTGGTGAAATACCCGTAGGTCCTGCCGGTATCGGCGGGGCCGACGTACTCGTCCGGCATTCCCACGTTGCTGACGACGGTCACGCACCCGGGGCCGTATCCCTTGGATTCGAGGATGTCCAGGACCTTCTCGACGCTCTTTCCCGCCTTCATGACGACGACGTTGTCGAACTTTTCCAGGGCCTCTTCCAGCATCGGGTTGTCCTTGGCCGACGGAACCACGGCCAGGCACTGGTCCCCCAGCGTGAGCGGGACGCGGGCCTTGGCGGCGCCTCCGCAGAACGCCGGGATCCCTGGTATTATCTCGGTCTCGTATCCCTTCGAGCGGACGTACTGCTCCAGATACATGAACGTGCTGTAGATGGAGACGTCGCCGAGGGTGATCAGCGTCACGTCCTTCCCTTGGGAAAGATGCTCTATCACCTGGTCGCCCGCCTTCCTGCCGAACTCCCAGTAGTCGGCGTTGTCCCCGGTCATCCCGAAGAGGAGGTCGATGACCTCCACCTTGGAGAGGTCCACGACGGGCTTGATTATGGTGAACGCCGTGCTCTCCTCGCCGGGCTTCTTGACGGGCTTCGCCAGCACGGGCGAGGATTCTATAATCCTTTTCGCCTTCAGGGTCAGCAGCTCCGGATCCCCGGGGCCGACGCCTATCCCGTAGAGCTTTCCTCTGCTCATAGTATACCGTCCATGCGTCCTTTCTCGCGGTACCCCCTGGGCGTTATCATTAGGCCGTCGCGCACGTACGTGTTGCTGTTCCCTATGATCACGATGGAGAACATGTCGACGTCGGCGTCCTTGAGCTTCCCGAGGGTGGTAAGCTGCTTGTGCTCGCCGTCCCTGCCCGCGTTCCTGACTACTCCGACCGGGGTGTCCGGGGAGCGGTATCTCATCAGTATCTCGGCTGCCCTCTCGAGGTAATCGGTCCTCTTCTTGCTCTTGGGGTTGTACAGCGCGACGATGAAATCGCCCTGCCCGGCGCAGTCGACCCTCTTCATGATCAGGTCTATGGGGGTCATGAGGTCGGAGAGGCTTATGATCGTCAGATCGTGCATCAGGGGCGCTCCGAGGACGGAGGCGGCCGTGGATGCGGCGGTCATGCCCGGAACGACGTCTATGTCTATGTCAGCCTTCATCTCGGCGGCGACCTCGTAGACTATCCCGGCCATGCCGTATATTCCCGAGTCCCCGCTGCTGACCATGGCGACCTTCTGGCCCTTCATCGCCTCCTCGTCGGCCATCTTGCAGCGCTCCACCTCCCTCATCATGCCTGTGGAGATGTACTGGGTGTCCTCCGGAAAATAGCCCTTTATCATGTCGATGTAGGCCGTGTAGCCGATCACCTTGTCCGCCTCGCGGATGGTCCTCTCGGCGCGGATGGTCATGTTCTCGAGGGCGCCGGGGCCGAACCCGACCACCGAGAGCTTCCCTTTCATTCGGGAACCCCCCTATAGGCGGTGATGGAAAAGTCGGATGCTATGGTTGTCATTCCCGATTGAGAGAGCATGCCCTAGCATAGCCTCACCGTTTATTAGTATTACTTTAACCAACGGAAGCGCATACCGAATACTTCCCGAAAGCAGGATTCGAGCGTCGCCTGCCGGCTTGGAGGGAGGCTCGCTGAACGTCGTGGGACGCCACGTGCTCCAGGAACTCCTTCTGATAGAGCGCCGGCTTGATTATGTGCCC
>JAFWTC010000067.1 GCA_017519045.1 Candidatus Methanomethylophilaceae archaeon
CGCGTGAGGAACGGGAACCTCGAGGTCGCCGTGCTCCGCGAGGACACCGTCAGGTCGGGGCTGTGATACCATGGCGGCAAAGACGGTGTTCAAAAGGCACGAGCTGAAGTACCTGATGGATCCGCGGCAGGCCGAGGAGGTCTGCTCGGCGATATCGGAGCACATGACCCTCGACGGGTACGGCCACAGCTCGATCAGGAACATCTACCTCGACACCGGCGACTTCCTGCTGGCCAGGCGCTCGATAGAGCACCCCCTGTACAAGGAGAAGCTGAGGTTCAGGAGCTACGGGAAGGCCGAGAAGGACGGGACCGTGTTCGTCGAGCTCAAGAAGAAGTACGACTCGGTGGTCTACAAGAGGCGCCTTTCCATGCCTCTGGACGAAGCCATGCGCTGGTTCACGTCCCCTGAGGGGAAGGGCCCGGACACCCAGATAGGGGAGGAGATCGACTTCATGAGGTCCCGTTATCCCGGAATCCGTCCGGCGATGCTCCTCACGTACGAGCGCGAGGCGTATTATGCGAACGACGGCGGAGACCTCAGGATAACGATCGACAGCAACATCCTGGCGCGTCTGGAGGACTTGGACCTGACGTCCGAGGTAGGCGGACATGCCGTACTCCCGGACGGGTACACCCTGATGGAGATCAAGACGATGTACGGCTATCCGCCGTGGCTCAACTCCGTGCTCTCCGGCAGCCGCCTCTACAAGTCGTCGTTCACCAAGTACGGCAACGCCTACAAGGAGATGGTGGTCAGAAAGGTCCCCGAGGACTTCCGGCGCATATCCGGAGGTTCCAGGACGGTTCTGGAGGGGGCGGCATGACGTCGTTCGAAGGCCGGGCGGAATCGGCTTTTTTCGGAAATGAGAATGAGATAATGGAAGAAGGAAGCGGGAACGTCCGCAGCATGAAGAAGGAATGGAAATGTCAGGAAAGGTGATAGCGCTGATCGCGATGGCGGCGGTCGTGGCGATAGCCGGGGCCGTCCTCATATTCGGAGGAGCCGGAAACGGCGGCGACGGCCCGGCGGATGCGACCGTGAGCCTGGATCGGAGCGCAGTGGAGATGGAAGCAGGGGAGACCGTAACAGTCTCGGCGGTCGTGTCGCCCGGCGGGTGGAGCGGAACCGTGACCTGGACCTCGTCCGACCCCTCGGTCGCCACCGTCTCCGGCGGGAAGGTGACTGCCGTATCGGTAGGAGATGCGACCATCAAGGCCAGGGCAGGTTCGAGCGAGGCGGCGTGCCTCGTGGCCGTGAAGGCGTCGGCCGCCGTCCCGATGGAGATAAGCAAGACGTCCTTGTCCATGACCGCGGGGAAGTCCGCGACACTCACGGTCAGCACTGAATCAGGTCAGGATGTGGTTTGGACCTCGTCCGACCCCTCGGTCGCCATGGTCTTCGGAGGCGTCGTCACCGCCCTGTCGGCGGGAACAGCCGTGATAACGGCCGCATCCGGGTCAGACAGCGTGACATGCACGGTCAACGTGGTCTCCGAACCTGTAGAATCCGATTCGATAAGCGGATTCGACGTCACGTGCGATTCCGGAACGTCCGGGATAGCCTCGTATGCCTACGACTCCGATACGGGGGAGTACACGGTGACTTTCGGCACCATAACCGAGGATACCGAGTACACGGTCTCCGGCGTCCTCAACGGCAATATAGTGATAGACGTGGACCGGTCCGAGACGTACGACTTCGTGCTCAACCTGAAAGGAGTGACGATATCCAGCTCCGTCAGTAGTCCTATAGTGATACTTTCAGGGGACGACGTGACGCTGTCCGCCAAAAAGGGGACATCCAACGTCGTCACGGATTCCCGTCCGGCAGTGGATTCGGACGTCGACGGCGTCTATTCCGCCGCGGTATATTCCGTGGTGGACCTGAAGCTCAAGGGAAACGGATCGCTGACGGTGACCTCCGAGAACAACAACGGGATACACACCAAGGACGACCTCAGCGTCAAGAACCTGACACTGACGGTCAGCTGCCTGGACAACGCCCTGAAGGGGAACGACAGCGTCACGGTGACATCCGGGGACGTCACGCTATATGCCAGGCAGGGCGACGGTATAAAGACGAGCAATTCCGAGACCACCGAATCCAAGCAGAAAGGGACGGTCGCCGTCAATTCCGACGACGGGGACACGTTCCTGACCATCTATGCCGCCTGTGACGGGATAGACGCCGCGTACGACGTGTCGATAAGCGAGACCGGAGGCAATTCGACGGTTTTGAACATCTATACCGATGCATACTATCCAGGATCGGAGACCGTCCCGGTGGATTCCGGGGGCACCCTGTACCTCAAGGTCCCCTCCGGGCTGTACAGCGGCGGGTATTCGTACTACGTCCTGTTCTCCGACGGCTCGTCGACGGAATGGGCGAAGGCGTCGTATCTGAAGTATTCCGCCGAGTTCAGGACGGCGTATTACTATCTCGCCGTGGACAAGCCTTCATGGGCGACCAAGATGGCCCTCTTCGTCTACAGCGGTGCGCCTTCGTCCGAGGCGGATCCAGGGTACCTCTACTGCACCTCGCATTATTCGATCCCGGAGTCCAAGGACATGGCCACCCTGTCCAGCGGAGGCTCCGCTCTGAGGATGAGCTTCAGCAACTATGCCACGCAGACCGTCGGTCCCGGCGGGATGTGGGGAGGAATGCAGGATGGGAACAGCAACAAGACCGCCTATTCCGCCAAGGGGATCAAGGCGGACAATTCCGTGACGATATCCGGCGGGACCGTCAACGTCTTCGCCGGAGACGACGCCATACACGCCAACCATGATTCGGCGATAGACGCAGACACCAGGGACTCCTATGGCAACGGGAAAGGCGATGTGACCATAACCGGCGGCACTTTGACCTTGACGAGCAACGATGACGGCATACATGCGGACGGCGTCCTGACGATCTCCGGAGGCACCGTCACGGTGTCCAAGAGCTATGAGGGGCTCGAAGGAGGAACTATAGTGATATCCGGAGGGTCGATAACCGTGTCCTCGACGGATGACGGCATCAACGGCGTCGCGACCAGCAACGAGGACAGGGGAAGCGTGACCCCGGTATACGGGAACGTGACGATATCCGGCGGCCGCCTCTACGTGTTGGCGGGAGGGGACGGAATAGATTCCAACTGCTCCTCCCAGGGCGGCCTCACGATATCCGGAGGAAACGTCGTCGTGATCTCCACCAGTTCAGGCAATTCCGCCATCGACACCGACGCCAGGTACAGGTACGCCGGAGGATGCGTCTTCGCGATATGTCCCCAGGGCATGACCAACGAGATGCTGAACCAGACCGGCGGCAGCTATGCCACGAAGACCGGAAGCGTATCCTCGTCGTCGTACGTGACCGTCAAGTACGGTTCGGAGACCCTCGTGGTGAAGATGCCCGTCTCCATAGGCAACGCGTTCGCCTTCGCGCTGTACTCGTCCCAGCCAACGATATCCGTGTCGTCGTCCTCGGACGCGTCCCTGGACTCCAACGGCGTGTCCTGGTCCTGAAACGACTTACGGGGGCAATCCCCCGGACTCCACACCCACTGCATAGGACTATAGTCTTACGAAGTTATCGGGCATATTAATATACGGTGCTAACGCGTTCGTTTCATGACGCGTCAGTACTGGCGCTTTGGATATCGGTGAGCACCATGGTAAATCTGAAGAAACTAACGCTGCTGCACTCCAACGACATGCACGGGGACTTCCTCGCAGAGCATGTGGACGAGAACCTCATCGGCGGCGTGTCGATGCTTTCTGGATACATCAACAAGGTCAGGCAGGAGGAGAAGAACGTCATCTACGCCATCGCGGGAGACATGTTCAGGGGCTCCATCATCGATTCGGAGTTCCAGGGGATCTCCACGATCGAGATCATGAACCTCCTCGGCCCGGACGTGGTGACCCTGGGGAACCACGAGGTCGATTACGGCGTGGCGCACCTGCTGTTCCTCGAGAAGTGCGCCGAGTTCCCCATCGTCAACGCCAACCTCCACATCAAGACCAACCACGCCCGCCTGTTCAAGCCCTGCCATATAATCGAGATCGACGGGATGAAGATCCTCTTCATCGGAATCCTGACCGAGACCGTCCTGGCCCAGTGCAAGACCGACGGCCTCATAGGAGCGTTCGTCAGCGTGGAGGACGCCGCGGCGGAGGTGGGGAAGATATGCAACACCTACAACGCCATCGACATAGACTTCACCGTGCTCCTGACCCACATCGGATTCGAGGAGGACAAGAAGCTCGCCTCGCTGCTGGACCCCGCATGGGGCGTGGACGTCATCATCGGCGGGCACTCGCACACGTTCCTAACGGAGCCCTGCGAGGTCAACGGGATCCCCATAGTGCAGGCCGGTACCGGCACCGACCAGATCGGGCGCTTCGACATCATGATCGACACCGACAACAACCGCATCGACTCCTACGTCTGGAAGCCGGTGCCCATAACCGCGGCGAACTGCCCCAGGGACCCGGCCATGGAGGAGGTCATCGGAACGTACAAGTCGCGCACCGACGAGAAGTACGGAAGGATCCTCACCAAGTTCGTCAGGCAGCTGACCCACCCGTCCAGGATAAGGGAGACCGAGCTGGGCGACCTGTTCAGCGACGTCCTCAAGGACGCTCTGGGGGTCGACATATTCCTGCTCGGGTCCGGGAGCATCCGCAACGAGCAGCTGGGCCCCGTCGTGACCAAGGGGGATCTCAACGAGTGCTTCCCCTACGACGACGCCGTCCACATGATCTACGTCACCGGGGCGCAGTTGAAGCACATGCTTCTGCGCATGCTCAGGGACGAGGTCTTCGAGGGCGCGCACTGCGAGTTCTACCAGCTGTCCAAGGGATTGGTGGTAGAGTACGACCAGGCCACCCACTCCTATCTCAGGTTCGACTTCGAAGGCGAGCCGATCGGCGACGACATGGTCTACTCCGTCGGACTCCAGCACTTCCACTACCTGAACCTGAAGGACTCCTTCGACATCACTCTGGACGAGGTTCGCGCCAACCACAAGGACCGCGTCGTGTCCACCTCGTGCACCCAGGTCATAGAGGAGGCGCTCCAGGTCGGCCAGCACCAGGACGCCAAGGGCGAGGGAAGGCTCATCCTCCACCTGGTCTGAAACAATCATGCCCTGCGGGTCGGACCGCGGGGCTTTTACCAATTCAAGGCGCTGTTCAGGAACACGTACGGGCGGCCGTCCTTCATCATGACCTCGGCATCCACGTCGTAGACCTCCCTGATCATCTTTTCCGTAATCACGTCCTCTGGCCTGCCCACATCGTAAATGACCCCTGGCTTGGACATGACCACTATTTGGTCCGCATATCTGGCGGCTATGTTGAGGTCATGGCTGATCATGATTATGGTGCACCCAGACGCCATGGACAGCTCGTGCATGAAATCGGACACGAAGATCTGGTGTTTTATGTCCAGATTCGCCGTCGGTTCATCAAGAATGAGTATCTCGGAGTTTCTGACAAGGCCTCTGCATAATGCTACTTTCTGGGTCTGACCTGCAGACAGCTCGTTGCAGCTTCTTAGCGCTAAATCCCTCATGCGCATGACGTCCAAGGAGAGGTACACTTTCGCCAGGTCTTCTTTTGAGGTATGCCATTTGTCCTTTCTGTCTAGAGCAATCATCACTGAGTCGGCCACGGACATCGGGAAGGCAATGGTGGTGGTAGCCGGGACGAAGCCCATGATGTCAGCTATTTCTCTAGGGGTCATTTCCCCGATATCGTTTCCGTTGACCGATATGGTTCCGGATGTCGGCTTCAGAAGTCCGTTCAGGCATCTCACCAGGGTGGATTTGCCCACGCCGTTCGGCCCTACGATGCAAATCATGCCGCTGTCTTTGAAATGGAGGTCTATTCCGCTCAGTATGGGGTGGGAAGGGTCGTATGAGAAGTACAGGCCGTTTATGTCTATGGTCGTCAAGTCACCACCCCGTCCTACGTTGCTTTATTATGAGGTATAGGAACACCGGACCACCAATGAATGATGTGATTATTCCGACCTGTAGCGTGCTGGGAGCGATTATCACGCGTCCTATCACATCGCATATGAGGAGGAATGCGGCTCCAAACGCTGCTGATGCAGGCAACAGGAGACGGTTGTCGGATCCGATGAACATTCTTACTATGTGGGGGCACACCAGTCCGATAAATCCTATCAGTCCGGTGAAACAGACGACTGCAGCGGTCACTAGCGAGGTTGTCAGAAGACTTACTAGGCGGAATGTTTCCACGTTGATCCCTAGTGATCTGGCCTGTTCGTCCCCCATTGTCATGGCGTTAAGCTTTTCAGACATGAGGTACAGGATTATCAAGCCTGGAATCACGACCATGCCCATGACCGCGACTTCCTCCCATTTGAGGCCAGTAAGGTCTCCGACGCTCCATTCAAATACTGCGGACAAGGCAGCCGATTCTGCCCATATTTTTAGGAGGGACGTGACGGCGTTGAATAGATACATCACCGCGATTCCAGCCATTATTATCGTCGTTACCGAGGCGCTCTTGAGTTTTGATACTGAGAGAATGACCGCCATGGGGATGAGCGAGAACAAGAACGCGTTGATGACAAGGGAATATTGTCCAGCGATTACTGTGAATCCTGCGCAGATTGCCAAGGTTGCTCCCAGTGATGCTCCAGAGGAGATTCCTGTAGTGTACGTGTCCGCAAGAGGGTTCTTGAGGAGCCCTTGCATCATCACGCCGCCTACGGATAGCGCGGCGCCGGCGAACAAGCCTCCTAGCACCCTGGGCGAGCGAAGGGTCCACACGACGTAATCTTGGATGCTCATGTCCTCCGGTACGCTGCCTGTCAGATGTTGCCACAGCAATTCATATGTCTGGAGGAAAGAGATGTTGTATTCTCCTATCGATAGTGCATATCCAGCAGTTAGGATGGCCACTATCACGCACGCGACAATGAAGATGTATTTGAGATGATTGAACCGGTGGTATTCTTCCAGGTCCTCTTCCAGTTCCGGATACTCCCCGTGGAGCCATTCGTCCACCGCTTGTTTGGTGATGCTGGTACCGCCGTTCATCTCAGGATCCTCTTGTGGAAGTGGTTTGGGAAGAGGTTTGTATCGGGCTCAAGCCCTGGTATCGAACCATCCGCCCTGGGTACGGACGTCGATCTTGGCAGACGAGAAGTTGCTCCAGTACTCCTGCAGGTAGTCCCAGCCCTTCTCCTCGGAGAATTTCTCGGGGAAAAGCATGTGGGCGATCATCGGGATGTGGGCATAGCTTCCGAACGTGATCGAGAAGAACGAGGCGGAGTGGAGGTTGCCGTCATTCTTGATGGAAATCGCGCTGTATTTCTGATCCAGCTGATCGCACCGGTCGTTGAACATCGCCGGAGTGTAGTACGTGCCGTTGACCTTGGTGGTGTCGGTGTACTCGTGCATGGCTACAATTGCATCATACTCGATCTTGTAGTTCTTCAGCATCCATTCGTCCTCGACGGTGTATCTGTTGTTCCTAGAGCTCTTGTCATCGGAGTAGTATGCGTCAGCGAGCTTGCTGACGAGGTATGTGGAGCTGCAAGGGGCGCATTCCATGGTCGTGTTCCCTGCGGTTATGGTCGAGCCGAGGTAGGTGATGGCGATCTTCTTCTTGGTCAGGCCTTTCATTCCTTCGTCGATGTAGTCGTTTATGCCGTTGACAAAATTCGCATAGGCAGCGGCTCTTTCGTTGGCTCCGACGAACAATCCGATGATTTCAATGAATTTGACGAGGTTGCCGTAACTGTAGATGTCGACGTAGAATGTGCTGATTTTCGGATCGGCTTCCATTGCAGGCTCGCATACGCTTCCGTCCCATGAGTCAGCTATGATTAAGTCGACCTTGTTCTCCAATATGAGTTCGGTCGTGGGGGCTTTGCCTCCTTCGTACGCGGTCTCAATGTGAGACATGTCGTACATGTGGGAGCGGTCTTCGGTCAGCTTCTTGGGTGCGAGGACTATCTTATCGAAGAGGCCCAGGATGTCCACAGCTTCAGCGAAGAAGTATCTGTTGACGCAGATGCGGTCTGCCTTGACGGGGAATGACTGCTTAGTGACTTTGTCCTCGAAGTTTACGTAGTAGAGGTCGCATTTCTGCTTGTTTATGACCTTTTTGACGATTTCTACGTCGGCAGAATCAAGTTTGCCGTCCTGGTTTGCATCGAGGAACGGGTATGCGGACCTGTCGATGCTGGAGTCTTTGATGAGCTTCTCCATCAGGTCTACGTCTTTCTTGTCTATGGCATCGTCGTTGTTCGCATTTCCGTACACAGGAAGGTTGCCGGTGGCCTTGACGGTCTTTTCTTGACTTCCGTTTCCCATGAGGATTATGGCTGTCGCCGCAGCGGCAACAATCAAGATGGCGACGATGACAATCGCTATGATTTTCTTATCCATGATATCACAATGGATGTATCATCCGATTGACGACCGTTGTACTGAATATATTATTTTATTTATTAGTCAATAAAACCGTTTTTTTTTCGAGAACTTGTTGAGATGTAGATTTTAAACAGTGTGAGTTGAATGTTATTTGTTTGGGATGTGAAACGTGTGCTGGCTTGTCGTACTGGTTCATCCGAGGGTCATTCTGCATGGATTGCAGGGGGCCGGCCAAGGATGAGAATATACGCCCCTCGGCCAGTCCTCTGCTCAATGCGACTTCCGGTCATACAGACGGAGAGTCGCGGTTTCTGATGTTCATCCTTGGGGGATTCACGTTTTGCCGCATCCTTCTCAGAGGCGCTTGGCCTGGTCGACGGGCACAGGGTTGGTGAAGGCGTAGTGGATGTCGCGACGAATGTGGCGATGTCGTCTTCGGTGATGGACTTCCCGTCGACGTAGGCGTAGGATTCGAAGAACGCGTTGCCCAGGTATCCGGTATAGAACATGTATCCCGAGTCGTTGACGTTGTTGTAAACTCCCGCGGCGTCCTCGAACCCGCCCTTGATCGACACGGCCAGGCCGTCGTGTTTGCTGTTCATGTCTTTGAGGGAGTTGAACTCGCTCTTCGCCTTTTCCTTGCTGTCCTCGATGATGAACGTCACGTAGTTGTGGGTGTGGCCTTCCTGTCCGTTGGGGTGGTTGGCGGTTCCCACCCCCTCTGCCACGCTGTCTATGAGGTAGTAGTCCTCACCGAAGAGTCCGCTGTAGTTCGAGGAGAAGGATGCGGTTATCTTGGGGGTGTCCTTATCAACGAAGTCGTTTTCGACGGGGTCGTTCCCTCCTTTATTGTACAATCCGAGTCCGACGACGATCCCGATAATGATTATCGTCGCCGTGAGAAAGGTCAGCCATTTGAATGGCAGGGTATCGCCTGCAGTCGTCGGGGGGCCATGTCGATTAATAAACCATATTGAAAACGCATAGTTGAAATCGGATGCCAGGATCTCGTTTGTCGTTGCACCGATTGGATGAAAAAGAGGTTTTGAGACTTCTTAGGATGTGGGAAATTGACGATGATCAGATGGCTGTTCGATATTCCTCGCGCCCCAATACCTCTTGGAGAACCACATGCGGCGTTCCGCGGTCGTCTGTTATGTCGCAGTCGACTTCGTAGACCTCTTCGATCATTTCCTTGGTGATCATCTCTTTCGGGGTTCCGATTCCGTAAAGGATTCCAGGCTTCTTCATGACGACCACGGTGTCTGCATATTTAGCGGCGAGATTGAGGTCGTGGCTTACCGTGAAGACTGTCATGCTCGTGCGGCTTGCTAGCTCCTTCAGGAAGGATGAGACGTATATCTGATGCCTCACATCCAGATTGGCTGTCGGCTCGTCCAGCATGAGTATTTGCGGTTCCTGGATCAGCCCTCTCGCCAAGGATACCTTTTGCCTTTGTCCTGCGGAGAGTTCGTTGAACCTCTTGTTTGCCAGACCCTCTATCTCCATGGCTCTAAGCGCCTTGTATGCTACGTCGATGTCCGCCTGGGTGGTGCGCCATTTCTGCCTGACGTAACGTCCGATGAGCACGGTGTCTAGAACGGACATGATGTTGAAGTCTGACGACATGACCGGAACGTATCCGATTATGCGGGCCTGTTCTTTGCGGCTGTAATCGCTTAGGGGTTTGTCGTTTATGCGGACTGTTCCAGATTTCACGTCTATGAGCCCCGTGATGACGCGGATGAGGGTGGACTTCCCGACCCCGTTGGGGCCTATGACGCAAATGTATCCAGGCTCGTCGACGGTGAACGAGATGTCCTTCAGCACCGTGTGCTCCCCGTATCCGCATTCAACCTTGTCAAGCTCTATGATGGACGTCGCCACACCTCCCTCTTCTGCTTGATGATCAGCCAGAGGAACATCGGGCCGCCGATGAAGGACGTTATGACTCCGACCGGGATCACTTCGGGGGCTATGATCACTCTTCCGACAAGGTCGGACCCCAGAAGCAGCGCCGCTCCGAACATCGCTGAGGCAGGAATCAGGAATCTGTTGTCGGAACCGATCACCAGCCTTGTGATGTGGGGACATACGAGGCCCACGAACCCGATCAGCCCCGTGAAGCTGACTATGCTCGCGGCTATCAGGGACACTATCAGCATGCAGATCGTTCTCAAGGTGTTGGAGTCGACGCCCATCGCCCGGGCGCTCTCGTCTCCTGTGGAGAGCACGTTCAGCTTCCGTCCCATCAGTTGTATGACGATGTATCCGGACACCACGAACACGGCCATTATCTCCACCTGCCGCCAGCTGCTGTTGTCCAGCGATCCTACGGACCAGTCGAACAGGGCACCCAGCGTGGCGTCGCTTACGCCCAGCTTTATGAACGTCGTGGTGGCGTTGAAGATGTACATGACCGCGATTCCGGCCATTATCATGGTCGTGGGAGACGCGCCCCTCATCTTGGCCACCGTCACTATGACCAGCACGGGTATCAGCGAGAACACGAACGCGTTGGCGACCAGGGCGTATCCTCCGGCCCCGGCGATGGACACTCCCAACGCAATGGCGAGGGTCGCGCCGAAAGACGCACCTGACGACACTCCCGTCGTGTACGCATCCGCGAGCGGGTTCTTCAGGATGCTCTGCATCACGGCTCCGCAGACGGCAAGGCCGAATCCAGCCAGAAGGCCGGTGAATATCCTCGGCGTGCGGACCCTCCAGATGATGAAGTCCTCCGTAGAATCCGTTATCGACCCGGTCAGGTGGTTCCAGAGTACTTCGTAACTGTGGAAGAAGCCAATGGGGTAGTCGCCTATGGTAAGGGTCCATCCCGCCACTAGGAATGCGGCTATCACGCAGATCGCGATGAAGAGCTCCTTGAGCATCGTATTGTGGCGATACTCCGTCATCTCCTCGCTGAAGTCGACGTCGTCGGCCACCCATGCGTCTACCGCTTCGGTGATGAATCTGTTGGCCATGTGAATCGTAAAGGTCGGGAGGGGAGCCCCTCCCTTCGTTTTCAGAGGTAGGACGCGGGGTAGGAGCCGCCGCTGTAGTAGTATCCTCCGGTCTTCCTGACATCGAGCTTTGCGACAGTGAACTCGTCGAACCACTTCTGCAGCATATCCTGGGCCTCGTTCAGGGTGAAGAGATCCGGATAGATCATGTACGCGATCATCAGAGTGAGCCCGTATCCGGAGATGCCCCCGAACATGTCGTACGGAATTCCGATGCAGTGTCCGTTCTTGTACGCGGACATCTCCTTGTAGGTTCCGACTGTGGATTCGAAGCGCTCGTTGAACTCCTGCTGCGTGATGATGACGCCGCTGTCGGCGGATCCGGTGGCGAAGCCGGTCTGGTTCTGGTATATCAGAATGTAGTCGAGCAGGTTGTCGTTCAGCAGCATCCATTCGTAGGACAGCTTCTTGGATCCGAATTCGGATAGCCCTGACGAGTTGGTGTAGGCGTTGGCGACGAGGTTGGTGAAGTAATAGTCGCCTTCCATCGGATTGGAGTAGACGGTGACCGTGGACGAGACGCCGTCCTCCGCAAGGCTCTTGGACCCTCCGGCCACGATGACGTACGGGCGCTTGGTATCCTTCAGGCGTTCGTTGATGATGTTAATGACGTTGAGCGAGTAGTCCATGTAGGCTTTGGCCTTTTCCTCGGCC
>JAFWTC010000068.1 GCA_017519045.1 Candidatus Methanomethylophilaceae archaeon
AAGTCATAGTACGGAATCAGCCGTGTAAGGAAATTGTGTTGGTACTTTCCTGTCGTTGGGCCGATGGCGGAGATTGTTCAGCGTAAGCTATAAACTCCCGAATCAGAGTGCGATAAAAGTCGCTGTTTTCTTTAAAGGAAAAGAAGTGAAGGTGCAAGGGAAGGGATTTGAACCCTCGAACTCCTACGAGAATAGGCCCTGAACCTATCTCCTTTGGCCAGGCTCGGATACCCTTGCAATAGTTCAGAAACCCACATCAAGTGCTTATATTTTAACTTATTGACTGGGCTTCTTCATTATCTTCATCCAGCCGCCGGACTCGTAGACGGCCAGACCCCTCTTCTTGAGGGCCTTCTCGAAATCATCCCAGCTGATGACCTCGATCCTGTCGTTCTTTCCCTTGGTGAACTGCACCCCCTGGATGCCCTTCACCTTCCCAGGCTTCAATCCCTTGTTTTTGGCGATGGTCTTCGCCTTGTCCAAAGATATGGGTTCCATAGACATTTTCGGCACCTGTAAATCAAATCACCGAGTCCAGTATAAAATACATTCTTATAATATGGAAGAAAAATTCCCTTAACGTACTATATCCAATACAAGATTGACTAGTATATTGGATGTATAATCCGACCAATGGTTCCGACGGTTGTTATGAGATGCGCGCGGACATCGTGTACAGGCGGGTCTCGGGCCATCCGTTCCTACGATAGGCCCTCACCTCCTCCGTGACGAATCCGAGGCGTTCATAGAGCGATATGGCCGGCGCGTTGCTCGAATTGACGACGAGCTTCGCCTTCACGCATCCCAGGCCCCTGCCGTGCTCCAATACGCCTTCCAAGACCCTCCTCCCATAGCCCTTCCCGCGGAACCCGGGCTCTATGTACAGCTTGTCGAGCTCGATTACCCCGTCCTCCGGGAGACCGAACGACACGAATCCCGCATTCCTTCCGTCCTCCACGAGATATCCGAATACGAAGCCGTCCTCCATCTTCCTCCGGACGGTCTCCGGCCCGATCCAATCCTCGCATATCTCCTCAATCATCGGCCTGCCGCCTCCCACCAGGGACTCGTTGGCATCCAGCCACAAGGGGCGGGCGTAATCCGAGAACGCCTCCTCGCCCCCTGGCAAAACCCTCCTGAACTCCATGGAGACGCATCCTACACGGTGGATATATCACTGATGAGACCGCAACGGATATGAACGTCCAAGTATAGACGGCAACATGGAACAAGATGAACGCGCCCCTCTCGGACACTGGCCAGAAGGGGTCTCCTCGCCCGAGATCGGCATACGGCTGGGACGGGCCCTGGCCGCGGAAAGGAAACGGGTGGTGGTCGCCACCGACATGGCCCGCAGCTCGCGCATGATGTGCGAGGCCCTGATAGCGGGTCTGCTGTCCCAGGGCGCGGACGTCGTCGACGGCGGAATCGCCCCCGAACCGGCCGTCGCATACGCCGCCAGAAAAGGAGACTGCGCCGTATTCGTCAAGGAGGAAGGCCCCCAAAGCAGATACGTGGTCTTCAACCAGGACGGAAGCCCCTTCACCAAGGAGCAGGTCAGGCACACGGAGACCTCCCTGGGCGGAACGGCCGCACCCGACTACGCCGGGATCGGGAACAGGCTGGAGTACGGGCGCGCGGCCGAGGAATACGCTGATCATCTCGAATCGGAGCTCGGGAAGACGTACAAGTCCCCTACCGCCATAGACTGCAGATGCGGAACCGCCGCCCTGGTAGCGCCCAGAATCATCGGATCGAACGTCATATCGATCGATGGGCACCCCGACCGCGGGCGGAGGTCCGCCGAGGATCCGCTGGACGCCGACGGGCTCTCGAACCTCATCGACATCGTGAAGGCCGAGGACGGCTACATCGGAGCGGGGTTCGACAGGTCCGGATCCCGCGCGGTCATGATCGACGAGGAGGGGAGGATCATAACCCGCTTCGAGGCGGCCGCGATGGTGGTCTCGCATCTGAGGCCGAAGAAGATCGTGGCCTCGGCCGACACGTCCTCGCTCGTGGAGAATGCCTGCGCCGAGGCGGAATACCTGATAGCGTCATGCGATGCCGGCTCGGTGGCGGAGAAGATGGTCAGGGAGGGCGCGGACATCGGGATATGCGAAGAGGGCCTGATGTACAGGGGCCTTCCCTCCCCCGATCCGTTCCGCACGGCGTCGATCCTGTCGGAGATAGCCTACAGCGACAGCCTGAACAGGATGTGCCTGGCCATGCCCGTCCATTATTGGAGGGAGGAGTCCCTGTCCTTAGGGGAGGACCTGGCGGCGTTCACCCGCGGGATGACCGAGATCCTCAACGAGATGCAGGCCGTCAGGGTGTCGGCCGCCGACGGATGGCGCGTGGACCTGGAGGGCGGATGGTTCCTGATCAGGAAGCCGGCCGACGGACGCGTCCAGGTGCTCGCCGAATCCACCGACAAGGCGTATCTCGTGGGACTGATGGAGGCCGCGTCCGACCTGGTGAGGGCAAGCTCGCACCATCAGTAAACGACCTCGAGGTCCAGGACGTTCCCCTCGGAGTCGTAGGCCTTCCAGCTGTGCCTGTCGTAGGGCTGGCAGGTGATCAGATGCACCCCGCCCATGTTCCTGAAGTAGTCGAGGTCGGCGTCGGACGCCCTGTTGGAATATCCCGGATGGGAATGGGCGGTGCCGGCGATGCTGTAGTCTATGGGGGCCATCCACTGGCTGAGGAAGCTGTGGCTGTCGCCGAACACCGTCCCCGGGAGGAGTATGATCTCCGAGATCACTCCGTCTATCTCCCTCGTCATGCACAGGAACTCGTCCGGATACGTGGACCTGGCCGCGTCGTTGAACCCGTCGATGAAGTCGACGTCCACCCCTGTTATGCGGTTCATTCCCCGTTCACCAGCTTCTCCCTGACCCTGCTGTAGAAATCCCTCTTGAAGCGAATGAGGCGAGCCTTCTTTGACGACATCATGAACTGCACCGTCGTCCCTCCGCGCATCTGGGTCTCGCTCTGACCGTCCAGGACCAGCATGCATCCCTTGTCCATCACGTTCTCGACCGTCACCTTGGAGGTGGCGGGGACCACGAACGGACGGGAGGTGTACTTGTAGGGGGCCATGGGGACTATGAGGATGGCGTCCACGTTGGGATCCATGTAGGGGGCGCCCAGGCTCATGGCGTAGCAGGTCGACCCGGTGGGCGTGGACACCACTATCCCGTCGGCGCGGAAGTCCGCGGCCAGGACGTCGTCCACGTATATCCTGTAATGGCGTATCTTGGCCACAGTGTCCGTGTGGACCACCGCCTCGTTGACGGAATCGGGAAGATACTCGCCGTCGTACCACGTAGCTATCTTGAACCTGGTGTCCACGGAGTAGTCGCCTGCGAGGAGGCGCGCTATGCCCTCGTCGATGTGGTCCTTGTCTATCTCGGCCAGGAACCCGACGCTTCCCCCGTTGATCCCTATCACCGGCGCGTCGGTGCCCTGCATCGCCCTTAGAAGGGTCCCGTCCCCGCCTATGACGATGACCAGGTCCGCGTCCATCTCCTGGAGCGGGACCCCGGGGATCCCCAGGACCTTCGCTATGTCGACGTCCACGGAGACCTCGTGGCCCTTCAGGGCGTCCAGGACCTGCCGGGTGTACTCCGCGGCCTTCGGGACGGACGCGTTCGTGTACACGCCGTATCTGAGCCCTTCCTGGGGAAGGACGTCGCTCCTCATCACGAAGTCGTAGACCTTCCTGTCCCCGACCGCCAGGAAGTTGGACCTGTGGTCCAGGTCCAGGGGCATGTCAAGGGGGTTCCCGTCGAGCCCGTAGACCTCTCCCCCGGCCTCCCTGAGGATCAGCACGCTTGCGGCTATGTCGACCACCCTTATCGCACGGGTGTAACGCTCGGAATCCATGAAGTATCCGTCCGCGGCGCCCTCGGCAACGATGGCCATCTCCAGGGAGGCGCAGCCGAACGAGCGGGAGGACTTCACCCTCCTGGCCAGGGCCTGGGAGTCGGGATGCGCGCTGTTCCCCTGGTATATCATCATGAACAGGTCGTTGAGGTCGGCTTTGCGGACGCCTATCCTCCTCCCGTTCTTGTACGCCCCCTTCCCCTTCTCGGCGCAGATGACGTCGCCGGTGGCGAGATTGCGGAGATAACCCAGATACAGTTCCGACAGCGACGACCTGCCCACGGCGAGCGACACCGTGTAATAAGGAACGGCGGCGATGGCGTTGGAGGTCCCGTCTATCGGATCCATCACCAGCGTCTCCTCCGCCCCGTTGTCGACGAACCCTATCTCCTCGCTGAGAATGTTCACCGGTACCGCGTTGCGCTGGATGTACATCATGGCGGCGTTCTCGGCCACCTTGTCGATCTGCGACGTAGGCGTGCCGTCGGCGCCCATGCAGACTTTCGCTCCCCTCTCGGAATCGGGTATCTTGGAGATGGCCTCCTGGACCGCGTCGGCGATGAGGGACAGCGTCTCTAGGGTTATCATGCGGCG
>JAFWTC010000069.1 GCA_017519045.1 Candidatus Methanomethylophilaceae archaeon
AAGAAGGTGGCGGGCCTGAAGGGATTCGAACCCTTGGCCGTTCGATTAAGAGTCGAACGCTCTACCTAGCTGAGCTACAGGCCCCGTCGAAATCCCGTTAACAAGTCATTGTTAATAAATCTATCTGAATTGTCGGCAGTGAGCAGCGTCCTGTCGAGCGTTCATGGCGACCTCTACCCCAATAAATATATTGGCTCTCCATGATACCGACCACGATGTCCAAATTGAAGGTGAGGGATCTTATGACCACGCAGGTGGTCACGCTTCAGCCTACTGACACGATAAAGAGGGCGGCGATCAAGTTCGCCATCGACAACATCTCAGGGGCTCCGGTGGTGGATAGGAGGAACCACCTTCTCGGGATACTCAGCGAGAACGACATCCTGCAGATCATCTACAAGTACCAGCTGAGCCTGGACAAGGAGAACGCGGGCTCGGTCATGCTCAATTATTCCATGGACTCCAGCTCAGAGGGGGACGACGAGCTCAAGAGGATCTCCGAGGAGATATCCAACATGGTCGTCGACGACATCATGACCCGCACCGTCCTGACCACCAGCCCGGACGCCTCCATCATGGAAGTTCTCAAATCTATGATCGAGATGGGTGTCAACCGCGTCCCGGTGGTCGAGAAGGGAGTGGTCCTCGGAGTCATCTCCAGGGCCGACATAGTCTTCGCGCTCTACAAGAGAAAGGTCTGAGACATGATGGAGGTCCACGTCCTCGCCAGCGGCAGCGACGGGAACTGCACCGTGGTCGAATGCGACGGCGAGGCCGTGATGATAGACGCCGGCCTCAGCTGCCGGACCCTCATGTCCTACATGGACCGGGAGGGCGTCGATCCGCGTATGATCAAGTCGATCCTAGTCACCCACGAGCACGCTGACCATGTGAAGGGGGTCGGCCCCATGGCCCGTCGCCTCGGCGTCCCTGTCATGTGCACCCTGGGGACGTTCCAGGCCTCCTCCATGGGGGCCGTCGACTACATCCCATACGACCTGAAGGACTGCTTCTCCGTAGGCCCGTTCAGGGTCGTCCCGCTTCCGACATACCATGACGCGGCCGAGCCCAACGCGTTCTTCGTCGAGACGGACAAGGGCAAGCTGGCCGTGGTAACGGACACCGGCAAGTTCGATTTCAGGATCGAGCACGCCCTCAAGAGCTGCGACGCGGCGGTAGTCGAGGCCAATTACGATCTGGAGATGCTCCACAACGGCCCCTATCCCCCGTCCCTGCAGAGGCGCATCGAGGGCGAGAAGGGGCACATGTGGAACCGCGACACCGGGATGGCGCTCAAGCGCACGATGTCCGACGCGAGGAAGATATTCCTGGCCCATCTGAGCCGCACCAACAACGAGCCGGACGTCGCCAGGGAGACCGTCGCGAACATAACCGGGGTCCGCAGGCTGAAGATAGACTGCCTCGAGTTCCAGGGCGACACGAGGACCTTCAAGGTGAAGGGTCGACGGCGGCCGCCTTCCCGGAGTTTATCAGCGCCTCGGCCATGACCTTGGGGACGGTCACCACGTCCTCTTTGCACAGCCTGTAGTCCCTGGCCGGTCCGGCGAACTCCGGCAGGTCCTCCAGGATCCTTATCAGGGCCGGCTCGAGCGACTCGTCGGGCTCCTCCGCCGGGGCGGTGCCGTTGTCAGGCATCGGGACCTGGACCTCAGGCTCCTCCGCCCATTCGGCCATGACGTCCTCCGGCGGGAACGCGTCGTCCGGGTCCGGGAAGCCGTCCTGGAACTGGTCTTCCGGAGGGACGAACTCGGGCTCGGGCTCCGGCACGGCGGGAGCCTCCGGGACTTCAGGGGCGGCTTCCGGAACCTCCTCGGGGACCTCTTCCGCCGCGGGAAGGTCCCTGGCCGGAACCTCGTCGATGTGCGTCGCGACGGTCACCCTCTTCCCCCTGAGCCTGTCCACCTCGGACAGATGGGCCTTGGAGGCCTCCAGGATCTTGTAATAATAGCTTTTCTCCTCCTCGGTGAGGACGTCCAGGGAGTTCTTGGACCCAAGTGCCCCGAGGAAGGCCATGTTGCAGACCTTGGTCGCCCTTATCCGGACGATCTCCTTGCACAGGCGCTCGGCGCTCTTCCTCCTGTGCTCCGCGCCCTCGCACATGACCGAATCCGGGTCCAGGGCCAGCTGCTTCTCGTACTCGCCCCTGAGCCTGGTCAGAAGGTCGGCCATGGCCCTGAACAGGTCCCTGCGCGCCGGAGAGATGGAACTGCCGTTCATCTCCACCCTGTAGAGCTCGGACAGCTCGTCAAAGGTCATATGCTCCAGCACGGGGCTCATGCGCGGCTATCGTCCGATGTATAGATAACGTTGTTCTTCCACGGCACGGTTAAATTCCACGTCGCCGATTATGTGGCATGCGCATCGCCGACGTCTCCAGAAGGAAAGAGGGACGTCTGGAGGTGGACGTCCTGGTCTCGCCCCGCTCCGGAAGGTCCGGCCCCGAGGGCTTCGACGAATGGAGGAAGAGGTTGATACTCCGCGTGAGGGCGCCGCCGCTGGACGGACGGGCCAACAAGGAGGTCGAGGAGACGTTCGAGAGGATAACCGGCATGCGCTCGCAGGTCACGTCCGGACATACCGCCAGGCAGAAGACGGTGACCGTGTACGGCGACCCGGAGCGCGCGGAGGAGGTGCTTGACGTTGCGTCCTCCGGCCGACGACGCCGAAAGGCTCGAGCTCATAATGAAGGAGCTGGACTCGCTGTCCGCGCTCAAGGGGACCCACATGATCCTGGTGGAGGGCTCCAAGGACATAGCCGCGCTCACCAGCTCCGGCGTGTCGGGGGACTTCTTCTGCGTCCAGAGCGGAGGGGGCCCCGTCAGGGCGGCGGAGGCCGTGTGGAAGGCCGGGAAGTCCGCCGTGATACTCACCGACTGGGACAGGCGCGGGAATCAGCTGGCCGACGACCTCCGCACGAACCTGATGGCGCTGGGCGTGGTCTACAACACCCGCATCCGCGACACGCTGGCGTTCCTCTGCGGGCCGTACGCCAAGGACGTGGAGTCGATGGACTCCGTGATCCTCCATCTGGAGAAGTCCTTGCTGGAGATACGAGGTGTCCGCATGGGAGCCATAATCGTGATAGAGGGGATAGACGGGTCGGGCAAGAGCACCCTGTGCGCCCGTTTGCGGGATATCCTGTCGGCGGAAGGCCGCGACGTGGTCCTGACCGCCGAGCCCACCCGCGGGAAGGTCGGCGGGCTCATGCGCTCGGGGGCGTTCGAAGGCGTGTCGCAGTCGACCGAGGCCCTGCTGTTCACCGCCGACCGCAACGATCATACGGAAGCCATGCGCGGATGGGCGTCCGAGGGGAAGGCGGTGATCTGCGACAGGTACTTCGCCTCGACGGTCGCGTACCAGTCCTCCGGGCTGGACGGCGGCAGCGTCGACAGGGACTGGCTTCTCTCCCTGAGCTCCCGCTTTGTCGGGGTCCCGGACCTGACCCTGCTGCTGGATGCGGATCCGGCCGTCACGATGTCCCGCGTCCGCTCACGCGGGGAGGACATGAGCAAGTTCGAGGAGGTCCGGTTCCTCCGCAGGGTCAGGGAGGAGTATCTCCGCCTGGCGAAGGAGTTCGGTTTCAAGATAATAGACGCGTCCGCCGGCCCGGACGAGGTCCTGGAGGCCGCGGTCAGCGAGATCAGGAAGGTGTTGCGATGCATCCGTCGGAGGAGATCTACGGTGAGAAGAGCTTGAAGCTCGAGGGAAAGAGGATAGTCATGGGCATAACGGGCAGCATAGCGGCCACCGAGTGCTTCTACGCCGTCCGCGAGCTGATCCGCCACGGGGCGGAGGTGTTCCCGGTGATGACCGAGGCCGCATCCAGGCTCGTGACGCCGGATTCATTGGAGTTCGCCAGCGGCCATCCCCCGGTGCTGTCCCTCACCGGCCGCACCGAGCACATAGACCTCATGGGGTCCGCCGACCTGCTGCTGATATATCCCGCGACGGCCAACACGGTCTCGAAGATCGCCAACGGGATAGACGACACCGCGGTGACCTCCATGGCGACGGTCGCCTTCGGCTCAGGCGTCCCGGTGGCCTTCGTCCCGGCGATGCACGAGTCCATGTACCGGAACCCGGCGGTCTCCGCCAACGTGGAGAGGCTCAGGTCCTGGGGGGCGGCCTTCATCGGACCGCGTACCGACGGGGTGAGGGCCAAGGCGGCGTCGAGGGACGAGGTCGTCGAGAACGTGATCAGGATCCTCTCCAAAGGGCCGCTTTCCGGAAGACGGGTGCTTGTGATAGGGGGCCGCAGCGAGGAGGCCATAGACTCCATGAGGATCATCACCAACCGCTCCTCGGGCAGGACCGCGCTCTCCCTGGCCGTCAAGGCGTTCGAGATGGGGGCGGACACGGAGCTCTGGATGGGCGGCGCCGACGTGCAGATCCCGGGATGGATCCCTGCCAAACGCTTCTCATCGGTGGAGGACCTGGTCTCAATGGTGCCGTCGATCAGCCACGACTTGGTCATAGTACCCGCGGCGCTGGCCGACTTCAGGCCCGACCACGTGATCGAGGGGAAGGCGTCCAGCGGCTCCGGCCTCGACTTGAAGCTGGTGCCTGTGGAGAAGGTCCTTCCGCTGGTCCGCGGCAGATGCCGGCGCGTGATAGGGTTCAAGGCGGAGTCGGGGCTTTCCGGCGAGGCGCTGGCGGAGAAGGCGCGCTCGCGTCTGGAGAAGTACGGCCTGTCGGCGATCGTGGCGGACGACGTGTCCATGGCCGGGAAGGGCGCGGCGGAGGTCCTGTTCGTCACCGCCGACTCTTTCGAGACCGTCTCGGGGTCCAAGGACGAGGTCGCCGAGGGGATACTGGAGAGGGCGGCGAAGCTTCTATGAGGCAGGCCTTCTGCCCCGGCCACCTGACCTGCGCGTTTCAGCCGTTCAGGACCGCCGATCCCCTGGAGTCGGGATCCCGCGGGATAGGCGTGAGGCTCGGCCTGGGCGCCAGGGCCCGCGCGGAGGAGAGGGACGACGGAGAGGTCAGAATCGTGATAGACGGCGTCTTGTCGAGGGCGCCGGTCACCCGCGCGGCGGTGGAAGGGGTATCCGGAGGGCGCGGATTCGACATTGAGATCAGGAACGGGCTCCCGGTGAGCCAGGGCTTCGGGATGAGCGCGGCCGGGGCGATAGCCGCCTCCCTTTGCGTCGCGGACATCGTCGGCGCATCCGCGGAGGAGGCCTTCCGCGCCGCCCATTCCGCAGACGTACTATGCGGAGGAGGCCTGGGGGACGTGGATGCCATCGCGTCTGGATTCGCGGTTCCGGTGCGCATGTCTCCGGGATTCTCTGGCTCCGTGGCGGACGCGGGGATAAGGATGCGCGGGCTCAGCCTGGCCGTCCTCGGGCCGAAGATGGTGACCGGTTCCGTTCTCTCCGACCCGCAGGTCTCCGAGAGGATCGCGAGGGCCGGCTCCGCCGCCATAGAGGAGTTCATGTCCGCCCCGTCCGAAGAAATGCTGTACAGTTGCTCCGCCCGTTTCTCTCTCGATGCCGGGTTGGAGTCTCCGGAGATCTCCGCCGCCCTCTCCAGGCTCAGGGGAGAGGGCTATCGCGCGGGCATGTGCATGCTGGGGAACAGCGTGTTCACCAACGCCCCCGAACGGGAGGCCCGCCGCATCCTCGGGCGCCGCGCGGAGATCCGCTGCTGCCGTCCGTACTCGGGCGGCTTCGCTCGAAGAGGGTGAAGAGGACGTCGTCCCCGCCCACGTCGAACAATCCGGTCCTGGCTCCGCAGTCCAGCCACGCATGGGCGTAGTTCACGGCGGCGAACGCGGTCACGTAGTCGCCTTCCTCCCTGAAGTGCTTGGCGTCGGCGTAATAGCTCTTGGCCATGTCCAGGTAGCTCTCGGCCAGCCTTCTGTTGAAGGACCTCTCCGGCGGGGCTATCACGGCCTTGGCCAAGGCCCTGGCGGTTATGTCAAGGTACTTGTCCATGCGCTCGTCGGTCACCACGTCCAACCTTTCGCTCATGAGCAGTCCATATTGGTCGCCGATAAATCCGTGTCGGTGGGTTCGCACGCATGTGCCCCGTTATAAAGGTCTCCCTTTTCTATAAGAACTAGAAGGGGTTTACTCCCTTTTATGATTGTAATCGGCGGTTCGTCATCAGCCGGACTTGCCGGGGAGATAGCGCGCGAGCTCGGCTGCGGATTCATGAAGGCCGAGACGAGCAGGTTCCCTGACGGCGAGTGCTACACCAAGCTTGAAGGGGACGCCATCGACGACGATGTGGCCATCGTGCAGAACACGTATCCGGACAGCGGGCTCGTGGAGATGCTCCTTCTGAGGGACGCCGCGGTCGGGATGGGCGCGAAGAGGGTGGCCATGGTCATCCCGTATTTCGGATACGCCCGGCAGGACAGGCTGTTCAAGCCCGGGGAGCCGACGTCGGCCAAGGTGATGTGCTCGGTCCTCGACAGGTTCTGCGACAAGGTGGTCACGGTGGACATCCACAAGGAGGCCACGCTCCAGAACTTCTCCCATCCCCACAAGGACGTGAAGGCCGCGGCCTGCATCGCCGGGTACTTCCGCGGGAAGGGCATCGACCTGGTCCTGTCTCCCGACATAGGGGCCAAGGACCGCGCCAAGGACGTCGGCGAGCGCCTGGGGGTCCCTTACGACCATCTCCAGAAGACCCGTCTGTCCGGGACCGAGGTCCGCATCGCCCCTGCCGAGATGGACTGCAAGGGGAAGCGCATCCTGATCGTGGACGACATGATCTCCACCGGCGGAACCATCATAGCCGCCGCCTCCGCCCTCAAGGAGGCCGGGGCCGCAGAGGTTTCGGTCGCCTGCACCCACGGCGTGTTCGTGAACGACGCGTTCAACAGGCTGAGCTCCAGCGCATTGAAGGAGGTCCTCAGCTGCAACACCCTGGAGGGGCCGGCATCCAAGATATCCGTGGCCAGCGTCATCGCAGAGGAGCTCAGGAGGGGCTTCCGATGTCGTTGAAGGAGGACGACTTCGCAGACTGGTACCTCGACATAGTCGAGAAGGCCGGGCTCTCCGACAAGAGGTATCCCATCAAGGGGATGAACGTCTGGACGCCCTACGGCTGGAAGATCATGAGGCAGATCGACGGGTACATCCGCGAGGAGTTCGACGCCACCGGCCACGACGAGGTCTGCTTCCCCCTGATGATTCCGGAGACCGAGTTCGCCAAGGAGAAGGACCATATCAAGGGATTCGACGAGGAGGTCTACTGGGTCACCCATGCCGGCGCCAACGAGCTGGACGTCAGGCTCGTGGTCAGGCCCACGTCCGAGACCGCGATGTATCCGATGTTCTCCCTCTGGGTCAGGTCCCATCAGGACCTTCCCCTGAAGACGTACCAGATCGTGAACACGTTCCGCTACGAGACCAAGCAGACCCGCCCGTTCATAAGGGTCCGCGAGATCCACTTCTTCGAGTCGCACACCTGCCACGTGTCCGAGGAGGATGCGCAGTGCCAGATCGAGGAGGACATCCAGATCCTGGCGAGGATAGCCAAGAGGATATGCCTCCCGTACACGCTCCTGGTGCGCACGGAGTGGGACAAGTTCCCCGGGGCGCACTACACAGTCGGGATAGACACGTCCATGCCCAACGGCAGGACCCTGCAGATGGGATCCATACACCACTACAGGACCAACTTCTCCATTCCCTACAACATAACCTACGAGGACGAGAACGGGGAGCACAAGCACGTCCACCAGACCACGTTCGGCATGAGCGAGCGCCTGGTCGGGGCCCTGATAGGCGTCCACGGCGACGACAAGGGCCTGGTCATGCCTCCCGGGATCGCGCCCATCCAGGCCGTAATCATACCGATCATCTCCAAGAACAGCGCCCAGGACGTCGCGGCGTACTGCGCCCGCCTCAGGGACAGGCTGTCCGCCGCAGGGGTCAGGACGAAGCTGGACGACCGTGACGCCCGTCCCGGAAGCAAGTACTACGACTGGGAGATCAAAGGCGTCCCGGTCCGTCTGGAGGTCGGGGCCAGGGACATCGAGAACGGCGTGGTGTCGTTCTGCAGGAGGGACACCGGCGAGAAGGGTACTATTTCCTCCGATTCCGTCGAGCCCGGGGTGAAGATGCTCCTGGACGTCATCTCGGAGTCCATGCTCGCCAAGGCCGAGGAGGTGCAGAGGTCCCGCGTCCAGGACATCGACTCCCTTGAGGGCATCCCCGAGGACAAGATCCTCAGGTTCGGATGGTGCGGAAGCGCGGAATGCGGGCACAAGTTCGAGGACGAGCACGGGTTCAAGATCCTCGGCACCCCGTACGTCCCGGAGCCGTTCCACGGCAGATGCATAATCTGCGGGGCGGAGACGGACAAGCCCGCCTACGCTGCCCACACGATGTGAGGCCGACAGGCGCTCGTCGAACAAGCGGATCTTCCGGGCGCAGACCCGCCCGGAGCATCCTTTTCCTTTTTCAGGCGTCTTCGCATCTCAAGGCGGGCGCGCATCCGACAGCAAACGACAAGAACAGGCCAGCGTTACCTCGGACGATGGCATTCAAAGAGAACGAGACGGTCTACATCGAAGACGCCGGTGGAAAGAGGCACTGGATCAGGGTCGCGCCGGGGATGGTCAGGGTTCAGTCCCTGGGGGCGATAGACGGCTCCCGCTTCCTGGATATGGACGACGGGGACACGTTGACCTTGATGGGGAAGGACTATACGGCGTTCCGCCCGGGCCTGATGGAGCTCATGACCTCCTTGGACAGGGGCGCCCAGGTGATAACCCCCAAGGACGCCGCGACCATACTGGCGTACTGCGACGTCAAGTGCGGCGACAGGGTCCTGGAGGTCGGCGCCGGATCCGGGGGGCTGACGACCGCCCTTCTTCACGCCGTCGCGCCCGGCGGCTCGGTCCATACCCTCGAGTTGAAGGAGGAGAACGCCGTCCGCGCAGGGAAGAACGTCTCCAGGACCGGCCTCGACGCATTCTGGTCCTACAGCATCGGCGACGCCCGCTCCGCCGAGCCTCCCGAGGGCCCGTTCGACGCCCTCACGATGGACATGCCAGACCCGTGGCTGGCCTTGGACAACCTGTCCCCGGTCCTCCGTCCCGGCGGAAGGCTATGCGCATACGTCCCCAACATGAACCAGGTGGAGTCCGTCGTCGTCGCTCTGCGCGAGAGGGGATTCGCCGACGTCTGCGCGCTGGAGAACCTTCAGCGCATGCTCGAGGTGCATTCCGGAGGGGTGAGGCCCGCCTTCGACATGCTCGGCCACACCGGATACATGGTCTTCGCCAGGAAAAGGGCGCAGAAAGGGGCCTGATTCCCGTTTTCCCTCCAAAACCTCTTTATTTTTCATGCTTAAACAGGAAGGAACGGTTCCAAGTCTTAAGAAGTATTATATATAAGCACGAAGTGCGCCCTTTTACTAGCTTCAAGCTATCGAGGGGCCTGTAGCTCAGCTAGGTAGAGCATCTGACTTTTAATCAGGTGGTCAAGGGTTCGAATCCCTTCAGGCCCGCCAATCAACTTCATGAGCGATCGACGGCGGATCAAGTATGAGGAAAGCAGGACACATTCGCATTTTTTCGGAAACTCGTTAACCGGCTGACCGGGCTGGAAAGGGATCGGTGAAATCAATTGGCAACGGACAACGTATTCAATGTTCTGAAGCACGACCTGGTGCCCGAGCACAGGCTGCTCAGCCTCGAGGAGGAGAAGGCCATGCTCGAGAGCAAAGGCATAACCAAAGACAAGCTCCCCAAGATAAGGAAGAACGACCCCGGGATAAAGGCCTTGGAGAAGACCGCGGAGGCGCAGGCCATCCTCAACGGGTAGGAATCCATAGAGGAGGGCTGCATAATCGAGGTTGTGAGAAAGAGCGAGACCGCCTACCGTTTCGTAGGGTACAGGCTCGTCACGAGGGGGTGATTCGTTGAGAGACCTGGTCAAGCTGTATTTCTCCGAGTACGACATCGTGTCCCACCACACCTCGTCCTTCAACGACTTCCTGGCTACGCCGGACAATCCCAACAGCAGGATGCAGAGGATAGTCGACGACATCAGAGTCCCCACCGACGACGCCGAGCGCGGCATCATAAGGCTGGACCCGGAGCGCACCGGTTCCGACGTCGTCATCCGCCTCGGCAGGAGGAGGGACGCGAACGGCAACATCGATCCCCAGTCCAAGCCCACCATCCGCATCGAGGAGCCCAAGGTGTTCGAGGCCAACGGATGCAGCCACGAGCTCACCCCCATGGAGGCCAGGCTCAGGAACCTGAACTACATGTCCCCGGTCTACGTCCGCTTCGAGATCGAGAGGGACGGCGTGGAGGACGACAGGCCCGAGGACGAGAAGTGGGTCCACGTCGGCGACCTCCCCATGATGGTCAAGTCCGCCGGCTGCAACCTCAACAGGGAGGTCGTCGAGAGGCGCCTCGAGAGGTCCATATCCGATGCCGAGTACAAGCAGGAGCTCACCGCCTCCATGGAGGACCCGGAGGAGCCTGGAGGATACTTCATAATAGCCGGTACCGAGAGGGTCCTGATCACCCTGGAGGACCTGGCCCCCAACAGGGTCATGGTCGAGTACAACGAGAGGTACGGGACCGCCGTCGAGATAGCCAAGGTCTTCTCCCAGAGGGACGGATACCGCGCCCTCACCCTGGTCGAGAAGAAGAAGGACGGCACGCTGATGGTGTCCGTCCCCGTCACGTCCAGCTCGATCCCGCTGGTAGCGCTGATGAAAGCACTAGGAATGGAGTCCGACCAGGAGATATTCGACGCCATCGTCTCCGATCCCCAGATGGAGAACATCGTCTACGCCAACATCGAGTCCTCCTTCGACACCAAGAACTACGCGCCCAACGGCTACCACACCAAGGACAACGCCATCCTGTTCCTCGAGAGGAACTTCGCCGCCGGCCAGGCCAAGGAGTACAGGACCAAGAAGGTCGAGAACATCCTGGACCGCTCCCTGCTCCCCCACCTCGGTGACACCGTCGAGGACCGCAGGAAGAAGGCCATCTTCCTGGGCCGCGTCGCCCGCTCCGTCCTGGAGCTCTCCCTCGGGAAGAGGAAGGAGGACGACAAGGACCACTACGCCAACAAGAGGCTCAAGCTCTCCGGCGACCTCATGGAGGACCTGTTCAGGACCAGCTTCAGCAGCCTGATGAAGGACCTGAAGTACCAGATGGAGAGGAACTGGGGAAGAAAGAAGAACGAGGTCCCCACCATCGCCTCGTCCATCCGTCCAGACCTCCTCACCCACAAGCTTATCCATGCGCTTTCGACCGGGAACTGGGTCGGCGGCCGCGCCGGAGTGTCCCAGCTTCTCGACAGGACGTCCAACCTGTCCGCGATGTCCCATCTCAGGAGGATCACGTCCTCCCTGACCAGGAGCCAGCCCCACTTCGAGGCCCGTGACCTGCACCCGACCCAGTGGGGAAGGCTGTGCCCGTCCGAGACCCCTGAGGGGCAGAACTGCGGTCTGGTCAAGAACGCGGCGCTGATCATCGACGTCTCCGAGGGATTCCCCGAGGGCGACATCAACTGGATCCTCAGGGACTTCGAGGTCGGAGACGTGAAGTCCGGCGACGGCACCCGCGTGTTCGTCAACGGGGACCTCAGGGGAGTCCATCCCAACGCGAGGAAGCTCGTGGACGACATCAGGGACCGCAGGAGGTGCGGCCTGATATCCAACCAGATCAACATCCGCTTCGACGAGGACATGGACGAGGTCATCATCAACTGCGACGAGGGCCGTCTCAGGAGGCCTCTGCTAATCGTCAAGAACGGCAGGCTCTGCCTCACCAGGAAGCACGTCGAGAGGATACGCGAGAGCATCGAGGGCGCCCGCGGCGACACCAACAGGGTCAAGTGGGACGACCTCTTCCGCGAGGGCATCGTGGAGTGGGTCGACGCCGAGGAGGAGGAGGACGCGCTCATACTCGTCAGCCCCTACGAGGTCCCCCGCAGGTGCCCCAACTGCGGCCATGCGCTGTCTCCCGAGGACGCCGACTGGATGAACCCCGGCAAGGGCGGCGACGTCGCCATACTGAAGTGCAAGTGGTGCGGCGCAGAGTTCGACGTACCCAGCCTGTTCGACCCCAAGTACACCCACATGGAGCTCGACCCCATGATCATCCTGGGAGTCGCGTCCGGAATCGTCCCGTATCCGGAGCACAACTCCGCGCCCCGTGTCACCATGGGGGCGGGAATGGGCAAGCAGGCCCTGGGGATACCCACGGCCAACTACCGCATAAGGCCGGACACCAGGGGCCACCTGATGCAGTACCCCCAGGTGCCGATGGTGCAGACCCAGGCCATGGACATCATGAAGTACAGCCACAGGCCGGCAGGACAGAACTTCTGCATCGCGGTCCTCTCCTACCACGGATACAACATAGAGGACGCCCTGGTCATGAACAAGAGCTCGGTCCAGAGGGGCCTCGGAAGGTCCACCTTCATGAGGTCCTACCGCACCGAGGAGCGCCGCTACCCCGGAGGCCAGGAGGACCACTTCGAGATCCCCGCGCCCGAGATAATGGGCGCCCGCATGGACTCCGCCTACGCCTCCCTCGGCGAGGACGGCCTGATATCCCCCGAGAGCAGGGTGTCCGGATCGGACGTCCTGATAGGGAAGACGTCCCCTCCCAGGTTCCTGGACGAGAACAGCGACAGCTACCTGTCCAACCAGAAGAGGAGGGAGACCTCCATCACCGTCAGGCCCGGCGAGAACGGATACGTGGACTCCGTCATGATAACCGAGTCCGAGAACGGATCCAGGCTGGTCCGCGTCAAGGTCAGGGACGAGAGGATCCCCGAGCTCGGCGACAAGTTCTGCTCCAGGTTCGGACAGAAGGGAGTCGTCGGAAGGCTGGTCGACCAGTGCGACATGCCCTTCACCGCCGACGGGATAACCCCCGACCTCGTGGTCAACCCCCACGGTATCCCTTCGCGTATGACCATCGGCCACGTGCTGGAGATGATCGCAGGGAAGGTCGGAGCCATGGAGGGCCGCATCATAGACGGGACCGCGTTCTCCGGAGAGAACGAGACCTCCATCCGCGACGGCCTCAAGAGGAACGGGTTCAAGGACAGCGGGAAGGAGATCATGTACGACGGCAGGACCGGGCGCATGATCGAGGCCGACGTCTACACCGGCGTCATCTTCTACGAGAAGCTGCACCACATGGTCAGCGGAAAGATGCACGTCAGGTCCAGGGGACCCGTCCAGATCCTCACCAGGCAGCCCACCGAGGGACGTTCCAGGCAGGGAGGCCTCAGGTTCGGAGAGATGGAGCGCGACTGTCTGATAGGACACGGGGCGGCCATGGTCATCAAGGACCGTCTGCTGGACGAGTCGGACGGGACCAAGCAGTGGATCTGCGGCAACCCCAAGTGCGGGCACATCGCGATAATGGACAAGAACGGCTCGCTGTACTGTCCCGTGTGCAGGAAGAGCAACGTGTATCTCGTGCAGACTTCCTACGCGTTCAAACTCCTTATGGACGAGCTACTGTCTCTCGGCGTCGCCATGAGGCTTCAGCTGGAGGATTTGAGATGATTAACGAGATTACCAAGAAGATAGGGTCGATCAAGTTCTCCTGCGTCTCACCCGACGAGATCAGGAAAATGTCCAAGGTCGAGATCATAACCGCGGACACCTACGACGACGAGGGCTACCCCATATCCAGGGGGCTCATGGACTCCTACATGGGGGTCATCGAGCCCGGCCTCCGCTGCAAGACCTGCGGATGCAAGGTCGACGAGTGCCCCGGCCACTTCGGCCACATAGAGCTGGCCATGCCGGTCATCCACGTGGGCTTCATCAAGGACATCAAGATGATGCTGGAGTCCACCTGCTGCAGCTGCGGAAGGCTCATGCTGTCCGCGGAGCAGGTCCAGGCCCGCAGAGAGAGCATGGAGAAGATGGAGGAGCTCGGAGGCGGCACCATCGACCTCAAGAACTTCTCCAAGGAGACCGCCAAGGACGCGTCCAAGGGGATGGAGTGCCCCTACTGCGGCGCCAAGCAGGTCAGGATCAAGCTGGACAAGCCCACCACCTTCAGGCTGGACACCGGCGACAAGACCGCCGCCCTGAAGACGCAGCAGGGGGCCGCCAAGGCCTCCGCCAACAGCAAGCTCACCGCCAAGGAGGTCCGCGAGAGGCTCGAGAGGATCTCCGACGAGGACCTCAGGACCCTGGGCATGGACCCCGAGACCTGCAGGCCCGAGTGGATGGTCCTCACCGCCCTGGCAGTGCCTCCCGTGACCGTCAGGCCCTCGATCACCCTGGATTCCGGGGACAGGTCCGAGGACGACCTCACCCACAAGCTCGTGGACGTCCTGAGAATCAACCAGAGGCTGAGGGAGAATCGCGACTCCGGGGCTCCCCAGCTCATCGTGGAGGACCTCTGGGAGCTCCTCCAGTACCACGTCACCACCTCCGTTC
>JAFWTC010000070.1 GCA_017519045.1 Candidatus Methanomethylophilaceae archaeon
GACAGTTTAAGCCGTCAAATCTAGAAGGGTGCTGGGAAGGGGTGGTCCCCACTCCCTGATTTGAACAGGGGGCCTGCTGATTTCAGCGGCTGTATCGGAGTTTCCGAAAACACTTCTACAGTCAGCCGCTCTGGCCAGTCTGAGCTAAGTGGGGATTAAGGAGTGGGATACCGATTAAGTATATAATGTTGATGATAAAGGAAACCTCGTCCGAAATACGAGAGGTCCCCTTTGTCGGGCTCCTGCTCCTTCACGACCGTGTCGGATTCCTCGCTTTCGAGGAGCTTGGATGCATCGACCTCCAGGCCTAGCATCCTCGCCACGCATTCCGCGACCCTGGATGCCGCCGCAGGATCGGCGGAAGTCCCTGCGGTCTCCCCCATCAGGCAGACGGAGTCGACCCCGTAGGCCTCCCCCAATCCCACCAGGGCGGCCGCGGCGCCCACGACCCCTCCCTCCGGCTCCCCGGGGCTGAAGGTCACGCCGCACGATTCCAGCCTAGGCTTCATGGACGTGTCGGAAACCGCGCCGAGGACTCTTGGAGACGGACATTCCTCTCCGTCGCCGTATCCCGCAAGCGTGATGACCATGGACGGGTCGAACTCCAGGATCATCCTGAAAACCGTCTCTGAAAGGATGAACTGCCCCTCCAGGCTGCTTCCCTGGTAGTCCCCCAGAAGGAACACCAGGTCGCCGTCGTCCCTCTCCACATAACGGATCTCCTGGCAGGCCATGGACGTCTTGCACTCGTCGTCCACGGTCAGATGCGGCGGAAGATGCTCGGAATAGATCCTGGCCATCCTCTCGGCTCCCAGCTCGTCGGCCAGGAAGTCCGCTACCAGCTTACCGACGCCGCCTATTCCCGGAAGCCCCTCGATCAGGACGGGCCTCCTCAGGCGCGGCCTGGAATCAAACTTGACGAAGCTTGCCATTCTCGCCGTACTCCTCGACAATGGCCGCTCTGCGATAACGTCCCATGCGGTCCTCCGGAGAATACCTGGGAGGAACGGGACATGCGGTGGAGGATCCGCAGACGGGACATGACGCTTTCAGCGTATATCTGCCGCATGCGCCGCATCTGCGGATCTCCGACCGCATCTCACTTGCTCTCGCGCTTGAGGACGGCCGTGCCGCCGTTGGACGTAAGGTCCTTGACGGCCGCTTCGGAGACCCTTCTCATGGTCTCCTCGGCCTCCTTGTACTCGCCTGCGGTCACGACGACCCTGTATTTGGGACATCCCACGCAGGTTATCTCGACGGCGTCTCCGTCGGCGGCCTCGAGCCCTTTCAGCAACGCGTTCTTCACGCGCTCCATGCCGTCGGGGGCGGACGAGGTCATCTCCAGTATGCCGTCGATCTGCACGGTGGGGGGAGCTACGTTCTCCTTGGCGACCTCCATGAAGGTGTCGGTCCACTCTCCGGAGAACTCCTCCAGGAATTCCTCAGGGTAGGTGACGACGGACTCGAAGGCGCCGTAAAGGGTCTCGTATTCCTCGAGAAGCTTGTTGCCGAACATGTCGTAGGCGTCGTCGACGGATATGGACATCCTCTCGGCGATTATCTCCACGAGCTTCTCGGCCTTCTTCTCGTTCTTCCACTGCTGGATCTTCTCCCTCTTCTGGTGCTCGTTAACGGATTTTAAGGAAAGGTCGATGTGACCTTTGGTTGAATCAACGCCCAGAACCTTGCAGACAATCTTCTGGCCTTCTCTGACGAAGTCCCTGATGTACTTGACCCAGCCCGAGGCGATATCCCTTACGTGGACGAAGCCCTCTTTGTCATCGTACTCGTCGAGGGTGACGAACGCTCCGAAGTTCTTCACGTTCTTCACGGTGCAGACGACGAGGTCGCCGTTCTCGGGAAAGCCCCTGACTCTGGACATCAGCCAACTACCTCGAGCACTTCGCCCTTGATCTCTCCGACGCCGCCCTTGGGGACGACGAGGGTGGATCCGCACACGCTACAGGTGACCCTGGTGGCGGCCTTCCTGAAGGCGATCTGCTCGTTAGCGCAGTCCGGACACTTGATCTTGATGAAATCTCCGGTCATAGAATCACTCCGTAAGCTCGAACTTCTTCGCGCGGATGCAGGGAGAGATGTTGGCCTTCTTGCAGGTGGTGCACCTGTACCTGAGGTTGACCCTCTTGGTGGGCTTCTCCCTTCCCTCGGGCTTGGGCCTGGGGAATCCTCCGTAACCTGCGGTGACTCTCCTGAATCTCCTCTGACCCCATTTGAGCTCACTGGCCTTCTTCTTCTTGACCCTCTCGACCTCCTGGGTCGTGTGGGCCTTGCAGTAAGGACAGTATCTTTTGATAGACCTGGGCATTTTCATGATATTCACCTTGTGAATGAACGAGGACGTGCTAATACTGAGGTCATATAAAAATGGCACTGTCTACTATAATATAAGACAGAATTCACAGCACCCTTATCTCGCGGTTGTCGCCCCGGCCCGCCATGGACTCGGACATGCGGGTGACCGACCCCTTCCCATCGCAGACGAGGACCTCGTACGCGGTGTTGAGGAAGAGCCCGTTCTCGACGACTCCCGGTATCGAGTCTATGGCCATCTCGAGGAAATACGGGCGGTCGATCCCGTCGAACCTGCAATCGTAGATGTAGTTGCCGCAGTCGGTGACGAAGGGGACGCCTCCGGCCATCCTGAGCGTCGCTTTGCACCCCTGCCTCTCCAAAGCGAGCCTGGTGTGCAGGTGCCCGTAACGAAGGACCTCCACCGGGAGCGGGGCGACAGTCCCGAGCTTCGAGACTATCTTGCTCTCGTCGACCATTATGATCTCCTTCACGGTCGCGGCCGCGACGATCTTCTCCCTGAGGAGAGCGCCTCCGAGGCCCTTGATCAGCTGCATAGACGGGTCCACCTCGTCGGCGCCGTCTATGGTGACGTCCACCTTCTCGGCGACGTCCAGGTC
>JAFWTC010000071.1 GCA_017519045.1 Candidatus Methanomethylophilaceae archaeon
CCGTGGCGGGAGTGCCGCCGAAGTCGGCGCACTTCATCGAGACGCGGACCTCGCACTCCTCCCCCAGGGGGATCTCCTGCTCCGTCACGGCCTGGTCGGCGGGGAAGTCCACCGATATGGCGGCGCCCTCGCCCGGCTGCGAGGAACCTTGTTCTTCTTCGGGAGAATAAATATGTCCTGACATTCCGAACGCATAACTACCAATCTCCTTGAGATTAGAATTAGAAGCGAACTCGACGCTCTTCAGATTGGGCAAGTTATAGAACGCGAACGCACCTATGGACTCAACGGAATCTGCAATTCTCACAATTTTAATTTTTGATGTATCTACGCTTGAAAAAGACGATCCTGTGAATTGAGTTCCAATCTGAGTCACTACATACTCTGCGTTTCCAATAGATACTTTCCCAGGTATATCTAGTACCGATATCTCCAAAGAGCCTGCAGCCCTGATTGCGTCGAGCCTCGCACAACCATTGCCGATGTCACTGAAATAATATGTGATTCCGTTAACGATCGAAAAAGCAGAAATCGTGACGCTGACATCCAAAGACGAATACACAGTGATTTCAGCAATATTAGTGCTTTTTTCGATTATCGACGGATTATTCCAAGAGGTAACCTGATAACCTTCACATTCGAATATGAGTTCTATTTTAGATCCGACTTCTATCCCATAGATGGTGTATCCATCAAAAGTTTGCTCAGATCCACTACAATCTTTTAAATACAAATGGCCGTTGTCTGGATGATGAATCGTTACATCCACAGTACCCTCGGCATCGACAACCATTAAAGGCACTAAAAGAAGGATGAATGACAGTACTGCAACAGACAGAGCCGACAGATAATTGTTCAACCTTATACCTCCTATAGAATGAAACCGAGGGTACATATTTTGCCACATCTTCGTACTCTGAATCGCTATCGCCCCATTCTGCTCGTGACAAACATATTCCAGGAACTCAGGGACCAGACTTCAAGAACTTGTGGACTGTTGCGCCAGTGGCTGATGCCTTTCCCTCGGCTTCAAGGAAAAGAGGGACCGAAGCCCCTCCTAAAAATGCAGATTGCAGAGCTACATCACCATTACAACCTGCTGATTTAGACCTCACGACGAAAACTGTGTTGATACCTCGTAGATGTATTTGAACGCAGTCTCGGAATTATAGCTATCGGACAATCCAGAGTAATATCCAAGCGTATAGCTAAGGTAAGACCCAGAAGCCGTATACGAGGCCCAATACCAGTATGTTGTCCACTCTCTACCAAGAAGAGGGTCAACACCAGAAGCGGAATCGGTTCCGACACCCAGCACCGTATCCATCCAGGAGTAATACGTGTAATAGGTGTACTTCACAGTAACGCCATCCTCCTCATAGACGGTATGAAGTTCCCAGATTGTGTTCTGCCCGATAACATTGGAACTTCCGAGGGCGTTTTTCAATGCGAGATACGCATCGGATCCATAGCCGTATATCGTAAGACCAGGGTTGTGAAGGTTCACATTGTTTAACGAGCCGGGGCCATACCCCATCGGAGTCTGTATTGTAACCGAAACACTATCGCTGAGAGTCACCATGGACGTTAGGTCCCTTATGAAGAAAGAGTATCTGAAATCATCAGTCTCTTCTATCTCAGTCAAGTCGATTGTCGTAAGCGAGGTCATTGAGGGAACTGTGGATCCCTTGACTATGGCAACGTTCGAAGCTCCGGCGGTGGTGGTTCCGTCGGGAAGGGTAGCGGTTGCGGCATAGTCCGCGAACGGCCTGTACCAGCCGAGTCCGTATGTGGTCGTGAGCCAAGTCTGGGTGGAATTGTTATACACATAGACGCTGAAGGACGAGGATCCGTCCACAGCAGTGATAAGTCCGTAATCATTGGTGGGGTTGCCAGAAGTCACCCACTGTGTTGAGGCGAATGTGAACGAGACGTTGCTCTTGGCAACATCGTATTTGTTTACCGCCTGGTACACGTTGTAAGCAGAATAGGATACGCTGTCCCATGAGGAACCATCGTAATAGTTCACCATCACAGTCCCGTTAGCCGTGGCGTCGGATTCTGGAGCCGTTTCGCAGACGACGACCCCGGTAGCCATCATCATGACCGCCACCATGCCCGCAAACAGGGCTTTGCTTATTTCGTTCATTTCTACACTCCTGCGTGCGCCTCTGCAGGCACCATGGGATCCCCGTCCTACGCGGTACCCCCATGGCTGTCCCGCCGACGTCGCCAATGTAGACATATCGTCATTGGAATTAATATCTAACTGTTGGATATTCATTTACCTGTTATCCAATAAATGCGGATACTACATCGGATATTTAAATATAATATATATATAATATTTAAATAAAAAACAATCCCCAAAATCATCCTTATGGATACATAGGGAAAAACGGCTATGATAATATACCTCCGGCCCCATCGCCCTCCCCATGCTGCGCATACTTTCCAAGAACGGCAGCGCCGCCACCTTCGACGACAACGACGTCATGTTCGTGCTCGAGCTGCTCGACAGGGCGCTGGAGACCGGGGAGGCGACCAGCAGAGGGGAGATCGCCCTCAGGACCGGGATCGGGGAGGGGGTCGTCCGCACCATCCTCCACAGGCTGAGGTCCATGGGGCTCGCCGAGGTCTCCCGCGCAGGGACGTCCATCAGCTCCGTCGGGCACGATTTCATGAGGGCGACGGGAATGTCGCTGGTGGAGATCGGCCACACGGACTCCGCCATCGGGGCGCACCAGGTCGCCGTCCTTGTGAAAGGGAAGGCGGCCATGATCGAGAAGGGCATAGAGCAGAGGAACTGCGCCATCAGGATTGGCGCGGACGGATGCACGACGATCGTATGCACGGAAGGCTCGCTGATCCTCCCTCCTGACTGGAACTTGGACGAGAGGTCGCCGGAGCTGGCCTCCTGCATTCGCCGGCACGGGATCGAGGACGGGGACGTGGTCCTGATAGGCGGGAGCGACAGCGGCCCCAGGCTGGCCTCCGCGGCCTCCAACTCGGCCGCCCTGGCCCTGCTGGAGCGATCCCGACGTCGGAGGCCGACGCTCCGGGAGGCCCCGCCGCATGCCCCGGCCGGGCTTCGCTCCCTCGCATCGGCCGGGAGCATCCTCACGGGCCCGCCGCTCAGCGAAAGCACCTTCTTGACGATGTCCTCAACCGGCACGCCGGTGGCCAGCGACGCCTCCACGCAGCCCGCCCCCTCCGAATACATGGAGACCGCGCGGCGGAGGTCGTCCTCCTTTAGCTGCCTGGAGCCTGCCTTCTCGCCGCTCCACGACCCCGACTTGCACCGAGGGCACTTCGTGGGGACGCAGCCGCCGCGGGGGATCCAGCGATGCCCGCAGCGCGCGCACTCGACCTCCTCCCTCGCGCTGACGTTCCACTCCGTCGACCTGCACGAGGGGCACCTGCGCGGGACCGCGTCGCCACGGCTCTTCCAGGCGTGCCCGCACACCATGCACATGCGGTCGGTGTAGCGCGACTTCGCGGCGGCCCCCTCGCGGAAGAGCATCCCGCAATAGGGGCACTCTATAAGATGATCGGACGGAATCTGCTTCAAACGCCACCCCGAGCGGAGGATTGTCTATGACTATTTCTATCCGCCGTCCCGGAGACGTCCGAGGGGCCGTGCTCGACTAGGCCGAGACGCCACCCCGTATCGACATCGGGAAGCAGTATCGACGGCGCCGAAGGGATTCCCGGGCAGAGCATCCGTCCTCGAGGGGCCAGCGACGGGAGGATGCGTCTGCGCGGACGATACCTGATGGCGGAGGGGCGTCTGCCGATCGCGGCGATGAGGCGGCCCGCAGGATTCAATACCGGACAGCGCATCGTCGACGCGGAATGACCTATGGCAACGAGACGCGGAGTTCTGGTCGTCGGAAGCTCGAACGTGGACACGGTGATCTATCTCGACAGGTTCGCCTCGCCCGGGGAGACCGTGCAGGCGACAGGGGAGATCGTCTCCTGCGGAGGGAAGGGGGCGAATCGGGCTGTCGCGGCCGCGAGAGCCGGTGCCGAGACGACGTTCGTCACCGCTCTCGGGGAGGACAGGGAGGGAAGGATGCTCGAGGAGAGGCTCGCGAAAGAAGGGGTCTCCCTGACCGTCGCCTGGAAGCGCGGAGACACCGGGCAGGCGTTCATCGAGGTGGACGGCCGCTCCGAGAACCGCATCGCCGGCATGCACCTTCTTGATGACCCATCCGGGGTTCTCGCGCCTGAACCCGTCCGTGTCGAGGAAGCCGAAGAGTATCGAATGGAAGTGCGGGGAGAACTCACAGGTCCGGGATCTGCCTCCAGGGGTGGAAGACCAGGCAGCCGGCCTTCGCCCCCTTCTCGACGCGGACCTCCTGTCCCACACGTACCCGCCGAGGACCCTCCAGGACTTCGCCCGCCTGGCAGCCGTCGCCGAGCTCCACACCTTGAGGATGGAGCGGGATTTCGTGGATGACATAAGGACGAGGTCCATCCCGCGAGAGCAGCGGCCGGCGTCGGGCGACGTTCAGGAACGACAACGTATCTCTGCCCGTCTTTCATGTACGTCGGGTTTTTGATAGGCTTCTACGCGCGATCGGACGGGACGTGGAGACGTTCGACCCCCGCATGTAGTCCAGATAATCGGGAAAGGGTGTTTGCCCCAGGGATGAGGTTCCCGACGGCTTCAGGTTGTAGCTCAGGATGAGAGGTGCAGATTGTCTCGACACCCTCGAATGTCATGCCAGCGAGTCCTATGGCGGTCCTGGGTACCTTGGAGTCGCCGTCGTAGAACAGGTTTCTGAAGAACGTGTTCTTGCCAACGACTAGGTCATCGGAGAAGGGGACGGACGTCAGCGCAGTGTCACCGCTGAACGCGGATGCTATATGGAGGTAACACCGGAGAGGCCCAGCGCAGACAGCGCGAGGCAACTGCCGAAGGCGTAGTCCCCTATCGAGACGACGTTCGTATGGCCACGGGCTCTGGGGAGGGGCAGTTAGCGAAAGAACTAAAAGTTTCCTGATTGAGCGACCTGGTGGAGTGAAGCAAGGACTCCCTCATGCGAGGGAATCCTAACGCGTTTTTAAGAACATTACTCGTCGCCATTCTTGCGCTGTTTCATCAATTTCTTCATAGGGTCTAGGACGAGCCCCAGTATCACTATCCCGATGACGGACAGGACCATTGCGATGGTGCACCAATAGTCCAAACAATCCAATTGCAACCTTCCTTCATAGCTCAGGTAATCGCGGAGGACGAAATGATTGGCCATGAAATGGTAGAACTTCTCCACGACGGTGAAAGCTAATGTAGTAATGCAGACCACCAGGATGCGATCACGAGACTCCATTTTATGCCTCCTGCCATATGCAATACAATAGAGAGTCGTTGTTGACCTTGTAATCCTGGTTTACACTAAACGACGGCACAGTTGCATTAGGGTCCGTAGAGAAACCCGCCAAAGTGTAACCGTATTTGTAGTAGCCTTCGCAGTTCAAGCTCGTATGCCCTCCCTGAGCGAACGTAGTGGAAACGCTTGATTGGTATTCCAACCCATGGGTTTCCATTAAATAATTGCCACTCTCGCCATTGCCATCTATCGTGAGAGTACACGGATTCGCCTTGATATCCGGATTGTATGTAATTGTGTAAGTTCCGTATTCCTTATGACTTCCAATTTGGAATCCTAAAAAATAATCGTAGACTGTTTTGTAAAACCTAACAGTATGGCTTTCAAAACCGGTCAAGTTTCCATTTTTGAATGTCCCATTGTCGCAATCGACAACGGCCGTGAAGCCTGGCTCTAACAGGCGATGTGCCTCGTAATTGCCATTGCAGTTGTAGCGGGCCTTGAATAACCTTTCATTCCTTTCTGTTAAATCTGTAACAGTAATATCAGGTATGGTGTATGTCCACCCTATCGATCCGGTCAAACTCGGGTCTAGGCTGATGTCAAATCCTAAACTTACAGTAATTGTGTTATTGTACACGGTCTCGGTTGGACTGTAATTACACAGATACCGGCAAGGTACGTCCCCCACGTTCGTCAATGATGTCTGAGGCTCATAGTATTCAAAACAATGTCCGCTTGCAGGAACAATCTGAGTGGAATACTTGCATGCGTATTGATTGAGGGCATAATTACTTTCGTTAACCCAATAGTAGTAAGAATACGTATTGAAACTGCCCCATTCTCCGCAGTCTTTGTTCATGTACTTCACTATCGTGCTGCCCCAGTCACCTGTCATGTAGAATCCGGAACGGGAAGGAGCGTTTATCTCCTTAATCCAATTGTCCAGCGAATTGATAGATTTGCGGCTGCTGGCAAAGTCATCGCTGTAGCAATTATAGACGTCTTGGTCAGAGTCATACGCGAGCGCATAGCAAGTTGAACCTTCGAAGTAACAGTTGGACAAACTCTCATCCACTAATCCAAAAACACTGCAATCTTTGAAAATTATAACAGTGCCATCGTCCAATAACCTGCAAACCTGCTCTTTTACTACCTGGAGGGTGTTCCGTTCCAGCCACTCGTTCCCTATCAGAGCCACTGACGGAGGGCATTCCCATTTTCCATCGGAAACGATTGCAGAAAAGGCGCCGCTGCTTAAATCTACCGAGTAGATATCATCATCAGGCCAAGCTACACTGTCATCAAGTTCGGAATCAGCAACTGTTTGCATTGATAACGGGATCATGCAAATCAAAGCGATTGCGGCCGTCAATAGAAGATATCCGCACTTCATAGTCATTGATTTCTTTCATGGAATTAATATTTACTCACCGTGTCGATTGGAATCCGATGGCCTCTAGCATCCGGTAGACGAATCGGTTCGAATCACGGAGCTGCAGGCATACTCGTCCATCTGTGCCTGCTTTTCATCATCATGTCCGGGGGCATGGGCAACCACTTCATCTTTAGATGCTATGAGGCCTACCTCCGAGGAAATCTTCGAGAGCCTCCGCCCTATACCATGTTTCGAGCTGGACGACAGCTGGCGGATGCCTTCCTTCACCAGATCGTAGTCCTTCCTGAAGGCCGTTATGCGGTTGTCGAACAGGAACCTGGCCGGCTCCCCCTCATGGTCGCACATGTCTCCGTAGACGTTCAGCGGACGGCCGCATTCCCTGCATACGCGGGTGCGGTATTCCCTCTCGACGGCAACGGTGCGGATATTCCTGTGGAAGGCGAGGCCGAAATAGGTCATGCGGGTCAGATAACTCAATGGACGTGCGGAGAACTCCAGCCAGTCCATTCCGGAGACGTCCCCGACCATCCTGCCCTTCCCTTCTACCTCGTCAGACTCGTCCTGGTCCGAGAACCTGAAAGGCTCGTCGTCCTCCGCCCTGCTGCAGTCGTCGCTCAGTCCGGGGAGCATGTGGCACAGGAACCTGAAGTCGTAGTCCACGTCCAGGGGATCCCTCTCGACCATGCCCAGGCCCATGTGCGTCATGAGGTATGCGGCAGTCTGGCCTATGGACTCGACCTCCTTGTCCGCATGCACCTTCTTTATGATCCATCCAGGGTTCTCACGTCTGAACCCGTCCGTATCAAGGAAGCCTAAGAGTATCGAATGGAAGTGCGGGGAGAACTCCCACAGGTCCGGGGTCTGCCTCCAGGGGTGGAAGACCAGGCAGCCGGTCTTCACCCCCTTCTCGACGCGGACCTCCTGTCCCACACGTACCCGCCGAAGCACCCTCCGCATTGGTCCTTCTCCCAACAGGGATTGGACTCCCTCCAGTTGGAGCAGCCCCTCCGCAGGCATGACCTGCACGTCCTCTCGTTAGGGTGCATCGACAGATTAGCTAGCACGGGGACGTCGTGGCTGAGCTTCAGCCGTATCCCCAGCCTCTCGGCGCACTCGCATACCTGGGAGAACATCCCGTTCGGCGCGAGTATGCCGGGAATCCTCCCCATGGGGTCGATCCTCTTCGCCTCCTCCTCCGTCATCGTCCTGGAGAACGGCCTTAGGGCAGGAGTGCCGTACACGTAGTGCTCCCTCCACGCGAGCATCTCCTCCGGGAGCTTGTTGCGGTAGCACTCTATCGCCAGGTGCTCCAGGTCGAAGGAAGGGTCGTAAGGATGGCGGTCGTACCCGCGGACCTCGTCGTCGCCGCGGATCTCCGCCGCCCACTCGCCGGAGGGCAGGTCCAGGACCAGCACGTCGCCCTCGATTGTCGCGCCCCTGACCTCCTGGTGCTCGATGGGGCGGAACTGCTTTCCCTC
>JAFWTC010000072.1 GCA_017519045.1 Candidatus Methanomethylophilaceae archaeon
GTCCTTCTCGGCCTTCCCGTAGCTCCTGAACCTCAGCTTCTCCTTGTACAGGGGGTGCTCTATCGAGCGCCTGGACAGCAGGAAGTCGCCGGTATCGAGGTAGATGTTCCTGATCGAGCTGTGGCCATACCCGTCGAGGGTCATGTGCTCCGATATCGCCGAGCAGACCTCCTCGGCCTGCCGCGGATCCATCAGGTACTTCAGCTCATGCCTTTTGAACACCGTCTTTGCCGCCATGGTATCACAGCCCCGACCTGACGGTGTCCTCGCGGAGCACGGCGACCTCGAGGTTCCCGTTCCTCACGCGTATCTTGTCTATGAGCTCCCTCTGCTGGGAAGGGTCCTTCATCACGACCTTGTAGGTCAGCCTGAACATGCTTCCCATGTTGGCCGACTTGACCTCCACGAGCTCGCTGGAGCGGGCGTAGCTCTCTATGAGGGTGTCTATCTCGGAGTTGTAGTCGAGATCCTCGGGGACGGTCACCTTGACTATCCTGCCGTCGTCTCCCTTCGAACCGCCGAATCCCACCGACGTGCACGCCAGTATGACCAGGCAGAGCACGACGCCGAAGAGGACGGAGTACGCTATGAACCCCATCCCCGCCAGCAGGCCGACGGCCATGGACAGGAATATGACCGCTATCTCCTTGGCGGATCCGGGAGCCGAGCGGAACCTCACGAGGCTGAACGCCCCGGCGACCGCTATCCCTGCGCCTATGTCGCCGCTCACCGCCATTATCACCACGCACACTATGGCGGGAAGAAGCGCTATCGTAAGCGCGAAGCTCTCGCTGTGCCTGTTACGGAACATGTATATGCCGGATATCACGAACCCCATGGCTAGCGCCGCCGCTATGCATATCATGAACTCCTGGGGCCCCATCGTGTCTGCCGACGTGAATATGCTTTCGAATATGCTGCTCATCTCTTACCTCCTTACGGCCCCGCGGCCGCCTATGTTCCTCCAGACGGCCGGACGCCGAACATTGCTGTCGTCAATCCGTTCGATTACAGAAACGCCGATCCGTCTACGGCTTCACAGCCGTGCCAGGGTCGGTCAGAGGCAAAAGGCGCCGCCGTCGAAGACGTGGGCTCTGATGTAGGTCTCGACGGCAGAAGGCGCCGCCATGACGTCGTAAACGGTTTCGCAATCCTCTTCGGAAGAGTCCGAAGGCGGCTCTGATACGCAGTCCACCTCGCGGTAGGGAGCCGTTCCGGACTGAACGGAGAAGCCCTCCAGCTCGGATATCATCGAAAGGACCAGATCCTTCAGGCCGGAATCCTCTTCGAGATACGGAAGCAGCTCCAGCAGGAATCCCAAGTCGGAGGCTCCGGGAGACGGGGGCCTCATCTCGACCTTACCGTCCATTCCGCCCAGGTCCGCGACCACGTCGCAGCCCATCACGCTCTCAAGCGCTGCCGAAAGCGCGCCGTGGCAATCGGACGCCATCTCCGGATCCAATATTAGGAAGGGCCTTCCTTCGCCTTCCAGCGCCCTCTTCTCCGAGAAGAACCCCATGTAATCCCGCAGCATCCTTTCAGGAGAATGCACAGGACGCCCCGACGCGTCGAATACGACGACGGGAGGCTCTCCCGGACGCAGGCCCTCTCCGCCAGGACGGCCGTCGAACTCCGCGTGAGGCGCGAAATCGTCGAAGGGCTCCGGCGGGCAGGGGCCGAGGGCGTCGCTGTCGGATGCGACCATGGCTACCGCTAGGACGGATATCACCGCTACGGCAGTCAACAGCGCACGCCACGACATGGAGGGGCCCAATTCCGCGATATTATTAAAGTTTTCTACAAACCGTATGAATGGCAAGGGGCCGGAGCCCCGGCCGTTCACTTGTTCATCACGTCTGAAACGTGGTCCACGAACAGCTGGCGGAACTCCGGTATCTCCCCGAGGCCCTTGATGACCGGGAACACCTTGTACCCGTTGTGCTCCAGGACCGATTTGAGAGAGTCGTCCTCGTCCCCGGCCATGTCGTTGTTGGCATGGTCGCCGGCCACGAGCATGAACGGCTGGATGACGACGTTCCTGATCCCCATCCCCTTCATCAGCCTCATGGTGTCGTCGAAGTCGGGGAATCCCTCGACCGTGGTCACGTACACGTCGTCCAGGCCGGACAGCCACAGGGCGAGCTGAAGCTGGCTGTAGGTGGCGTTGGCGAAATGCTCGGTCCCGTGCCCCATGAGCACGACGGCGGCGTCGTTCCCGGCCATCTCCTTCGCAGGCGCGACGATCCCGGTCGCGATGGCGTCGATGGCCGCGTCGTAGTCCTCCTGAGAGGTGAGGAGGGGCTTCCCGATCCTTATGCACTTGAACTTGTCGCAGTACTTGCACACGAACTTCTTGACGAAGTCATACTCGGTCCCGTTCATTATGTGCGTAGGCTGCACGATGACGGTGTCGAACCCGTCGGCCAGAAGCCTGTCCAAGGCTCCGTCGATGTAATCCACGGTCTCTCCGTCGCGCTCCTTGAGCTTCTTGATTATCATCTTGCTCGTGAAGGCCCTGCGGACCTCCCATTCCGGGAAGGATTCGGCGAGAAGACGCTCGGTCGCCCCGATGGTCTTGTCCCGGTTCTCGTTGTAGCTGGTTCCGAAGCTTATCACCAGAAGCGCTTTCTTGGATGCCATGGTATCGGATGGAGATACCGTCCATCGGTTAAATCAATTGCAGTCTCGTTTCCGCAGGCATGAGCATCCCTCGACGAGGATGATATATCCCGTCCGCATGGCGGATGCATGGAACCCAAGGACGCGATCTACACCCGGCGCAGCGTGCGCTCCTATCTCCCGGAGCCCCTGGACGCCGCAGAGATATCAAAGATTGAGGGATGGATAAGGGATGCCAAGAGGCTCACCTCCGACCCTGTCGAATACGACCTGCTCGGTCCTGACGACATCAAGACCATCCTGAAATGGAGGGCTCCGCACTACGTCTCCATCTACAGCAAGGACGACATGATGTCCGGGGTCAACGTGGGGTTCGTGTTCCAGCAGGTGGACCTCAAGATGCAGTCCGAAGGGATCGGCAGCTGCTGGCTCGGAATGGCCAAGCCCAGGGAGCCGAGGCCGCGCGACGGCTTGGAATGGGGCGTCAGCATGTCTTTCGGAAGGCCGGACGGCTATCCGGAGGTGGACAAGGGCGCTGACAGGAAGCCTCTGAGCGAGATCTCCGACACCGCCGACCCGCGTCTGGAGCCGGCCAGGGTGGCGCCGTCCGCCGTGAACTCGCAGACCTGGTACTTCAGGAAGAACGGGGAAGGGTTCGACCTGTACTACAAGCCGAAGATCCTGAAGATCCCCGGGATGTCCTACTGGAACTACAACGACCTCGGGATATGCCTCGCCCACCTGTACGTCTCCCATCCGGACACGTTCTCCTTCGAGAGGGCCCAGGGCAAGGACAGGAAATACGTGGGGACCGTCAGGTTCTGAGGATAACGTTATCCTCTCCGAAGCAATCGATTCCCCATGGCCTCCACTGTGGACGCGGACATGAGGATGTGCGGGAGGAAGGCGAGGGTCACCGTCTCCCTGAGGGACGACGGCGATCTGGACGTGAGGATAGAGTCGGACTGCGACGTGGTCATGGAGTACGCCGGACGGCTGACCCGCATAACAGCCGACGACGTCGTGGGATTCGAGCACAGCAGGGTGAACAAGGACGAGGTACGCGGAAGGCTGACCCCGACCTGCCTCGTCCCCTCCGCCGTCTACAGCGCGGCGTTCCTGGAGCTGGGAATGACCTCGGAGTCCCTGGCGAGGCGCGAGAAGGGGAACAGCGTCGAGTTCGTGTTTCCCGAACGAAGATATTTGAATACGGATAGCGCATTTTCCGAATCATGACAACGGTCATAATGCACACGTCCATGGGCAACATCGTCATCAAGCTCCACGACGACATGCCCATAACCACGGGCAACTTCGTCAAGCTGGCCAACGAGGGCTTCTACGACGGGGTCATATTCCACAGGGTCATCGACGAGTTCATGATCCAGGGCGGAGACCCGGACGGAACTGGACGCGGAGGCCCCGGATACACCATCGAGGACGAGTTCGGCCACGGCCACTCCAACGTCAGGGGGACTATCGCCATGGCCAACACCGGACGCCCCAACACCGGCGGAAGCCAGTTCTTCATAAACGTCGTGGACAACGTCTACCTCGACAAGGAGTACGTCCAGACGCCCTACGCGCACCCCGTCTTCGGAACGGTCATCTCGGGAATGGACGTGGCGGACGCGATCAGCAAGGTGAAGACGGACCGCAACGACAAGCCTCTGAAGGACGTCGTCATCGAGAGGATGGAAGTCGTGGAGGATTGAGATGGCGAGGCATGTGATGGAATGCCTCGGAAAAGCCCGCGTGGTCATCGAGGACGGGAAGGTCCTGGAGGTCGGAGAGCCGCAGGTCAAGTACTGTCCCCTGTTCGAGAAGTACCGCGGGATCAAGGAGCTCACCCCCGAGGCCATCCGCGAGAACATGGAGTTCCGCATCAAGGCCTTCGGGATGTGCAGCCAGGACAGGGCCACCGAGATGGACGACTTCATCTCCTTCGGGGTGTCCGAGATACTCAGCCACTCGATAACGAAGGGCGACATCGACGCCGCGGTCATCGCCGCGGACGGATGCGGAACCGCCGTCATGACGAATCCCCGGATAATCCAGGGCATGGGGGGCCGCATCTCGGGGCTGTGCGAGACCGAGCCGATACCGAAGGTCGTGGCCGCGGTGGGAGCCGAGAACATGCTGGACCCCGACACGGCCAGAATGGACGCCGTCGCCGGAGCCGACAAGGCCTTCGCGATGGGCTACAAGACCGTGGCCGTCACGACGCCGTTCGTTTCCGACGCCGTAGCCATAAGGGAGAGGCACGGATCCGACGCGGTGATAATCGGGGTCCACACCACCGGCATGTCCATGGAGGACGCCGAGAAGGCATTCGAGACGTTCGACATCATCACTGCCTGCGCCTCCAAGAGCCTGAGAAGCATAGCCGCCGGGAAGGAGGACATCCTGATAGCCGGGACCAAGGTCCCCATAATCGGGATAACCCCCAAGGGCAAGGCCATGGTGACATCCAAGCTGGAGAGCCTCGGCATGAAGCCCCAGCCGTCCTGGACCGGGATGGTGCCCCCGGACCCGCTGGTCCGACGTCGCTGTCCCAGATAGGTGTCCAGGACCAGGTGCGTCCCGGAACGAAGGTAAATCAGGGGGATGGACTCCTTCCTGAGGCGCCTGCGGAGCTCCTTGTCGTTAGTGAGCACGTAGGCGCCCTCTTTCAACGCCAGCTCTATGACGGCGTCGTCGCCGGACGCCACGGTAGGCACTATCTCGTACCTGCGGGCGAGCGTCAGCGCCGCCTTGGCGAACCTGTGGTCCAAATGCTTCAACTCCCCGATCAAAGGCCCGGGGACGAGTATCCTGGCCTCGCCCAGAAGATCCCTGAGGGCGAGGTCCAGGTTTATCCTGATCTCGAAAGGCATCAGTAAGGCGTTTGTATCCAGCACTACGGCCTGCATCTCACTGCTCGACGATGCCGTACCCGATGAGCCTCCACTTGTTGGAGATCCTCCTCGAGATGGCTACCCTCTGTCCGGGAAGTATGCACACGGGAATCTTGAGCACGACCTCCGCGGACCCGCTCCTGGCGCTCTTGACAACGCCCACGGTGGTGGCGGTCCCGACGCTGAGCATCAGGGGCTCGTTGCTCTTGATGTCCTCGACGGAGAGCTCGGCGGACGAGCCCACGACGCGGTCCAGGAGAGTCGTGCTCATCCTGAAGTCGTGGACCACCTGCGGGAGGTGGCCGGGAACCGCGATGACCCTTCCGGTGAGTCCGTCGGACTTCGTTATGGAGGCGTCCAGGCCGGTGCCTATAGCCACCAGACCGCCGGGAAGGACCTTCTTTACGCTCTTCCCGCCGGCCTCCAGGGAGGTCACCTTCGCGGTTATCCTCTCGTAGACGGCCTTGCCTGCGACCTCGGTCTTCCTTCCGGGAAGGATCTCGATGTCGTCGCCGACCTTCAGGGTGCCCTGGATCAGGGTGCCCCCGAGGACGCCGCCCTTGAGCTTCTCGGGGACGGTTCCAGGAGAGTTGATGTCGAACGAGCGGGCCACGTGCATGAGCGCGGGCGCGTCCGGGTCCCTCTTCACCTTGGAGACTATGTGGTCCTCGATGGCCTTCACGAGCATGTCGATGTTGACGCCGCGGTTGGCGGAGATGGGTATGATCGGGGCGTTCTCGGCGATGGTGCCTTTGACGAACTCCTTGATCTGCTTGTAGTTCTCCACCGCCTGCTCCCTGCTGACGATGTCGATTTTGTTCTGGACGATGATTATGTTCTCTATCCCGATGATCGAGAGCGCCATCAGGTGCTCCTTGGTCTGGGGCTGGGGGCACTTCTCGTTGGCTGCGACGAGGAGGAGCGCGCCGTCCATGAGGGCGGCTCCGGACAGCATCGTGGCCATAAGGGTCTCGTGCCCGGGCGCGTCCACGAAGGAGACGGCCCTGAGGAACTCGGCCTCCGCGCCGCAGTTCTTGCACTTCTTGCTCGTGCCGTATGCGGCGGGCCCCTGGCATTCGGGGCACTTGTAGAACGCCACGTCCGCATACCCGAGACGGATAGAGATGCCTCTCTTCAACTCCTCGGAATGACGGTCGGTCCACTCGCCGGAAAGGGCCTTGGTGAGGGTGGTCTTCCCGTGGTCGACGTGGCCGATCATCCCGATGTTGATCTCGGGCTGCTGAGGTACTTTCATCAGCTCTCCGCAGGGGCCTCGGGGTTGAGGCACTCCTCGATGGACTTGGGTCCGTACTCCGCCACGGCCATGTTGATCTGGGAGATGCTCTCGGAGATGACGCGACCGTGGATGGTGGTCCTCTTCCTCTCGCCGGGGTACCTCTCGTGGAAGCCGCGGCTGTCAGCGAGGAGGAGCCTGACCCTCTTGTTTCCAGGGAGGTCCTTCCTCATGGGGGTTCCGTTCTTGTCGGAACCGCCGGTGATCTTGAGCTTGTACCCGGGGAGCCCCAGGAAAACACCGTCTATGACATCTCCGAGGCTCATGCGAGTCAGGGATGCCGCGTGGTTTCCAGTGACTGTGACGTTGTAAGACTTTCCGGTCTTGACATCGTTCACGACGACTTTGTATTCAACCATTTGAACACCTCGGTCTGCGTTAACGGCAGGTCGTTAATAAATATTGGGTAGAAGGCGTGATTATCGAGGGGCCTGCGAAGCCATCCCATTTATACAACGTATCTTTAACCGCACCCGAGGACAACCATGGCCGGCACCTGCACGATAATCATACCCACCTACAACGAGGAGGACAATATCGTCAGGATGGCCGAGGCCCTTCGCGCGGCGTACCCGGAATTCCGCGTCCTGTTCATGGACGACAACTCGACCGACCGCAGCAGGGAGCTCGTGGAGGCCATGGGGGACCCGTCCGTGAGGATATTCGTCAGGAAGCCTGAGGAGAGGGGCCTGGCCGCATCGGTGATGCAAGGCATCCGGATATGCGGCACCGACTACTTCATCAACATGGACTGCGACTTCCAGCACCCGTTGTCGACCCTCGGGCCCATCTACGAGAAGCTGGAGGCGGGGGACGACCTCGTGGTCGGAACCAGGACCAACCGCATGATCATGGGCCTCAAGCGCGGCCTGGGGTCGTGGATTTTCAACATCTGGTACGCCATGGAGCTCAGGATCCACGGGAAGCAGACCGTCAGGGATCTGATGAGCGGCCTCATGGGCGGACGCACGGACGTGTTCGGGCCGATCATCGAGAAGGAATGGGACGACATGGAGCTGATCGGATGGAAGGTTCTCGCGGACCTCCTGAAGCACAGCGACCGCAGGCTGAGGATCGGCGAGGTCGAGTACGAGTTCGAGAAGCGCGACGAAGGCGAGAGCCACCTCAGGGACGAAGTAGTCGTGTCGTCGTTCCATCAGATGTGGGGATTCGGGAAGCTCATGGCGAGGTTCTACAGCAGGATCAAGGGGATCGACTACTACGCCATGTATCCCGGCGAGAAGAGACGATTGTCCTTCTGAAGCCGGTTCCTCCCGATCGTCCTGTCGGAATCACATTCCCCAGAAGGGCTCCTCCTTCCTCTTGAGGGCGACGGTCTCCTCCAGGGCCGCCTTCTCGTCGTCGTTGAGGTCTATCCCGGGGAACTGCTTGAACGCGGATTCGATCAGGTCCACGTAGATCACGTCCTCCTCGTTGATCTGCCTCCCGACCGTTACCCCTTCTATGGCCACGGCGATCTCCTCGCCCTGGTTGGCCTCCTTGAGCGCGTCCTCCCCGGTGTGTATGCTCTTGATTTTCCCCACGGGGGCGCCGGTGGAGCTTATCAGGGCCTCCCCGGGCCTTATCCTTCCGGCCAGGACCCTGACGCCCACGATGGCGGGCTTGCTGGCGCGGAACACGCAGTTGGGAAGGATCTTGAACTTGGCCGGGAACGAGAACTCGGACCTCTTGTCGGTCTCCGTCCTCTTCTTGCTGTCATCCACCCAGTCGGTGTAGTCGTCGATGAGCTGGTAGATGATCTGGTTGGTGAACACCTTCATGTCCTCGTGGTTGGCCAGCTCGGCCTCCGCGTCCTTCGACAGGGACACGTTGAACCCGAGGATGACGCTGTTCTTCTTGTCGCCGTAGGCGGTCTCCACGATGTCCCTGCGGGTGATCTCCCCGACCCCGTACTTCCTTATGGGGATCTCCTTCTCGTTCGCCTCGTATGCCAAGGCCTCAAGGGACCCGATGGCGTCCGCTTTGATCGTGATCCCCTTCTCCTGCGTCTGGATCTTGATGCTGAGCTCCTCGCGAATGGCGTTCACCGCGGGGTCGTTGGCGTTCTTGACCACTACGATGGGCGCACCGGCGATGACGCCGTCGCAGCTCTGGCAGGATATCTTCACCCCCGCGGCTGCATGGAGCTCCTTGACCGAGTCGAACCTGTCGCGCGGGTCCCTGATCTCGTCCAGCGGCTTCGGCTTCAGGATGGCCCTGATCTTGGTCACTAGGGGGTCTCCCCTGGTCCCTATCGCGACGGTGTCCCCCTTCTTCAGGGTTCCAGAATACAGGATCATGTCCAGGGTCTTCCCGAGCCCGCGCTCCTCCTTGATCTCCAGGATGGTGCCCTTTCCAGGACCCTCCCCTTTCTCCAGCTGGGTCTCGAGGAAGCGCTGGGCCAGCCCGATCAGGACCAGCAGAAGGTCGGGGATACCCTCGCCCTCCTTGGCGCTTATCGGGACCAGGGCGACCGCCTTGGTGAAATCGTCGATCCTGTCGTACCTGTCGGCGGGGACGCCCTCGTTGGAGAGCTGCGCTATGACGTTGTACATCCTCTCGTTGAACGCCTCCAGCGTGTGCTCCTGCTGCAGCTTCTCCGAAATTATGAACGGGCGCCCGTCCTCGCAGGTCCATCCCTGGATGGTGTCCACCTTGTTCAGCGCGATGACGAACGGGGTCTTGTGCTGCCTCAGGATGCGAATGGACTCTATGGTCTGGGGCATGAGGCCCTCCTTGATGTCGATCACGAGCACGGCCAGGTCCGCCAGCGATCCGCCCCTCGCGCGGAGGGTCACGAACGAATGATGTCCAGGGGTGTCTATGAAAAGCAGTCCGGGAACGTCGAATTTCTTTTTCCCGATGAGTTTGGAGCACACCTTGTAGATGTGGTCAATGGGAACCTCGGTGGCGCCTATGTGCTGGGTGATGGCCCCCGCCTCCCTAGCCTGCACCGAAGTGCCTCTGATGCGGTCTAGGAGCTTTGTCTTGCCATGGTCGACATGGCCGAGGACGCTGACGACGGGTTGCCTTATGGACATGGAGAATCACCTGGATACTTAGGTTAAGTGTTCATGATTGATAGTATTTTTTGACGGACGAGAACGACCTATCCAACACAAGACAGAGTGCAGACGCCTGACGGTCGCGCTCGATCGGCGTTCCGGCGGTCGCGGACGTCGAAATGGACGACCTTGTTGCAGGTTATCATGACCGACTCCTGGTGGAAAATGGTGCATACGTCGCTGGCGATGTCGTACACCGTCTTCCTGGGGGCGCCTATCAACGTGATCAGCAAAGTGTTCTCGTCCACCCAGGCGCCGTCGTCGTGGAAGTATCCGCCCTCTATGACCTGCACGGAGAAAGGCGTGGCGTAGCCCTTGCATATATCCTTCAGAACGGCCTTGTACCTGTCCGTCTCGAAGATCTGCTCATGGCTGTCCCTGTCGCGAAGACCTACGTAGATCCTTGCCTCCAACATGACTCTCCGTAGAACGACCGGGGATATGAACCATGCATAGGCGGATCGGAAGCGGGACGGTTTGAAAACGGAAAAAAAATAGGATCCCCCGGCCTGGGCCGAGGGACCGCGTTTGAATCACTCGTAGATCCACTTGTCGACGGTCCTGTCGTAGGAGACGAGCTCCTCGGGCTTGAAGAAGATGGAGATCTCCCTCTTGGCGGAATCGGTGGAGTCGGAGCCGTGGATGATGTTGCATCCGGTGACCATGGCGTAGTCGCCACGGATGGTTCCGGGGGCGGACTCGCTGGGCTTGGTCTTCCCCATGAGGTTCCTGCAGACGGCGACGGCGTCCTCTCCCTCGAGGACCATCGCGAAGACGGGCCCGGAGGTGATGTAGTTGATCAGGGAGGGGAAGAAAGGCTTGCCCTTGTGCTCGCCGTAGTGCTTCTCGGCGGTCTCCTTGGAGATCGTCATGAGCTTGACGGCGACGATCTTGAGGCCCTTCTTCTCGAAGCGGGAGAGGATCTCGCCGCAGAGTCCGCGCTGGACTCCGTCGGGCTTGACCATGAGGTAGGTCTGCTCCATGGCCATGGGACTCACTCCCTCTTCTCAGCGGCCTTGAGCCTGGCTGCCTTCTCCTCGGCGGCCTTCTTGGTCCACTCGGTGGTCCTGGCGACCCTCTTGAGCTGGATCATGTTCTTGTAGCACTTGCTGGTGTCGAAGAGCAGGACGGTGCCGTCCTTCTTGACGAACATCTTGCCGGTGCCGGGCTCGATGGGGGCTCCGCAGAAGGAGCAGACTCTGGAAGTGTCTACCATTCAAATCACCTCATTCCGAGCTTGCGGGCCTCTCTGGACGTCTCTCTGAGCATGAGGATGTCCCCCATTCTGACGGGGCCCATGATGTTCCTGGTGATGATCCTTCCTTTGTCGCGGCCGTCGAGGACGCGCACTTTGACCTGCGTCGCCTCTCCGGTCATGCCGGTCCTGCCGATGATCTCGACGACCTCGGAAGGTATGCTGTCAGTGTCGACCATTCAGTTCACCTCAGTTCCTGAGAGTCTTGACTGCCTGGGCGATCTCGTCGCAGATGACCTTGCCCTTGCCGACGTCGACGATGGCGACGGACGCAGCGGGCTTGTTGAGTCCGATCGCCTTTCCGAGCTCAGCCTTGCTGGGGACGTAGACGAAGGGGACGTTCCTCTCGTCGCAGAGAGCGGGGATGTGGGCGAGGATCTCGGGGGGCTCGACGTCGGCGGCCATGATGACCATGGCGGCGGCTCCGCGCTCGACGACCTTGGTGACCTCGTTGGTTCCCTTCTTGACCTTTCCGCTCTCCTTGGCAGCCTCGGCGAGGGTGTAGGCTTTGTCGGAAAGCTCCTTGGGTGTCTCAAACTTAACGAATACGGACATTTCAATTACCTCTTTCCGGCGCTGTGGGTGCGCCGTCATCATTCATCGGCTCCATAAGAGCGGGCCGCTCTAACGGTTAATACTATTTAATAAAGTCGAATCGGCGATCGTTTGCCGTCGGAGCCCCAGGCGACGAACCTGCGGAGCAGGGGGTGTATGCGGAGCGACTCCACGATGTCCTCAGCCCCGCGCCTCCTCACGTAATAGTGCATGCCTGCGGAGGCGGCGGAGGCGGCTATGGTGTTGCAGAGCATGTCCCTGAGGGTGTCCGTGGGGCTGAACTGCATGTTCGTTCCGGTGGAGACGTCCACCACGTACTCGAACAGCTCCCACCCGACGCTGAATGTCATCATGAACATCGCGGACGCCAAGGACATCATGGCCGGCGACAGGAGGAAGGAGCGGTTGTACACCTGGTAGCACACCAGGGTCAGGTACACGCAGGCCGAGACCGTGACGGAGGAGAGGGTGTGCGTCAGGTTGTCGTAGTAATACAGCTCGTCGTAGGAGAAGTAGAGCACCCCGAAGGCGTGGAACGCGATCGCCGCCAGGATTAGGATGACGAACGGACCCGGAAGGACCAGGGCGCCGGACCTCTTCATGATCACGGGCACGGTGCAGAACGCCGCGCAGAATAGCCCGTTGTTGAGCTCGTACTTGTAGCAGATCCCGCTGACGTACGAATGGACGCACAGAACCAGGATCAGGGCGGCCATGAAGAGGCATGCGATCTCGTCATAGGTCAGCCTCCTCATGGGACCGCCTCCGTGATCTCCTCTATCGGCCTCAGCTTGAGGATCTTGTACGCCACGTAGGCCATCACGGATCCGCAAACGATGGCCATCATCGGGAAGGACATCAGCATGCCGTTGACCATGATGTCGTCCCCCGGATCGACCATGTCGTCGTTGGTCAGCGGATAGCCGGAGAAGTACAGCCACACGTACTCGTAGAACATGAACATGGCGGACATGCTGACGGCGGACGCCATCGAGAGCACCGCCATCCATCCGCGGGTGAGCCTGGCCTTCCCCGTCGCGCGTACGGTGGCAACGATTATGAACGCGGACATGAAGACCTGAAAGGTCATGGCGAACGCGGAGACGTGCTCGTACACCGACACGCCGGAGACCTCCGCGGTGAAGCGGACGCACATGGCGGCCATCTGGAACACGGAGGGGAATATCGTGAAGGCCAGTATCCCGACGCGAACGCGCAGGCCGGAACGGGAGACCTCCGGATAGGAGAGGGCGATCAGGGCCAATGCGGTGACCGCGATCCAGAAATACTCCCCCCTGGAGACGGCCACGGCTGCAAGAATGACCGCGAGCACCGCGGATATTGCGCGCACCGCCTTCCAGACGTCCATGGACTCCGAATGGGGGAGGGTTCTAAAACCGTTGCCCTCGATATGCCCTGCTCAGTCCCCGAACCTCGTCCCATCCAAGGTCTTCACCGGCCTGGCGGGGTTCCCGACCACCACCTGGTAGTCCTCCACGTCCTTCGTCACTACCGATCCGGCGCCGACGACGGCGTATCTTCCGACCCTGACCCCCGGCAATATCGATGCGCCCGCCCCTATCCAGGCGCCCTTGCATATCCTGACGGGCTTGCAGGTAAGAATCTCCCTGTCGTAAAGGTCGTGGTTGTTGGACAGCAGCGACACGTTGACCGCGATCATCACGCCGTCCTCTATGTCGATGCCTCCGCGGCACATCCCCAGCATGTTTCCGCCGATGTACACGTCGCGCCCGATCCTCAGATGCTCCGATGCGACCAGGTTGAACGGGGCGGTTATCCTCGACCCCTCCCCGATCCTGTCTCCGAACAGCTCGGACACCAATGAATCGTATTCCGGGGTGAACGGCATGGTGTGGTTGATCTTGAAGATCAGCTGGGTCCTGCGGACCATAGCCTCCATCTCCTCCCCGGTCGTCTTCCTCACGTCTACCCTCGTCTCTTCGCATTCCATCATATCGCCTCGAATGGTCCCTCATCGGTCGGATCCATGCTTCACTCCAGGCATCCCTTGGCCCAGTCGGAAGCCTTCTTCCTGGAGGACTGCGCCTGGCTGCCGGATATCGCCATGGAGCCGGCGATCTCCGCCCCTTTGCAGGCCTTCCTGAGATCGCGCTCGGAGGATCCCAGCCCGCTGCCCTCGTGGGTCATCACCGCGAACACCTTCTTTCCGCTCCAGTCCAAGCCTTCCACGAAAGTGAAGACAGCCATCGGATAGGTACCCCACCAGCACGGGCCGCAGATGAAGACGTTATCATAGCCGTCGATCGAGTCCAATGTCCTCTTGAGTTCGGGCCTGGCGCCGTCCCTCAGCTCGGCCTTGGCCGCCTCGGTGCAACGCATGTAGTCCTCGGGATACTCGGAGACGGTCTCGATCTCGAAGATGTCCGCCCCGACGGCCTCCGCGATGTATTCGGCCACGTATTCCGTGTTGCCCTTGGAAACGGAGCGGATACTTCCGCCGAAATAGTTCTCCCCCTTGCGCGAGTAGTATACGACCAGATTCTTCGACATTAGGATCACTGACGATGCCATCCGTCGGAATTTATTAAAGATTTTTATATAAACCATCTATTAATAATTTAAATCTTAAATCGAATATATCAAGTGAGCATATGGACTTCAAACAGATCGACTACCTGCTGGAGATCAGGAAGACCATGAGCCTGAACCGGGCGGCCACCACGCTGAAGGTGTCCCAGCCCACGCTGTCGTATCAGCTAAGAAGAATCGAGGCCGAAGTGGGATTCGAGATGTTCCATCGGACCGGGAGGAACCTGACGATAACCCCTGCTGGAGAGCAGTTCTGCATCCATCTGTCCGCGATTCGCACGGAGATGAGGAAGGCTATAGAGCAATGCCAGAACATCGGGGGCAGGTTCAGGGAGAGCATCAGGATAGGTCTGCCGGCCAGGTCCGCCCTGCGCCTTCTTCCAGAGGCCATCAGAGAGCTGTCGGAGGAGCGCCCCGAGGTCCTGGTCACCCCCGTGTTCCACCCGTACGACGATTTCGGCAGATTCATGGCGGGGGACACCGACCTCGAGTTCACCGAGATGGGGAACATGTCCGGAACCCCAGGGGTGAGGGAGGAGCACCTGTACTACAGCGGCATATATCTGATAGTCAGGGACGACGACCCCTTGGCATCCAGGCCCTCCGTCTCGGAGACGGACCTTTCCGGAAGGACGCTGATGGTCGGAGGCGGCTCGCCCCCGCAGCTCGTGGCGGTCCAGGACAGGGTCATCGCCGATGCGGACGTCGGCTACTACAACAGCCACGACCACGACACCACCCTGATCAACGTCGCCGTAGGCAGCGGGGTGTGCCTGTCGCCGGGATTCCTCAGAGGGGACGACCCCGGGTACAGATGGGTTCCTTTCGACTGTCCTGAAAGATTCGACTGCGGGGTGTGCCTCAGGGAGAAGGAGGACAGGCCGCCCGTGCTCAGATTCGTCGACATTCTGAAGAAGGCCTATTCCGAATACGATGGCCCGCTGTGAGCATGCCGCGAAGCCGGCAAGACAACCAATTAAATGATGACGCTCTACGGAGGAGCATGCGGATAGCGATGGTGACGGACAGCTACCACCCGACCAAGGACGGGGTGGTGACGTCCATCGACATCACCAAGAAGGCGTTGGAGAAGAAGGGCCACCAGGTCTTCGTCGTCGCTCCCGACCCCGGAAAGGAGCATAGGATCGACGGCGTCATCTACGTCAAATCCGTGAAGTTCAGATCGTACGAGGGCTACTTCGTGCCGATATTCCCCTCCACGGCCCTCAGAAAACTTGAGAAGCTGGGGGTAGACGTGATCCACGTCCACGGGGTAGCTGTCATGGCCCTCAGGGGGCTGCTCTACAGGAAGCAGCTGAAGGTCCCCGCCGTCCTGACGTTCCACACGATGGTCGGAGACGTCATGGAATACTACCTGCCGCTGAAGATGGACGTGAAGACGGCTGAGAAGTGGGCCTGGAAGTACATGCGCGGGGTCCTGAAGAGGATGGATGCGGTCATAGTCCCGAGCCCCAGCATAGGGAAGGAGCTGCTGTCCCTCACGTCGCCGAAGAGGATCGAGTGCATCCCCACCGGCACCGACGTCGAGAGGTTCCACCCCGGGATCGACGGCACCGCGTTCCGCAAGAGATACGGCCTCGAGGGAAAGGTGGTGGCATCGGTGGGCAGGCTCTCGTTCGAGAAGAACATGGACGCCGTGATAAGGTCCATGAAGGACGTCGACGCCACCCTCCTCGTCGTGGGAGACGGCCCCGCCGGGCCCGGCCTCAGGAAGCTGGCTTCGGAATTGGGAATGGAGGACAAGGTCGTCTTCACGGGATACATCGAAAATTCGCTGGTGTCGGAGGCCTACGCCGCCTCGGACATGCTGGTGTCCGCGTCCAGGTTCGAGACCCAGGGGCTCTCCGTCCTGGAGGCGATGGCCTGCGGGCTCCCGGTGGCCTGCTGCGACGCGAGGGCGTTCCACGACATCATAGAGGACGGCGTCAACGGATTCCTCTTCCAGGGCGAGGAGGACTGCGCCGACGCCATAAGGAGATGCCTGGACGCGTCGGACGAGGTCAGGAGGAACTCCCTCGATACCGCGCTGGAGAACGCCGAGTCCAAATCCGCCGACAGGCTCTTGGCGCTGTATCAGGAACTCATATCGGAGGTCGGGAAATGAACATATCCGAGTTCATCTACTCATATCTCGGAGACTACGGCGACGCCGGCGTGCTCCTATGCGTGTTCCTGATCTTCCTGATCGACGCTATAGTGTTCCCCGCGCTGCCGGAGATATTCTTCATCCTCGGATACGACTACAACCCCACTCCGGTGTTCGGGGTGCTCCTGGTCCTGACCGCCGTGGCGGCGGAGCTGACGGGGGTGTTCTCCCTCTATTACGTGGCGAAGCACGTCCGCATACCGAAGAAGCTGACCAGGATCGTGGACAGGTACGTGAATTTCCTGCTCGTGAGCGACGAGAGGGTGATGCTGCTGAACAGGATAGCGCCCATGATACCGTTCGCAGGGGCGTTCATAGCCCTGGTGGACTCATGGAACCCCAGGAAGTGCGCGCTCTACATAGTCATAGGATGCGTCCTGAAATACGGCGTCATCATAATGGCGAGCAGCTTCTTCTACGCCTACTTCAGCAGCGACGCCGCCCTGAAGGTGACGCTGGCGTTCGTGATAGCGGTGATAGGGATCAGCCTGGCCGCATCCTACATCCGCAAGAAGAAGACGGGGCTGGATACATGAGGTTCGTCGACGTGAACCCTTATTTCTTCCCTTACAGGGGAGGCATAGAGCGCAGGATGGACGACTACGCGAAGCGCCTGGCGGCAAGAGGCCACGACGTCACCATCTTGACGGCGAGGCTTCCCGGCACCGCGGAAGAAGAGAAAGACAAGTCGGGATACAGGATCGTGAGGGTGCCGTCAAAGTTCTACAACGTCTACAACCCCCCGTACGTGACGTCCAAGGGCGTCCTGGAGGCCTTGGAAGGTCTGGACGCGGACGTGGTCAACTACAACTACCGCTGGGCGCCCTCGTGGAACAAGGACCTGGCCAGGTACGACGGACCCAAGATGTTCACCTGCCACAACATGTGGAATGAGGGCGTGGGAGTCCAGGCGAGGCTCTCCGCCTTCAACGACTCCCGCTTCATCAAGAAGGTGCTGCCGTCGTTCTCCCACATAGCCTGCGTCAGCAGATACGTGCAGAAGGCGACGATCCAGATGGGCTTCCCCGAGGAGATGACGTCGTTCGTGCCGTGCTGCCTCTCCGAGGACCCTCCCGCCAACGACAGCCCGGAAGGGGACTACATACTGTCTCTGGGCCGCCTGGTGAAGACGAAGGGCCTGAGATACATGGTGGACGCCATGAAGAACGTCGACTGCAGGCTGATAATCTGCGGGAAGGGCCCCGAATACAAACGCCTGGAGAGACAGATATCGCGGATGGGCCTCAAGGACAAGGTCGAGATGCGCGGGTTCGTGGAGGAGGACGAGAAGAACCGCCTGATGGACGGATGCAAGCTCTTCGTCATGCCGTCGCTATTCGAATCCTTCGGGCTGGCGGCCATAGAGCTCATGTCCCGCCGGCGCCCGATAGTGTGCACCGACGTGAACGGCCTTCCGGACACCGTCGGAATGGGCGGCATAACCGTGGCCCCCAGGGACTCCGCCGCGCTGGCGGAAGCCGTCAACAGGCTTCTCAATGACGACGTCCTGCGCGAGAGGATGGGGGAGCTGGCCTTGGAACAGGCGAAATTCTACTCCTACGAGAAGTTCATAGGCAAGTACGAGGGGATCCTGAAGGCTGTCGCGGAAGGCCGCGACCCGGAGCCGGACCTCCGAAGAACGTGCGCGCACGCCGAAGGTTGACGTTCCTTTTTCACGAAGGGCCCGCATGGACTCGGAAAACGGTATTACCGTAGGCGACGATGACGACGGCATGAGAGGACCCCCCGTGGGGAACGACAACTTCAGGAAGCTCCGCGACAGGGACAGCTACTACGTTGACAAAACTGGACTGATACGGGAGATCGTGCACAGGTCCGACATAGACGTCTTCCTGTTCACCAGGCCGCGCAGATTCGGCAAATCCCTCAACATGAGCATGCTGGATGCGTTCTTCAACGTGGATTACGAAGGCAACAGCTGGTTCGAGGGCCTGAAGGTCATGGACGACCCTGATTGCCTCGCTATGATGAACAAATACCCCGTGATCAGCGTGAGCCTGAAGAATCTGATGACGGACAGCTTCGAGAACTTCATAGGATCCTTCAAGATGGAGATGCTTTGGCTCTTCAGCAAATTCGAATACCTCCGCAAGACGGCCCTGAGCCCTTCCCTACTTGGAATATTCGACGAGATCGGCAACAAGACCGCAAACATGACGACTCTCATGGGGTGCATCAGGACGTTGTCGATGCTCCTGAACCTGCATTTCGGAAAGAAGACGATCGTCATCATAGACGAGTACGACAGCCCCACGCAGAGCTCCTACGGGAAGCCGACGCAGGACGAGATACTGTTATTCATGAGAGGATTGATGACGTCCACCCTGAAAGGAAACGACAGCCTGGAATTCGGGGTGGTCACCGGCGTCGTGCAAATCGCGAAGGAGAGCCTTTTCTCAGGCCTCAACAACCTGTACGTGGACAACATCCTGTCTGAAAGCTTCGGAGAATACTTCGGTTTCACGGAAGATGAAGTCATGGAAATGCTGTCGTTTTACGGTCGCTCGGACAGATTCCCGGAATGCAAGGAATGGTACGACGGCTACACGTTCGGCGACAGCAGGATCTACAACCCGTGGAGCGTCCTGAACTACGTGGCATACAACTTCGTTCCGGAACCTTATTGGATCGGATCCGGCGGCAGCGGCCCCATCAGAGAGATGATGAGGAACGCCGATGATCGCCTAAACGCCGCCCTGAGACGCCTCGGCTCGGGAGAGGAAGTCCATTCCACGATGGATTCAAGGATCGTGTACGCGGATCTGGACGGGGACCTGGACAAAAAGCTCACGGTCCTTGCCATGGCAGGATACCTGACCGCCAAGAAGGGGGAGGGGGGCCACCTGGTCCGCATTCCCAACAGGGAGGTGTTCGAGGCATTCATGAGACTTATGACCGTGGGCGGGGACAGCGAGATCCCCAGGAAGATACTGAGCCTTGCCAGAGCCCTGAGATCCGGGGATGCCGACGGCATCGGAAGTCTCATGTCCGACCTGTTCAAGAGCGCCCTGAGCGCCAAGGTTCTGGACAGGGAGCACTCGTATCAGGCGTTCCTCACCGGCATGCTGATGGGATTCTGCGGAGGATACGAGGTTTCTGCCGACCGTATTGAGTCCGGCAAGGGATTCGCCGATATCATCCTCAGAAGAAAGAGGGCAAACGCGGGACCGAACGTGATAATCGAGCTGAAGAGGTCGGCCTCCGGGAATTCCTAGGAAAGGGACTCCCGCGAGGCCTTGGAACAGATTATGTCTAAAGAATATGCGCACGGGATGGAGGGGACGGTCCTTCTCTACGGGATCTCCTTCCACGGGAAGGAGCCCTGCGTGACGTCCGGAGCCGTTCCCCTTCGACGGCCTCAATGATGCACGTGCGGGAAGACCAGGGATACGGCCAGCATCAGCAGTATTCCGACGACGATGGCCGCCACCGTCTTCCAGTCCCTCCCGTCATGGAGGGCGTCCGGAAGCATATGGGCTATGGCGACGTACATGAAGGTCCCTGCGGCGAAAGCCAGAGGCAATCCGGAATACTGGTCGACGTCGATTCCGTTGAAGAACAGCATGAAGACTATTCCGGCCAAGGGGGTTATCAGGGAGAACCCGAACAGCCTCTTGAGGACGGTCCTGCCGCTCTCATCAGCCAGAAGCATGCTTGACGACAGCGAGAACAACACCACGAACTTGTGTATGCACATGCCGATGGTCGCCACAAGGCCGACCTCCTCCCCTGCGAGGAAGGTGGCGGCCAGTGCCATGCCGTCGCATACCGCGTGCACGGACAGCCCCGCAAGGGACGAGAACGAGGCCACCTTGTGGGAGTGCCCCTCGGCGCAGTCGCCCTTGATGAAGAAATCCACGGCCAGGATGAGCGCGAACCCTCCGAGCAAGGCATACATGGCGTTATGGATGCCGAAATCCCCATGTTCGCACTCCTCCACCGCCTCCGGCAGGAGCATCAGGAACAGGAGCCCCAGGAATATTCCCGAGCTGAGCGCCACCAGGACGTGGGCATGCTTCTCGCCCAGGCTGCCGATCCTTGGAAGGAAGGCTCCGGCCATGGAGCATGCCAGCAGCACGATGGCATATGCGACGAATATCAGATACGATTCCATGGTTGCCGTTTCCCGTAGAAGTTATTAAAAGATTACTTATTAGTTAATAATAATCGACATCAATCGGGCAGAATGTTAGTACATCCGGAAAAACGCCTCATTATCATATCGGCCAACCGTTCCCCCGACCTGAAAAACAAAAGCCCTGAGGATGCAGAAGCCGTCTCGCTCCGGACTATCATTAAATCGATACGGATGTTACGAGCCGCATGAACGCGTACAGCATAGTCGCGGTCGTGGCGGTAGCCGTCATCGCGACCGCCGCCTGCGTGTACTTCGTCGAGAATCCGGCGGAAGAGAAAGAGCCTGAGAGGATAGGCATCATCGGCGCCATGGACGACGAGGTGTCCGCGCTGAAGGACGTCATGCATCTGGAGTGCAAGAAGACCATAGCCGGAATGGAGTTCTTCGTAGGGACCCTCGGAGGATGCGACGTGGCGATAGTCCAAAGCGGCATGGGAAAGGTCAACGCGGGAACGTGCGCCCAGCTCCTGATATCCGAATTCAACGCGAGGGCCGTCATCAACACGGGCGTCGCAGGCTCCCTGGACAACAAGCTGGACATCGAGGACTTCGTGGTCTCCGTGGACGCGGTCCAGCATGACTTCGACGTGAGCCCGATCGGCTTCGTCAAAGGGGAGATACCCTACACCGGGAGATACGCCTTCGATGCTGATTCCGAGCTCAGGGAAAAGGCCGTGGATGCGATAAGCAAGACCGCCCCCGACGTGAAGGTGCATGAGGGGAGGGTGTGCTCGGGGGACCAGTTCATATCGTCCTCCGACCAGAAGGACGTCATCACCGCGTCGTTCGGCGGGCTATGCTGCGAGATGGAGGGCGCTGCGATAGCTCAATCCTGCTATCTGAACGAGGTGCCTTTCGTCATAATCAGGGCTATCTCGGACAAGGCGGACGGGTCCGCCCACGAGGACTACGGCGAGTTCGTCAAGAAGGCCGCCAAGCGCTCCGCCGCAGCGGTCATCTATCTGCTCGAGAACGAAAACCCTTGAGATCCTGAACAAAAAAGAAGAGGCGGCCCCGCTCGGACAGGGCCACTTCATTATCAGTTGACGTAGTCGAGCCAGGCGTCGTACTCGGGGACCTTCCCGGTGACGACGTCGTGGAACCTGGCATGGATGGCCTGGGAGACCTTTCCGATCTTCCCGTCGCCGATGGGCCTGCCGTCGACGCTGGTCACGGGGGCGATCTCGGCTGCGGTGCCGGTCATCCAGACCTCGTCCGCGGAGACGAGCTGGAACCTGGAGATCTGGGTCTCCTCCACGGTGTATCCCATGTCCCTGGCGACCTGTATGACGGAGTTCCTGGTGATTCCCTCGAGGATGGCCTCCGCGGTCTGGGGGGTCATGATCTTCCCGTGGCGGTAGATGAATATGTTCTCCCCGGTGCACTCGGCGACATGTCCGACGGAGTTGAGCATGACGGCCTCATTGGCTCCCTGGCTGACGGCCTCCCTCTTGGCGAGGGTGGATGCGACGTAGGCGCCGTTGACCTTCGCGCCGGCGGGTCCGCACAGGTTGTCGGGCCTCTGCCAGGAGGACGTGATGAGCTTCGCGCCGGCGTCGGCGCCCTTGCCGAGATACGCCCCCATGTGGACGCAGGTGATGGCGAACGACACGGGGACGTTGACGGGGTTCAGTCCGACCTCCTCTCCGCTGAGGAAAATGCAGGGCTTGACGTAGTCCACGGCGGTCCCGTTGGCCCTGACGGTGTCCTTGATGGCCTCGAAAACATCCTTCTCGGTGTACTCCTTGCCGTCGAACTCGAGCTTGAAGCCCATCATCTTGCATCCGTCGACCAGCCTCCTGACGTGGTCCTTGAGCCTGAAGACGGCGGGGCCCTTGGGGGTCTGGTAGACCCTGATACCCTCGAACACCCCGGTCCCGTAGTTCAGCGCGTGCGCCAGGACGTGGACCTTGGCGTCCTCCCAGTTGACCAGCTTTCCATTGAGCCAAATCTTCTCTGTCCTATCCATTTGGATTACCTCGGTATTGACCTTAAAGGGCGTTGAGCGCCTTGACGTACCTCTCGGGCTTGCTGCGCTCTATTAGCTCCTCCACCTGGTCGGAGCCGCCGACGACGCCCACGTTCCCGCTAGAGGTCGAAAGGAGGGCGTAGGCGGACTGCCCCGACTCCGGGACGAGCTCGGTCTCGTACACGTCCTGAAGCCTCTGGAGCCTTCCGAGGGCGACCTCCGCGACGGCCTTGTCGACGACCGAGAGCACTATGCGGGACTTGCCAGGGCGCTCGCACTTGCCGACGACGATGGTCTCGACGTTGATCTTGTTGCGTGTGAACTCCCCCATGACCCTCTGCATGACCCCGAACTCGTTCTTGACGATAAGCGAGATGACGTACATGGCCGCACCTGTCATCCGTGTAACCTACGCGCGTACTTATATGTTGAGAAACGGTTCCAAATCCGCGTGTAAGCAGAACGAAGGTCGAGGCAGCCATGCATCTGCCGATACAGTGGGGGCATTCACATTGGGTCATTCTAAAGCGTTGTTCGCGATGGCGATTCTGACAGTTGCACTTTCCCTTATGACGTTCGCATTATCCGCGGATTCCAATGCCGATCCCCCGACCACAGGGCAATGCGGCGACGACATGCACTGGACCTTTTATCCGGACCAGAGCAGGCTGGTCATCGAGGGCGCCGGGAAGATGTACGACTACTCCATCGGCGACGAGAAGTGGGGAAGAAACCTTGACGATTCTGAGAGTAGTGTAAGTGTGGAGATCAGCGAAGGCGTGACGGGTGTAGGGAAATACGCCTTCTCCGGCTGCGAAGCCCTGAAGACGGTCACCATCCCGGACACCGTGACGTACATAGGACAGTACGCATTCTTCAACTGCAACATATTGAACCGGATCGTGATCCCCTACAGCGTAGAATTCCTCGGAAACGACGCATTCGGAATCCTCCAATTCTGCGATATCAACGGCAAGAAGCTGAGCACCGAGGCGACCGACCTGCACGGATACATATACAAACGCAATACGGACAATTATCTGCAGGCATTGCCTCCGGAAGTATGCACCGTAAGCTTCGTGGACACCGGCGGCACGTCCTTGGCCGAATCCATGAACACGGGTAACGATGGCAAGCTGTCCGACCTTCCGGAGGCGACTTAGTACGGCGCGACGCTCAACGGATGGTACACGGCGCCCTACGGCGGGGCCAGGGTCACAGAGGACTACATATTCACCTCCAGCATCCCGCTGTATCCCCATTGGAACATGGATCGGTACGAAGTCACACTGACGGTTTCGGACGACGGCTACGGCTCGCTGACGCCCGCGGCAGTGGATTCCCAGGAATGCGGCACCAAATATTCTCTAGACAAGGATGTGCTGGTCATCGGGGTTACCCGGATAACGCCTGAGCCGACGAAAAGCAGCGACGGCTGCGTCTACGAGTTCGACGGATGGTACAATAAAGGCGTCAAAGTGACGATAGATGGCTCCATCACCACAACGGAGACCTTCACCGCCAAGTTCGTCAAGTACTGCACGGTGGCTCTCGAGGTCTCCAAGGAGGGATACGGGTCTCTGGATCCCGCCGGCATAGACATCCAGCCCGAAGGGACCCAGTACTCTGCCAGCGGGAGCGCTCTGACCGTCGGGGACGCCACCATCGTCGCCACGCCCGCCGACGAACACACCTACGGGTTCGTCGGATGGTTCATAGGCGAAGACGAGGCAAGATCCGGGACCATAGAGTCCCCAGTCACCTTCACCGCCAGGTTCGATAAGCCCGGGGTGGTGACCCTGACCTTCACATCGATGGGGAATGATGTTGAGACCAGAGAGGTCCCGGACGACGGCATGGTGGGGGAGCTGCCCTCCGTCAACGAGCCGGGTTACAATCTGGAGGGATGGTTCGACAGGTCAGGCCAGGAGGTGTTCGACGATACCCAGGTGACGGATCTCAATAGCTATACGATAACCGCGGAATGGAAGACCATACAGTACAGCATCACGTACAAGGACGACGCCACGAAGCTGACCGGCCTCAGCCCCACGACGTATACGGTCAAATCCGCGTCGGTCGTGCTGCCTACGGACGTCGACAAGCCAGGCCATGAATTCAAAGGCTGGTACGACAACATCGGGCTCGAGGGAGACCCTGTGAAGGAGGTGGACGTCAAAGACTGCGAGGACAAGGTCTTCTACGCGAAGTTCATCGAGTGCTTCGCGGTGACGCTGACGGTAGACAAAGAGGGATACGGGTCGCTGGATCCCGCCGGGATCGCGGACCAGCCGGAAGGCACCCATTATTCCGCGGAAGGGAGGATCCTGACCATCGGCAGCTCGAAGATAACCGCTAAAGCCTCCGACGGCGACGACCAACACAGCTACGAGTTCGTCGGATGGTTCATCGGGGACGACGAGGTACAATCCGGGACCATCGACTCGCCGGTCACATTCACGGCCAGGTTCGCCGAGTTCTTCGATCCCGAGATCGGGGCCTAGTTCACCGTCGACGGGCTGGAGTACACCATAACGTCCTTTTTCATCGCTCCCACGGTGAAGGTCGCCGGAAGCCCAGCGAAAACGCCGCCCGTGGTCAGGTACCAGGGCATCGACTACGTCGTTGACAAGTACAAGGCGCTGGTATGCGGCCCTGCGATGCTCCCCTATTGGCCTTTCGCATATGCGGCCGCCCTCCTCGGCGTCGCCGGCTTCGACCCCGACATAGAGGCCTCGTTCACCGTCGACGGACTGGAGTACACCATAACGTCATTCTGCGGCTCTCCGACGGTGAAGGTCACGGGATACTCCCGCGGCGTCGGGGGCTTGGCGACGATCTCCCCCGTGGTCAGGTACCAGGGGATAGACTACGCCGTCCAGTCCGTCGGGATCGGGGCGCTCGAGGGATTCCCCGCGAGGTCGCTGACCGTCGGCGTGGACGTCGAGGCCCACGCGTTCCAAGGCTCCGCCGTAAGGGCCCTGAGACTGACCGAGGGGGTGACCGGCATCGCGGAGGGCGCGTTCGGCTCGTGCGCCAAGCTGAGCGACGTGACATTCCCGAACACTCTGAAACAGGTGGGAGAGAACGCGTTCGGCTCGTGCACCTTCTCCGCCGGCGGATCCGTGCTGGAGCCCACCGCCGAGAACCTCTCCGGCCACAGGTTTGTAGGGAACAAGTCCTGCCTCGAGGCCTACGTCCCGTCCGTCGGCACGATGTTCTCCTTGAGCGGCATAAGATACGTGGTACTCTCCAACCAAGGGGAGATGACGGCCGGCGTAATAGGGCTTGAAATGCCCTCGAGAACGCTCACTGTCCCCGAATCAGCCCCCTATCTCGGTTTCAACTGGTCCGTGACGACCGTATGCCCCGGGGCCTTCTACGGCAATCCATACTTGACGGAAATCGACCTCGGCATGGTCAAGACCGTCGGGTCCAGGGCCTTCTCCAACTGCTGCAGCCTCAGGACCCTGACCATGAGCCATGTGGAGACCCTCGGGGAATGCTGCTTCTCCAACTGCTGCAGCCTGAAGTCCCTCGACCTCCAGCCGCTGAAGGCGATCGGGCCAGGGTCGTTCTCCCAGTGCTCCGGCCTGAGGCAGGTCTCCTTCGGCGACACGCTGGAGATTGTGGGCGCAGGCGCGTTCTCGAAGACGACGTTCTACGGCCAGAACGGGAAGCCGGTCCCCAAGACTGCCGACAGCCTCCGCGGGCACTCCTTCGAAGGCTCCGGCGGGAAGCTCCGCCTGGTCGCGGCTTGACTGATCCAAAGCCGTCGGACGTCCGACGGCAAACCGTTTATCAGCTGACAGAAACCAACTCTCGGCAGGAGGACACGTCGGCGCCGCGCCCCGAGGATGAAGTCGACGGCGTCCGTGAACGTCGCCCCTCCCCCGACCCTGAACACGGAGCATCCGAGGCGGCGCCCGAACTCCATGTCGGCGTCGGAGTCCCCGACCATGAACGACCTGTAAGGGTTCACGCCATGGTCACGTACCGCCCTCAGGCCCATGCCTATACGGGGCTTGCGGCATCCGCACCCCTCGTCCGGCCGGTGCGGGCAGAAGTAGACGCCGTCAATACGCCCGCCGGCGGACTCCGCCTGAGAGACCATCTTCGAATGGATGGCATCCAGCGTCCCCATCGTGAAATAGCCGCGGCCGAGGCCGGACTGATTGGTGACCACTATAACCTTGAAGCCCGCGGCGGTCAGCCTGGCGATCCCTTCCGGGACGTCGCCGTACAGATCGAAAAGGGCCGGGTCGGAGCAGTAGGGGACGTTCGGGGCCAGGGTGTCGTCGCGGTCGACGAAGACGGCTCGGCTGCCGAAGAGGGCGGACTCGACGATGCCGCACATGATGTGGGATGCGCAAAGATAGCCCTCCTGGACCCTCGGGGTGGACCTGGTGGGTATGACGACCGCCACGTCGGCGACCTCCTTCAGCCTGCCGCAGTCCCCTGTGAACGAGATGACCTTGGCTCCGCGGGCCTTCGCCTCCTCGGCGGCCAGCACCACGTTCTTGGAGTTCCCGGACGTGGAATAGCACACGGCGACGTCGCCCTCACGGCAGAATGCCTCGATCTGCCTCTTGAACACGAGATCGTAGGAATAATCGTTGCCGATGGCCGTCACGGGGGCTATGTTGGAAAGGCATACCCCTGGAAGGGCGGGGCGGTCGATGAAGTACCTGCCCGAGAACTCGGCGGCGATGTGCTGCGCATCCGCGGACGAACCGCCGTTGCCCATGAATATCGCCTGGTTGCCCCTCCTGAACGCCTCGATGAGGACGTCGGCGGCCGCGCGGACGCTCGAAGGGTCGATACGGGAGATGACGCCTGCTGATTCGGAGAGCTCGCTCGATATGGGATCGGTCATTCGGGTACCTCCAAGAGGTCACGCCGCGCGGCTCGAACATGAAGTCGGTCACCACGGCGTCCTCGTTGGCGGTCCTAATGGCTTTGGCGACATTATACTTGCGGTCGTAGTCGCAGATGAAGAACATGAACCCCCCGCCGCCGGCTCCGGAGACCTTGCCGCCTATCGCGCCGGCATCCATGGCGGTCTTGTACATGCGGTCGATCATGGGGTTGGATATCTTGCTGGAGAAGTCCTTCTTGTACTGCCA
>JAFWTC010000073.1 GCA_017519045.1 Candidatus Methanomethylophilaceae archaeon
CCGTGACATGGAATTCCAGCTCGTAAGGTATCTCTCCTCCTGTAGAAGCCGTGGAGGACCGGATGAACTCGTCCACCCCCTCCGGGCCGTAGACATCCAGCCTCTCCTTCCTTCCGAGAAGGCCCATGGTCTGGAGGAGCCCCGGGAGCCCCAGGACGTGGTCGCCGTGGGCGTGGGTGATGAGACTCGCGCGTATCTTCATGAACGAGAACGGGGAGATCATCAGCTGACGCTGGGACCCCTCGCCGCAATCCATGAGAAGGACGTCGGATCCGTAGCGGAGGGCTATGCAGGAGGTGGACCGGTCCCTCGACGGGACGCTGGCGCCGGTCCCGAGGAAGAGGATCTCCATCTCCCGCGCCTCCGATCAGTAGACCTGGTCCAGAGACCTGTCGGTCTTGGTCTCCTTCTTGAACTCCTTGTAGTGCTCCTTGCAAAGGTGTATCTGGCGTGCGGACGGGTCCTTGAGAGGCAGCGAGGACCTGGATACCTGTTTGATGTTGAAGGATCTCTCGGCGGGCTTGTCGCAGCCTTCTATGCCGCAGACCTCCGCTTGGGAGTCGTGCTTTGCCAATGCCATGCCTCCGGAATCGTCGGCATACCGTATAATGGTGATGGAGTGCCAGCAGCCGAACGGACGTCGGCAAACATGATATATCGTGAGTATGCGATTGGACCGGCATGACCAAGGTCTCCCCTTCAATGCTCTCGGCGGATTTCTCGAGGCTGGGCGACGAACTCGTGCGCGTCGAGAAGGCCGGCGCGGACTGGGCCCATCTGGACGTCATGGACGGCATGTTCGTCCCGAACATCACCTTCGGACCGCCGGTGATCAAGGCCATACGCGGACGTTCACGGATAACGTTCGACGCGCACCTGATGATCCAGTCTCCCGAGAGGTACGTCGACGCGTTCGCCGACGCGGGATGCGACATGGTCACAGTCCACTGCGAGGCTGAAGGGGATCCTGCGGAGGCCATGGACAGGATCAGGGAGCGGGGGATGAAGGCCGGGGTGTCCTTGAATCCGGAGACCCCGACGTCACGGATCGAGCCCTTTCTCGACAAGGCCGACCTGGCGCTGGTGATGACCGTCCATCCGGGATTCGGCGGTCAGGCGTTCATATCCGACTGCGTGCCGAAGATATCGTGGATATCGGAATGGGCCAAGAGGAAGGGGAGGAGGATGGAGATATCCGTGGACGGAGGCGTCAATTCCGTCACCGGGAAGACCTGCGTCGAGGCCGGAGCCACCGTGCTGGTCGCCGGCTCCTCGCTTTTCAAGTCCGCCGACATGGCATCTCAGATATCCGAATGGAAGGCCTACGGCCCGAGCCTCTGAGGTGTCGTCATGGGAGTGAACCTTTCGCCCATCGTGGAGGCAGAGGAGATCGGCCTGGACGCGCTGCGCGGCAGGACGGTGGCGGTGGATGCGTACAACACGATATTCCAGTTCCTTTCGATAATCAGGCAGCCTGACGGGAAGCCCCTGATGGACCAGGACGGCAACGTCACCTCCCATCTTTCCGGGATACTGTATCGCACGGCCAATCTGATCGAGGCCGGCGTGGAGCCCGTGTTCGTGTTCGACGGCAAGGCCAACGATCTCAAGGCGGAGACCATAGAGGGCAGGATAGCCCGCAGGGAGAAGGCGAAGCGGGAGTACGAGGAGGCCCTGGCGGCCGGAGACCTGGAGAAGGCCTTCTCCAAGGCGCAGCAGACCTCCAGGATGACCCCCGAGATACTGGAGAGCTCCAAGGAGCTGTTGGACCTTCTCGGGATACCCGTGGTTCAGGCCCCCAGCGACGGGGAGGCCCAGGCCGCCTATATGTGCTCCAAGGGCTCCGTGTACGCGGCCGCGTCCCAGGACTTCGATTCGATCCTGTTCGGGGCCCCCATCCTGGTCAGGAACCTCACCATCTCCGGAAGGCGCAAGGTGCCTGGGAAGAACGTCTACAAGGACGTCAAGACCGAGATCATCGACACCGGCGCCATGCTGGAAGGCCTGGGGATAACGAGGGAGCAGCTTGTGGACGTCTGCATACTCATCGGAACCGACTTCAACCACGGGATAGACGGCATAGGCCCCAAGAAGGGGCTGAAGCTGATCCAGAAGCACGGGAGCCTCGAGGCCGCCCTTCCGGCGATAGGGAAGGAGATACCGGAGTACCAGGAGGTCCGCGACATATTCCTGGACGGCCCAAGGTCCGACGACTACAGCGTCAAGGCGGGTTCCGCGAGGATGGAGGAGACGGTCGAGATGATGTCGTCCCACGGATTCTCCGAGGACAGGGTCCGCAACGTCGTGAACAAGATAGAGGCCGCCAGGAAGGCGGAGTCCAGCAGAAGGAAGCAGAGGTCGCTGGACAACTGGTTTTGAAAAAGGGAGGGCCGGGAACCGCCCGGCCCCGGTCTCAGACCACTTTCACCGTCGCCGTCCCTCCATCGGAGAGGACGACCTGCACCCCGTCCATTCCCTTCAGGGTTTCGTAGAGTATGTACCTGAGGTATGCGTCGTCGCTGTCGAAGGATTCGCGGACCTTGTCGACGGCGGCCTTGCTGGCTTCCGCCTCCACCTGTATGCGTTCCAGGTCGATCTGCGCCTTCTCCAGCTGCTGCTGGGCGATGAGCTTCTTCTCGACGGCGTCGCTCATGGCCTGCGGAATGCGGAGCTCGCGGATGATGACCTTGTCGACGACTATGCATCCGCCGCATCTGTCCATGATCTGTGCGGACAAGTTGCTGGTTATGGCGGATTCGACGTCGGACCTCTTGTCGGATATGATCTCCAGGGCGGTGTAGTTGACGCAGATTAGCCTGGGGACGGATCTGACCTCCTGATGGAGGATGGTTATCTTCCAATCCGCGCCGTACTCGAACCTGAGCTTCTTCACCATCTCTGCCGGGATATGGAAGGTGACCGCTATGTCCATCTCCACGTTGAGGCTGTCCTTCGTCAGGACAGTCACGCCTCCCACGGTGTCCACCTGGTCGTCGTACCCGATGTACTCAACGGTCTGGGTGTTGAATCTGATGTGGTCCACGGATGCGAACGCGTATCTGGGGTCGAAGTGCCATCCCTCGTCGATGACCTCGCCTATGTTCCCGGCGGGGCTGTTGACTACGACCCCTTTCTCCCCCGCGTCCACCTGCACTATGGAGAGGCCGCCTATCATGAAGATTATGAAGAACGACAGGAATCCGAACGTAATGGCCGGGGACACGCGCCCCCCGTCCTTGCGGGATAGGATCCCCGTTACTATGCAAACTACGGAGAGGATGGCGCCCGGAATGAACGCCACCATGCCCAGGAGCGCGCTGGATACCACCAAGGCGATGCCCACGAGACCCGTGATTATGCTGATTCTGGATAGTGACATGCTGTCCATTGTCTCACGATGCCAAATTATCGCGGTGAGGTATATAACAACAATAGTGGGACGACGCGCCGCCTCCGCCTGGTAATATAAACCGCCAAGGCGATTGGCGCGCATGATCCTGACTGACGCTCATTTGCATCTGGCGGACGGTCCGCTGGACGGGTACGGCGATTTCCGTTCCCTCGGCGGATACATGGCATGCACGGCTAGGACGGAGGAGTGGGCGGCCGTCTCCGAGGCAGTCTGTCCCTCCAGGTCGTACGGAATCCATCCGTGGTACTGCGGGGATTGGAATGCCGGCGTCTCGGACAGGCTCAGGACCCTGTTGGAGGAGGACCGCGCCGCCGGCGTCGGGGAGATAGGGTTGGACTCCAAGCGCGGAAGCGTGGCTGAGCAGCTCCCTGTCTTCGAAGCCCAGCTGTCGTTGGCCTCGGAGATGGTCCGTGTCGTCTCCATCCATGACGTCGGCTGCGAGAAGACGGTCCTGGACGCCGTCAGAGCATATGACGGGTTCAGAGGCGTCATCCTGCATTCCTATTCGTCCGACAGCTACGTGAAGCCCTTCGCGGAAGCGGGCTGCCATTTCTCGATAGGCCCCCGGCTGCTGTCCAGGTCGGACGTGAGGGTCTCGCGGCTTTTGAAATCCATTCCGTTGGACAGGCTGCTCTTGGAGTCCGACGCTCCGCATTTCCCCGCATGGTTCTGCGGGATGGGCGACTTCGTCGGAAGGATCGCCAGGCATCTGGACATGGAGGCCGAGGACTTGGCCGAGGCCGTCTCCGGGAATTACGGGAGGCTCGTCCGTGGCCGAGGGCTTCTCGGATAGGACCGAGCTGCTGATAGGTCCGGGGGGCGTCGAGAGGCTTCGCGGCGCCAGCGTGGTGCTGTGCGGGGTCGGGGCCGTGGGAGGATACGCCTTCGAGGGGCTGGTCCGCGCGGGAGTGGGGAGGATACGCGTGGTCGACAAGGACGCGTTCTCCGAGAGCAACATGAACCGCCAGATCCTGGCTACGCTGGACACGATAGGGATGGAGAAGACCGAGGCCGCCCGCCGCAGGGCCTTGAGCATCAATCCTGAAATCCGGGTGGAGAGGATGGACGTCCTCGTCTCCGAGGAGACCGTCCCGGAGATACTGGACGGGGGGTTCGACGTCCTGGTCGACGCGATAGACACGGTCAGGATGAAGGTATGCCTCCTCAGGGCCGCCTGCGAGTCCGGCATGAGGACGTTCTCCTCCATGGGGGCGGCCCGCCATCTGGACGCCGGGGCCGTCAGGATAGCCCCGGTGATGAAGTCCAGGGTCTGCCCCGTGGCGTCCGCCGTCCGGTCCGGGCTGAGGGGATACGACGCCTCCCGCGTCACCTGCGTCTATTCGGAGGAGCGTCCGATACAGGCCGACGCGGGCAGGGACGGTCACGGCAAGAGCGTCATAGGCTCCATGCCGACGATACCGGCGATTTTCGGGATGACCCTGGCCAGCGAGGCCATAGGGTACATCCTCGGGAACGAGTTCAGGCGTGCCTGATCCCCGTTGCCCCCGCTATCTCCGAGTCCGTAGTGCATAGGTCCTCCAGGGAGAGGCCGTGTATGTCCTCGTGTCCGGTCACGCGGGCGAAGGTCCTCAGCTCGGACGACATGGCGTTCAGGAAGTTCGCGACCCTCATGGATCCGGCTTCGACGTCGAGGCGGTCCTCGAGCTCTGGGTCCTGGGTGGCGATGCCCATCGGGCACTTCCCGGATCCGCATATCCTGTACCTCTGGCATCCGAGGGCCATCAGGGGGGCGGAGGCCATCGCGACCGCGTCGGCCCCCATCGCTATCGCCTTGGCCACGTCGCCGCTGGTGCGGAAGCCGCCTGTCATGATCAGATCCTGCTTCATTCCGTGCGCGTCCATGTACTTGCGAGCCCTCGAGAGCGCGTAGATAGTGGGGACGGAGGAGTTGTCCCTGAGGAACTTCGGCGAGGAACCCGTGGCCCCTCCGCGGCCGTCTATGGTTATGAAGTCGCATCCGGACTTCGAGATGAACTCCAGGTCCTCCTCGATGTGGCCGGCGGCGATCTTCACCCCGATGGGAAGCCCTCCGCTCCTCTCGCGGAGCATGCTCACCAGCCTCTCCAGGTCCTCGGGGGCGTCGATCCCGGGGAATCTGGAGGGGCTCTGGATGTCCTTCCCGGGGCTCTTCCCGCGCATGGTGGCTATGATCGGGGTGACCTTGTCGCCGGGCAGGTGTCCGCCCATTCCGGGCTTGGTGCCCTGGCCTATCTTTATCTCGACGGCATGGGAGCCGGCCAGGGTAGGCGAGTCGAAGGAGTACATGTTGGGCGCGAGCTCGAAGATGTAGCAGTAGGAGGACGCCATCTCGTCGTAGAGGGCCCCGCCTTCTCCGCTGCACATCGCAGTCTTCGCCATCGCGCTGCCCTTCGCCAAGGCTATCTTGGCCCTGCCGGAGAGGGCTCCGAAGGACATGTGGCTCACGAACACCGGCGTCTCCAGGACCATCGGCCTTTTGGCCTTCTTCCCTATGACGGTCCTCAGCGAGACCTCCGCTCCGTCGTCCAGCGGAGGGCGGGCCAGCTGGCCGCCGAGTACGAGGACGTCCTTGAACCCGGTCACCGGGACCTCGGTGTCCATGGCCCCGGGGATGCTCCTGCCGGTCTCCGCCATGGCATGGATGTCGTCCATCGGCCCCCCGTCATGCCTGACCAGCGCGGGAAGGACCGCGAGGGAGGGGGTCGGATCCTTGCTCTCGGCCTCCTGCGGCTTCTCCTCCGTTTTCGGAGCAGGGGCGGACGGCTCCTCCCCGACTTTCACGAATGCGCTCTTGGGCGATCTGCACAGGGGACAGACCCAGTCATCCGGAAGGTCCTCGAACTTCACGGGCTCCTTGTCGTCGTCGTATATCTCGCCGCAGATGCTGCACTTGTAGACTGCCATGGCAGGGTGTTGCACCTGCATGGTTAAAATGATTTCACAGGCGAGAGCAGTGGACGGCTTCGCAGCCGTGTTTTTTCCCCGCGCGAATGCAGCGTCCGTCCCGTCAAGCGCCGCGAGGACGCCGGCCTTCGGCGCCCGAGACCCCACGTTATATAGGAAGTCGGTATAGCGGAGCCGAAAACCGGCAGGCTAGATACACCCGTCCGGAGGGACTGACGATGATAAAGCAGATCCAACCCGTCTACAACGGAACCAAGCTCGAGAAGGAAATCCAGGAGTACTGGAAGGCCGAGAAGGCATATGAGAGGACGAAGGCGCTGAGGGCCGACGGAGAGAACTTCTACTTCGTCGACGGGCCGCCCTACACCACCGGGCACATCCACCTCGGAACGGCGTTCAACAAGACGATCAAGGACATCTTCATCAGGTACTGGAGGATGAACGGCTACAACGTCCGCGACGTTCCAGGCTTCGACATGCACGGCCTCCCCATCGAGGTCCAGGTCGAGAAGCTCATCGGCATACATTCCAAGAAGGAGATCGAGGAGATGGGCATAGACAAGTTCGTCACCACCTGCGACGAGCACGCCCACAAGCTCCATGCCGAGATGACCGAGGAGTTCAAGCAGCTCGGGGCGTGGTTCGATTGGGACAACCCCTACCAGACCCTGAAGCCCGACTACATAGAGTCGGCATGGTGGACGCTCCAGCGCGCCTACGAGAGGGGCCTCCTGAACGCCTCCAGCAGGGTCGTCACCTGGTGCCCCAGATGCGAGACGGCGCTAGCCGAGGCGGAGGTAGAGTACTGGGACGAGACCGACCCCTCCGTCATGGTGAGGTTCCCGCTGAAGGACGGCGGCGCCTCGCTGCTCATCTGGACCACCACGCCCTGGACCCTCCCGTCCAACATGGCGGTGGCCGCGCATCCCGACTTCGACTACGTCAAGGTCAGGATGAGCGGCGGGAAGGGCTCCGAGGACGTCATAATCCTGGCCTCCCAGGCCGAGTACGTCATGAAGGCGGGAGGATACGAGAAGTTCGAGGTCCTCTCCACGATGAAGGGCAAGGACCTGGTCGGCCTGGAGTACGTCCCCCCGTTCGAGCTGGACGCCGTCAGGAGGAGCGAGTGGACCTTCAAGGTCGTCAATGCCGACTACGTCGAGCAGGACAACACCGGGCTGGTGCACACCGCCCCCGGGCACGGACCCGACGACTACGAGACCGGGAAAAAGTACGGCATGGAGCCGTTCTGCCCTGTCGCGGAGAACGGGAGGTACACCGACGGGTTCCCGCTCATGGCGGGGAAGAAGGTCAAGACCGTCAACGAGGACATCATAAAGGTCCTGACGGAGACGAAGGACGCGATATTCAACGTCACCAAGATAAAGCACAGGTACGGGCACTGCTGGAGGTGCAAGTCCCCGATCATCTACAGGAACACCAGGCAGTGGTTCGTCAACGTGCCCGAGATCAAGGAGGAGATGCTGTCCGAGATCGACCGCGTGAAGTGGGTCCCGGACTGGGCCGGATCCACCAGAGAGAGGAACTGGGTGGACGGCGCCAGGGAGTGGTGCATCTCCCGCCAGAGGTACTGGGGGATCCCCATGCCCGTCTGGGAGTGCGAGTGCGGCGCCAGGAAGGTCGTGGGGCAGTTCGAGGAGCTCAAGGAGGGCGAGGGCTACACGGAGGGCATGAACCCCCACAGGCCCTGGATCGACGGGGTCACGTTCAAGTGCTCCTGCGGCCGCGTCATGCGCAGGGTGCCCGACGTTCTCGACGTGTGGTTCGACTCCGGAGTCAGCGCCTGGGCGCAGCTCGGATACCCCCACCGCAAGGACGAGTTCGACAAGTGGTGGCCGCCGAGGTTCATCGTGGAGGCTCACGACCAGACCCGCGGATGGTTCTACTCCCAGCTGGGCGCGGGATGCATCTCGATGGACAGGGCCCCCTACGACGAGGTCATGATGCACGGATGGGTCCTGGACCCCAAGGGCCAGAAGATGTCCAAGTCCAAGGGGAACGTCATAAACCCGCTGGACCTGGTCAACGAGGTCGGCGCCGACTCCATGAGGTTCTACCTCATAAGGTCCAACGCCCCCTGGGAGGACACAGCCTTCCAGAAGGAGGGGCCCAAGAACGCCAGGAAGGTCCTCAACACGTATTGGAACGTGGTGAACTTCGCATCCACCTACATGGTGCTGGACGGGTACGACCCCGACGCCCACCCGATGGAGGACGTCCAGCCCCACCTCAGGGACGAGGACTTCTGGATGATCTCCAGGACGGAGAAGATGAAGGCCGAGGTCACCAGGTACTTGGAGTCCAGGGAGCTCCACAAGGTGGCCAGGACCCTCGAGGACTATATCATGGAGGACCTCTCCAGGTGGTACGTGTGCCTCGTCAGGGACAGGTCCTGGACCGAGGACGCGGGCAAGGAGGACGACAAGGTCGCGTCCTACTTCACCCTGTACTACGCGATCATGAGCACGGCCGTCGTCCTGGCGCCCGTGTGCCCCCACATCTCCGAGGAGGTGTACAGGAGCATGGGAGGGGAGCTGGCGTCCGTCCACATGGAGCCCTGGCCGGTCTGCGACGCGGACATGATACGCGAGGACATCGAGCACAGCATGCGCCTGGTCCAG
>JAFWTC010000074.1 GCA_017519045.1 Candidatus Methanomethylophilaceae archaeon
AAGAAAGAGGCGAAATTTCATCCTCAAATGCGATATTAATAAGCTTTGTAAATAAGTATGGACGCTCAAGAAGCGGATGATCTTCAGATTTTAACTCATTTAGTAATAAATCATATTGTTCAGAATCAAATCCTTTATTCTTCGTCGAGAAGGCGGACGGAATAGGCGGAAAGGACATGGTCATGACCTGCTCCGGATGCTACAAGACCGTCTCCAGCGACTTCGGCAGGTTCTACGCCAAAGTCGGACAGAACGTCTACCACTTCTCGCAGTACGTCGAGAGGCTGATCAACGCCAAGAAGCTCCCGCTGAACAACGAGTTCAAGCACAAGGTCACCTACCACGACCCCTGCCACCTCGGAAGGCACTCCGGAGTCTTCGACGCCCCCAGGAACGTCATCAAGAAGATCAAGGGAGTCGAGTTCGTCGAGATGGAGAGGTCCAGGGAGAACTCCAGGTGCTGCGGAGCAGGCGGAGGATACAAGAGCCAGTTCAACGACTTCGCCACCGCCATCGCGATGGACAGGATCAGGGACGCCGAGGCCACCGGCGCGGAGATCCTGATCACCTGCTGCCCGTTCTGCGTCCTGAACCTCACCCAGGGAGCCAAGAAGCTCGGGTCGTCCATGAAGGTCATGGACCTGTCCCAGGTGCTCCTCGAGGTCACCGCCCCCAAGGCCGAAGCGCCCAAGGAGTGACCCTGAATCCCGGGACCCCGTCCCGGGCCTTTCCTTTTTCATGCCTTTCCCTTCGATCTCCCCCGAGCTCTCCGCCGTCCTGGCCTCGCGGGGGATCCTCGAGCCCACCCCTCCCCAGGCGGACGCCATACCGAGAATACTCCGCGGGGAGCACGTCCTGGTCGTGGCGCCCACCGGGATCGGGAAGACCGAGGCCGCCGTGCTTCCGGTCCTGGACAGCATATTCCGCATGGAGAACCGTCCGAAGGGCTTCAAATGCCTGTACATCACGCCGCTCCGCGCCCTGAACAGGGACATGCTCCGGAGGATGGAGGAGTACGGTAGCGCTCTGGGAATCAGGGTCGGGGTGAGGCACGGCGACACCACCCAGTACGAGCGCGCCAAGCAGTCGGAGGACCCTCCCGACGTTCTTATAACGACGCCGGAGACCCTCCAGGTCCTGTTCACCGGGAAGAGGCTCGCGACCCATCTGAAGGCTGTCAGGTGGGTCATAGTGGACGAGATCCACGAGCTCTCCGACAACGAGAGGGGGGCACAGCTGAGCGTCGCCCTGGAGAGGCTCTCGGCGATAGCCGGGAACTACCGCAGGATCGGACTGTCCGCCACCGTGAAGGACCCCCAGGAGGTGGCCATGTTCCTCGGCGGAAGGGGAAGGAGGGTCAGCATCCTGAAGCACGACACCTTCCGCGAGTTCGACATCTCCGTGGAGAGCCCGGAGCCGGCGAACGACGATCCGAAGCTCCTGGACAAGCTCCAGGGGGACCCGGAGATAGTGGCGGTGATGAGGCGCGCCAGGGAGATAATCGAGGGCGGCAGGTCCACCCTGTTCTTCGTTAACACCAGGGAGACCGCGGAATGGCTGGCCGCCCGCTACCACGTCTGGGACGAGGGGATATCGGTGGACGTCCACCACGGGTCCCTGTCCAAGGAGAGCAGGACCGCCATGGAGGACAGGTTCAAGCGCGGGGAGCTCAAGGCCCTCATATGCACGTCGTCCCTGGAGCTGGGGATAGACGTGGGGACCACCGACATGGTCGTCCAGTACAACTCACCCAGGCAGGTCGCCCGCATGATACAGCGCGCCGGAAGGGCCGGGCACAGGGTGGGGGAGACCATCCGCGCCAAGGTCATCGCCACCGCCCCGGACGAGGTCGCCGAGGCCCTGGTCATCGCGCGCAGATGCTCATCCAAGGAGCTGGAGGAAAGGAGCGGGAGGCCCTCGCCCCTCTCCGTCGTGGCGAACCAGCTCATAGCGATGACCATGTCCGGGCCGGTGGAGAAGGACTTCGCATACTCCATGTTCCACGGCGCATACCCGTTCAGGACCCTGACCCGGAGCGACATGGAGGACGTGCTGGAGCAGCTGAAGTCCATAAGGCTGGTGTTCGACGACGGGGACAAATTCAAACGCTCCAGGAAGGGCATGAGCTACTTCTACGACAACATCTCGATGATCCCGGACGAGCTCACCTACAAGGTCAGGGACATCGGCACCAGGGCCGTCATCGGAACCCTGGACGAGAGCTTCGTGGCCACATTCGAGGACTCCCGCGCGACGTTCATCGCCAAAGGGAGGACCTGGAGGGTGGTCGAGATGAGGGACGAGGAGATCCTCGTGGAGGAGGCCAGGGACATAGGGGCCGTCCCGTCCTGGACAGGATCCGACATCCCGGTCCCGTTCGAGGTCGCACAGGAGGTGGGAAGGATGAGGGCGCTCCGCAACATGCGCGACTACTCCGGGGACGATGGGTGCGTCCGCGTCCTGGAGTCCTTCCTCGACGGCCAAGCCGGCCACCCGATGCCCACCGACAGACTGGTGACCGTGGAACAGGGGGACGGGATGGCGATAATCAACGCCTGCTTCGGAACCAAGACCAACGAGACCCTCGGCAAGATATACGGCGCCCTTCTGTCCGCCCGCCTCGGGGAGAGCGTAGGGATATCCGTGGATCCCTACAGGATCGTCCTGGAGCTGCCCCGCGCCGTCGACAAGGACGCCCTCATGGACACGATCGCATCGGTCAAGCCCGGGACGGTGGAGGCCATAGCCAGGAAGGTGATAACGAACTCCACGTTCCTGAAATGGAGGTTCGCGTTCGTCGCCAAGAAGTTCGGGATCATAGAGAGAGGGGCGGACCACCGCTTCGTCAACTTCGGGAAGCTGTTCGAGATCCATCAGGGGACCCCGGCGTACAGGGAGGCGGTGGAGAAGGTCCTGTGGGAGGACCTAGACATCCCGAACGCCGAGAAGGCCGTCTCCATGATGGCTTCCGGGGAGGTCGGAACGGCATACGGGAGGCTGTCCCCCATAGGGCTGGAAGGCGTCACGCGCTCGAAGGAGCTCATGCAGCCGCTGAGGGCGGACCATGCGATACTCATGGCGCTCAAGAGGCGCCTGGAGGACGAGGTCCTGTTCGCCTCCTGCGTCAGATGCGGGAGCCAGAGGAGGATGCGCGTCGGCGCCGCCCCGAAGAGGATATCCTGCGAGAACTGCGGCGGAATGATGGTGGCCCTGCTGAAGGAGTACGACAGGGACCTGATCCGCCTGATGGGCAAGAACGATCCCACCAAAGAGGAAACCAAGGAGATCAAGAGGATCATGAAGTGCGCCGAGCTCGTGAACCAGTACGGCCGCGAGGCGGCGCTGGTCCTCGCCGGAAGAGGGATCGGCCCAGACACCGCTGCGAGGATCCTCAGGGCGCCCCGCATAGACGAGGACGGGTTCTTCCGCAAGATACTCGATGCCGAGATCCTCTATGCCAAGAACAAGCAGTTCTGGGATTGAGTATCACTATAGTCTTACCGAGCCGACGGGTCGCCTGAAGCGCTCCAGCATCTTCCTCGCCGTCGCCTGGACCTCCGGATCCTTGTTGCTGACCAGCAGCCTCTTCAGGGCTTCGGGCAGCCGGCTGCGCCAAGGAATCTCGCGCCTGATGTAGAGATATTCGTCTATGCAATTGAGCAGACGGACGACATGCTCGCTCTCCTCCGACTCCAAGGCCTCCTTGATGTAGCCGAACCCGTCCTCAACGGTCAGCATCTCAAGGTCGCTGTAAGGTACGGTGAATCTGCCGTACGGCCCGCTGTTCCCCTCCAGGCTCTCCACGGATACGATGTCTCTGGGGAAGAAAATGAAGTCCTCCATTTCCAGGCACTCCTCCTTCCTGCCGTATTCGCACTCGCAATACTCCTTGTCACGATAGACGCAGATGCCTTCGAACACGTTCCCGTTGTCGACGACCACCCTGACGCACTGCCCGTCGTACTGTCCCAAGTTCAGCTTCTTCAACCTAAACTTAAAAATGGCGCTCGCCCCCCCCCCGCACGGACTATGCGAAGGACATTTTCCGAGCACATAACGGTTTCCACTGAAATCCGTTTTATTGACAAGTCATCATTTTCATTTTTAAAGTCTTAAATATAAATACTCTCCAACGCCCTGTGAAATCATGGAACGCATCACTGAGGAAGAGCTGCTCAAGACCATCGAGGAGAACCCGATGATATGCACGCGCGCGATAGTCAAGAAGCTCCGCCCGGAGGAGTTCAAGGACAACGCCACCTATCTCGAATACGTGAAGGAGCTGAAGCCGATGCTGATGAAGCTATGGAAAGACGGCACCATAGTCTCATCCAAGGTCCAGTGCTGCACGTTCAACCTCAAGCAGTGGCAGATCGCGCGACGTCGCTTCCTTACGTCCTTGAGGTCGTACGGCGTCAGCTGATAGACGTAGTAGTTCAGCCAGTTGGAGAATATCAGCGTAGCGTAGCTCCTCCACGTCAGGACCGGGTCGAACCGGGGGTCGTCCTCCGGGAAATAGGCGGTCGGGACGTTCGGATCCAGGCCCTTGTCGGTGTCCCTCTGGTACTCGTACGCCAGGGTGTTGACGTCGTACTCCAGATGGCCGGTGATGAATATCTCGCCGCCGTCCGATATCACGATGCCGGGATCGCCTTCGTAGTCGACCGCGGCAACGTGCAGGTGCGGGTTCCTCCCCAGGTCGTCCTTGTCGACCGTGGCGTACCTGGACTGGGGCATCCTGATTATGTCGTCCAGGCCCCTCATCAAGGGGTCGCTATGCATCAGGTTGCGATACTGGAATATCCCGCTCTTCTTGGACGGGAACATGACCTTCCCGACCCCGTACAGGTAGTTCAGGCCGGCCAGCGCCGCCCAGCAGACGTACACGGTCGTGGTGACGTGGTCCTTGGTCCAATCCATAATGCGGCGCATCTCGTCCCAGTAGTCCACCTGCTCGAAGTCCTTGTTCTCCAGCGGGGCCCCGGTTACGATCATGCCGTCGAAGTTCTCGCCCTCTATCTCGGAGAACCTCTTGTAGAACCTGGTCAGATAGTCCTTGGACGTGTTCTTGGACTCGTGCGTGGAGGGCACCACCAACGTGACGTCGACCTGCAGGGGCGTGTTGCTGAGCAGCCTCATGAACTGGATCTCGGTCTCGATCTTAGTGGGCATCAGGTTGAGGACGGCGATTTTCATGGGCCTGATGTCCTGGGACTGGGCCCTGCTCTCGCTCATCACGAATATGTTCTCGCTCTCGAGCGCGGAAATCGCGGGAAGCCCGTCGGGGATGTTTATCGGCATTTACGACCTTTACAGACATGACTGCCGTATATATCTATTTACCTACTATATTGGTAGGTATGTTTTTATAGAATCCGAGGACTAGTCGGCAAGCGTGATCCGAGGGGACCGGGCATGGGGTTCATAGTTTCGACCAAGGGGAGGTATGCCCTCCGCGTGATGCTGGATCTGGCCGAGGGCGACGTGGGCGCCTACGTGCCCCTCAAGGACATCTCCGACAGGCAGGAGATCCCCCACAAGTACATGGAGGCGATAATGTCCCGCCTCACCAAGGAGGGCCTGGTCAACGCCGCCCACGGAAAGGGCGGTGGATACAGGCTCGCCAGGCCCGCGGACACCTACACCGTCGGCGAGATCCTGATGGCCACCGAAGGGGACGTCGTTCCGGTCGCCTGCTTGGAAGGGGGGTTCGAATGCCCCCGCGCGGAGGAATGCAAGACCCTTCCGATTTGGAGGAAGCTGGACGGGATGATCAGGGACTACCTGAACAGCGTCCGCCTCACAGACCTCCTCGAAGGGTCCCCATGATGCTCCTGAGTATCCTGGCGAGCTCGGCCGCGTCCTCGGGGGGTATGCGCAGGCAGGACATCATGGACTCCGGCACGCTCCTGGCCTTCTCCTTCAGGGCCTCCCCCTCCGGCGTCAGGGACACGTCCAGGACCCTCTCGTCCTCCGGGCTCCTGCTGCGAAGCACGTAGCCCTTCTCCTCCAGCTTCTTCAGGAGCGGGGTGAGGGTCCCTGAATCGAGGTACAGGATCCCTCCCAGCTCCTTGACCGACAGGGAGCGGCGCTCCCACAAGGCCATCATGGCTATGTACTGGGTATAGGTGAGGCCGAGGCCGTCCAGGAGGGGCTTGTACCTCCTGACGACCTCCTTGGCGCACACGTACAGGGGAAAGCAGAGCTGGTTCTCCAACTTCAAGCCGTCGTATCCTTCCATGTTCACAGCGCCTTCTCGACCGCGTCGGCCACCTTCTTCATGTCGTCGGTGGGCTCGAAGCGTCCTATGATGGCGCCGTCGCGCCCGATGAGGAACTTGGTGAAGTTCCACTTCACGTTGCCGTTGTTCTTGTAGTCCTTGTCCATTCCTCTGACGATGGGGCCGAGGACCAGGCCCTTGGCTCCGAAGCCGCCGAACTTCGTGTTCGCCGAGAGGTACTTGAACAGGGGGCTGGCGTCCTCTCCGATGACGTCGATCTTCGAGAACTGGGGGAAGGTTATGCCGAAGCGGCCCTTGCAGAACGCGTGGATCTCCTCGTCGGTCCCGGGGGCCTGCTCCTTGAACTGGTTGCAGGGGAAGTCCAGGATCTCCAAGCCCTTGTCCTGGAACTGGTCGTAGATCTTCTGGAGGTCCTCGTACTGGGGGGTGAACCCGCATCCGGTGGCGGTGTTGACGATCAGAAGGACCTTGCCCTTGTAGTTCGACAGGGGAACGTCGCTGCCGTCTCTCGCCTTCACGCTGAAATCGTATACGCTGGTCATGTCGTTTCACCATGTATTGCTTACAATTAAATTGTATGCAATTTAATTATAAAACCGTTGCGTGCGTGCACGGTGTCCGCTTGAAATTCCTCGAAGAATTGTTTAAAATCGATATAAACGATATAATAATGGGAAACGTAAGGTGGATGCACATGAGCCTTGACGAAGAGTTCATAGAACACTGGAAATCCGTGGGAATCCAGGAAGGAAAAGCAGAAGGACGCAAGAACCTGATCGCATATCTCTCGATGACAACGAGAAAGATGATGGAGCGCACCGGCGCGACTTTCGATGAGACCGCCAGGCTGCTCGAGATTCCTCAAGACGTGTCGGACGACGTCAGGAGAGAGGTCCTTAGCCACTGATAAGACTATAGTGGAAAGAAGTCTAAGACGTTTCTCGGACGAGGCGGAGCGACCGCACTCGTCAGAACTCTATCTCGCAGTCGCTCTCGACCTTCTTGCAGTTCTTGAGGACCTCGGGCATGACGACCTTGGGATCCGCTCCTTCGGAGAAGGTAACGGACATCTTCTGGAGAACGAAGTTGATGGAAGCGTCCTCGACGCCCTTGGTGGCCTTGGCGGCCTCCTCCATCTTCATGGCGCAGTTGGCGCAATCGACCTCGACCTTGTAAGTCTTCTTCATCTCGTAATCTCCTTTCGCTTAAATGATTAAGCAACTGTTTAATCGTATGATAAACATGATATATAAAACAACCGTACTGAAAACGGTTCGGGAATGATGAAGAAGGATGCCGAGACGCTGCCGCACGACCACGGGGACATCAAGGACGTGGAGGAGTTCAGAGAGCTCCTCGCAGAGACCAAGGGCTTCGACATGGTGTCCACGATCCTCGACGAGCTGTCCGACGGGACCAGGCTCCGCATCTTCTGGCTGCTGTGCCATTACGAGGGGTGCGTGAACAACGTGTCCTCCGTCATGAGAATGTCCAGCCCCGCGGTGTCGCACCACCTCCGCTCCCTCAAGGAGGCCGGGCTGATACAGAGCAGGCGCGAGGGGAAGGAGGTCTACTACAGGGCCGTGGACTCCCCCGCCGCGAACTATCTGCATCACATGGTCGAGGAGCTCATGGAGATAGCCTGCCCCAAGAGGCGATCGCCTCATATCCGCATAGAACGGCTGTCCGCAGCGGAACCTGTCTATCCCGTTGACGAGGTCCTCCAACAGGCATCTGGATCCGGCAAGCCCCACCAGGCACCTCCCGGTGAGGTTTACGGACTCCGCCCAAGGGAACGAGACCGGGACACATGGCCCCGAGGAGCCTTCGGCCTTGGCGATTTTGGCGGTTATGCCGTCGGTGAACCTGGCCATGAACCTCTCCTCCCGGGATCCGCGGAACGCCTCTCCGAATCCGACGTCCCTCAGGAACCTCCCGATGTCGTCGCTTCTAGCGTCGTCGAAGGGCGAAACGGAAGCCGGGACCATCATCATCTTCCCGTACATCCACTTCACAAGCGGGAGGGATATCGACGAGTCAGCCTCCACCGAGAAGCATTTGCCCCTCAGCATGTCCACGGCGCGGTTCATCTTCAGGAGCATCCTGCGGACGACCCTCTCGTCATCGTCTATCATCCTCAGGGACGGGGCGGGATCGGCGCCCAAGGCGGACGCGACCTCCCTGACGAAAGACCTGCAGGCGGAATAACCGAGCGGATACCCCTCCGACGGGACCAGGCATGGGATTCCGAACTCCCTGCGATACCATTCCGCCGTCCTGGCGCAATAAGACTTCTTCATTACGACGTTCAACGCGGCGGATCCGGACGCACGGACGGAATCCTCCGAAGGCAGACAGCCGGGGATGCACGTCACGTCCACCCCCATCGGGGCCAGGAGCCTCCTGACCTCGTCGGCGCCGTACGTCCATCCGCGGTCGGTGATGTCGTAGCCCAGCAGATTGACCGACATGGGCGACTCCCCTCCCTCGATCCCGGCGTTGCGGAGAAGGGCCTCAGTCATCATGTCGAACCCTTCCTCAAAAGCCGTCCCGGCCAGATCCGCGTCAACCATCACCGGCGCCATCTCGGGCGGGACATGGCGGGAATAGTCGGCGCAGACCAGCGAGGCGCTGAGCGTGTCCACGAGGGCCGTGCCCTTCCCGTTGCGGTGCAGGGACTTCACGCCCTCCGCCACCTTCGGGCCGGTCCCGAACACGATGTCGTCGCCGTTGATGAACGTGCATGGAAGCTTGGACTGCCTGCTGAAGAACTTCGAGCGGCAGCATTCCTCTCCCTCCTCCACGTACTCCGGGACCAGCTCGTTGAGCAGGATCATCGCCCTCGACCTGCATCCCCCGGCGCCGTTGATCAGGGTGTCGCACAGGCCGAAGGATTCGGATGCTAGCACGGCGCCCAGCATGCCGTCGGGCCTGTTGATCATAGGCCGTCCCTCCATCCGCGCCCGGCGGGAAGGCGCATCGAGTCAGCCAGCAGGCGAAGCCATTCCGCCGCCCCCTCCACCCCGAACTTCGGAGAGCCGAGCCTGGAATAAGGAATGCCGAGACGCGAGGCCTTCGGGGAGTTGGTGATCACCACGTCCGGGCGGTCCTTCGCCACGGCCTTCTCCAGATCGCACATCTCCCCGTCCATCACCGGGATGTCCCCGTACGACGGGACCTTTGCCTCATGGTCGTCGAACGAGTCCGTCCCGAACATGATGAACGCTATCTCCACGCCGACGTCCTTCAGCGTCTCCACCTGCCACTCCACGTCCCTGTTGAAAGTGCTGAATATGGCCACGCGCTTCCCCTCCAGCCTAGGCTTCGATTCTAGGATTCCATAAGAATACTCCTTGCGGACTGCTTCCAGAGCGGATTGGAGCATGTCCTCGCGCCCGGTGTACCGCGCCGCCTTGGAAAGCCATTCCTCGGTTTCCGCCAGGCCGTCCGGTATGTCCATGAGGAGCGGCTCCCTCCTTCCCAGACGCCTCACAATCGTGGCGGACATCCTGCGGTTGAAATCGGAGTCCCTAAGGCCGAGGTCGAACTCGCCGGTGCAGAACCTGGACGCCTCTTCGACGCTGGTGTAGTTCATCATGCGTACGTTCACCTTCAATCCGAGCAGCGAAAGCAGACGGTCGAGGTTCTCCCTGCTCTCGTCCGCTCCCATCCCGTACATCGCCCTGGAGAACACGTTCACCGTGCCTGGAACGACATCAAGGGAAGTGTCCGCGAGGCTCAGGAAGGCGTCGAAGAATCCCATGGCGGAGCCGTACTTGCTGGAAAGGAACACGGGGTCCCCCTTCACGGGGATCACGTTCATCAAGAGCTCCTCCGAGGCCTTGGCGGCCTCCTTGCCGAGGTCCAGCGCCATGATCTCCGAGCTGCATGTGGGTATCAGGAACGCGGTCCTGAATCCGTCGTCGCGCACCCTCCTGGAGGTCTCGTGGATCGGATCCGTCCCTCCGGCGAAGGCGGACATCGCATCCAGGCCGGTGGAATAGATGTTGCAGCGCATCCTGACGCCCCGCCTGTCGGCCTTGGAAAGGGCTATGCGCCGGCTGAACGCGAACTCCATGAGGAACGCGCAGTTGCGGGGACCGTGCAGGATGACCGCGGCGTCGGTCAGCATCATGGCCAGATCCGCCGCCCCGTGCGACGTGCAGGCGGGCATTATGAAATCGCCCTTGTAAGTTACGTTGCGGTCGGCGTCGAAGCTCTCGAACGTGGGGGCGCGCTCCGTGGCCGGCTCTATCGACAATACCCCTGGACGCCCGCGGGCTATCGCCTCCATGGACTCCTCCGTGAGGCAGGCGGGCCGGTAACGGGGAGCATTAGCGAAGGAGTCGCAGAGCCTGGAGATCATTCCGGCCTCGCAGCTGTCAGGATACAGCTCGCATAGCGTGCGTCCTTCCTGCTCCGCCTTCAGGAACAGGTTGCTGCGGGACATTTCTAGAACTATAGGGATACCTACCGCTTCGGAGAATCTTCTGACCGCGGCCTCATCTCCTCCCCTGGAGTTCAGGACTATTCCAAAGACCACGGGATCGTCGTTGATGTTCCTCATACCGCGGAGGATGTTGTTCATCGCGTACACGGACATGTACTCCTCGGAGGTCATCAAGATCACCAGATCCACGTTGCCTTCCCTCATCGGAACCGAGAAGCCGCCGCATACCACGTCACCCAGGACGTCGCACACCCGGTAGTCCGCATCGACGTCCTTGATGGACTCGAACATCATGGCCAGACCCTTCCCCGCACAGCCTTTTCCGGCGCCCGGGCCTCCGCATTCGATGCATGACAGGGAACCGTCGGTGACGGGCTTCGCGCCGGAAAGAAACGTTGCCACGGCCTGGCCCCCTGCCAGGAGCCTGGTGGAATCCGCCTTGGGATCGCATCCCACGTGAAGGACGGAGCCCCTCTTCGACAATACGTAGGAAATGTTGGCGGACAAGGTGGACTTCCCTATGCCGCCCTTTCCATAGACGGATATCTTCAACATGACGACGGAAGAATAGAGTGAGTTGGATATATAACCCATCATGCATGCGGAAGACTTGCAGTAGAACTATAGTGGTAACACATCCGACGCATTCTGAAGACTATAGTTCAGCCTGGATCAGATGTAGCCGCCCTTGGCACGGAACTCCGGCTCCTTCTCCTCGACCTTGGGCTCCCTCAAGTCGATTCCCACCTTCGCATGGAATCCGCGGCAGATGACGTACACCTCGGACGAGGTAGGCCTGGAAGCGTCAGGAGAATGGACCCTGACAGACTGGAACCTCTTCTCCAGCTTCTTCTGGAGCGGATAGAACATGTCGCCCATGAACGCCTTCATGACCAGCTTGCCCTCCTTCTTGAGGATGCGGTCGCAGACGTCCATGGCGTAGGTGCAGAGCTCCATGGACCTGGCATGGTCCATGCTGTAATGGCCGGTGATGTTGGGGGCCATGTCCGAAAGAACGACGTCGGCCTTGCCGCCGAACCTCTCCAAGAGCTCCAGCATCGTGGAATCCTCGGTGATGTCCCCTATTATGGTCTCCACCCCTTCCAAGGGCCGGATGTACCTGAGGTCCACGCCTATGATCCTGCCGCCCGGCCAGGTGCGCTCCTTGGCGACCTGGAGCCATCCGCCCGGACACGCGCCGAGGTCCACGACCGAGTCCCCAGGCTTGAATATCCCGAAGCGGTTGTCGATCTGGATGAGCTTGAAGGATGCCCTGGAACGATAGTTGAGCTTCTTGGCGAGCTTGTAATAATGCTCATGCCTCCTCTCCATCACCCAACGGTCGTGCAGGTCTGCCATGTCTGGTGCATGTCCCGCATGATTTAAAAATAACGTCGAAAGCGGCCTTATTCACGAACGGCCTAAGACGGGTATAATAACCACCGACGCATTAGGAAGGCACGATCGGCATGAGCGGATGGACTTACGCGAAATCAGGGGTCGACATCGACCGGAAATCGAGCGCCATCAAGGCGTTGGTGGACGAGATCGGCTACAAGAGGACTGGAATCGGGCAGAACGTCCGCATCCCCAGGCTGTTCGCCAGCCTGATCGACTTCGGAGACAGGTACATCACCCTGGCTACCGACGGCGTCGGGTCCAAGCTCATGATCGCGGAGGCCCTCGACAAGTGGGACACGGTCGGAATCGACTGCATCGCGATGAACGTCAACGACACGATCTGCGTCAACGCCGAGCCGACGTCCTTCGTCGACTACATAGCGATAGACAAGCCCAACGAGGACGTGACCCGCGACATCGGGATCGGCCTCCAGAAAGGGGCGGAGCTCTCCAACATGGAGATCGTCGGAGGCGAGATAGCCGTCCTCCCGGAGATCATCAACGGCGTGGACCTGTCCGGGACCTGCATGGGATACGTTGAGAAGGACCGCATCATCACCGGCGACGCATGCAGGGAAGGCGACCTCATAGTATCGCTCAGATCGTCGGGGATCCATTCCAACGGCCTCACTCTGGCCAGGAAGGTCGTGGAATCGAACGGCCTGTCCTACAAGGACAAGGTATCCGGGCTGTCCAAATCGATCGGAGAGGAGCTGCTGACGCCCACCGAGATATACGTCAGGCAGGTCCTGGAGATCACGTCGAATCACGAGGTGCACGGACTGGTGGACATCACTGGAGGAGGGCTCAGGAACATCCTCAGGATGAGGAAGGGCCTGAAATACATCATCAGCGACCCCGTCAAGCCCGCCCCGATCTTCAAAAAGATACAGGAGCTGGGCCAGATCGAGGACAAGGAGATTTATCAAACGCTCAACATGAGCATGGGGTTCACGATCATCGCGCCGGCGGATGACGCCGAGGAGATCGCGTCGAAGTACCCCAACGCGGACGTCGTCGGAAGGGTGGAGAAGGGCGAAGGGGTGCTCCTGGAGCCCGGGAACATCCTCTACGACCATTATTGAAATCCAGGGGGCGTTGGCCCCCATTTTTTTCTTAAGAGCGTTTGGCCAGATGGGCGGGATGGTACACGACGTTCAGCTGCCCCGACGGGTGGTGGTCCACGGTCGCGTCGACACCGTAGATCTCCTTGATCATCGGCTCGGTAATGACCTCCTCGGGAGTTCCCTCTTTGACTATCTTCCCCTTGTCCAGGACGTAGAGCCTGTCGCAGTACTGGGCGGCCAGATTGAGGTCGTGCAGGGCGCACAAGGCGGTGCATCCGGACGCCTTCACGATGTCCAGGACCTCCAGCTGGTACTTGATATCCAGATGGTTCGTGGGCTCGTCCAGGACCAGGCACGGGGTCTGCTGGGCCAGCGCCCTGGCGAGGATTATCCTCTGCTGCTCCCCTCCGGACAGCGACGAGAAGTTCCTGTCCTTGAAGCCGTACATGTTCACCGCCTCGAGCGCCTCCTTCACGATGGCGCGGTCGGTGTCGTCGTCGAGCTCCATGGAACGCTTGTGGGGGGTGCGGCCCATCATCACCACCTCCTCGACCTTGAAATCGAAGTTGTAGTAGTTGTGCTGCGTGACGACGGACATCTTCAGGGCGCTGTCCCTCAGGGACATGGAGTCTATCGTGACGTCGTCCAGAAGTATCTCCCCGGACTCGCGCTTCATGGTGCGGTATATGGTCTTGAGCAGGGTGGACTTCCCGGACCCATTGGGCCCTATCAGGCCGACGAACTCCCCCTCGTCCACATGCAGCGAGGCGTGCTCCACGATCCTCTTCTTGGGGACGGAGACGTCCACGTCAGTGACTTTTATGTCCATCGGCTGTCGCCTCCTCCGAATCCGTAGGACTTCCTTATCATGATGTACGCGAACACCGGGGCTCCGCAGATGGACGTGATTATCCCTATGGGGATCTCCGAAGTGGTGAAGCTGCGGGCGAACACGTCGGCCACCATCATGAATATCGCCCCCAGGAGGATGCTGATGGGCATCAGCTTCCAATGGTTGGTGCCGACCAGCGCGCGGGAGATGTGCGGTATTATGAGCCCCACGAATCCGATTATTCCGCAGTTGGAGACCAGGACGGCTATCAGTATCGAGGTTATGACGATGTAGACCTTCCTCAGGGTGGCGAGGTTTATCCCCAGGGTCGTCGCGGTGGAATCGCCGAGCATCATGGCGTTCAGGTTCCTGAGCTGGGTCAGGAAGAAGATTATAGCCACGACGAGGACGGCGGCGCACAACGTCACGGTGTTGAACCCGGAGGTGCTCAGGGACCCCATGGACCAGAAGGTCAGGGACCTCATGGCGGTGGCGTTGGGGGCGAGATAGACTATCAGGCTGGAGAACGCCCCGCAGATCGCGGATATTATGCACCCTGACAGCACCAGCTTGGTGGACGTGATCCTCCCTCCGACCGACGACAGCGCGAACACCGCGACGGAAGCGACGATGGCTCCGATGAAGGCGAAGATCTCGACCCCGGCGCCGGACATGAACGTCCCGGCTATAACGGTGGATCCCATCAGGATGGCGAAGGTGGCGCCCAGCGATGCGCCCGAGGATATTCCCAGGATGTACGGGTCGGCCAGCGGGTTCTGGACCATCGCCTGCATGACGACGCCCACGAGGGCGAGGCCGGCGCCGACGATCAGGCCGAGCATCCCGCGCGGAGCGTACAGCTGCCAGACGATGGCGACCGTGGCTGGGCGGATGTCGGATATGTCCCCGATCCCCAGGAGCTTGTTCAAGACAATACGGACCACCGTGTCGAAAGGCACGGACACAGCTCCGATGAACGTTGTGAAGAACAGGACCGTGAACATCACCGCAATCAGGATGATTATCAGCCCTATCGTCGAGATCTTTCCTAAATTCGTCGGTCAAGCCTCCATTAATGGAAAAAAGGGGTTTGGGAAGAGGTTTGCATCAGGCTTCTCAGGCGCTGAGGGTCTCTACGAGGTAGTCGAGCATCTCGAGCATCTGGGGCGAGGCGCCGTAGGCGACGCTGAGGGTGATGGCCTTGGTGTTGTCGTTGACGATCGCAGGGCATGTGGTGGACACGACTGGATCGGCCTGCCAGGACTTGAGCGAGTCCTCGTAGTTGACGCTGCCGTAGCAGACGAAGAACATCACGTCGATGTCCTCGCAGACGTCGTAGATCTCGGAGAGCTGGGGCTTGCTGGTCTCGAACGCGTTGACCGCTCCGAACTCGTCGAACATGACGCAGATGAACTCTCCCTTGCCGTAGGCCCAGGCTCCGGTGTCCTTCAGGGTGCCGTCGATGACCGCGTAGGTGAGGCCGTCGTCTCCGAGGATTCCCTTGAGGGTCTGGATCTTCCCTATGAACTGCCCGAGCCACTTGTCGGTAGAGTCCCTCACGTCGAAGATGTCGCCCATGTTGTTCCAGTCCCTCTTGATGTCGTCCATGGTGGGCTCGGGGGCGCACATGGTGTCCAGGGACATGACGTTGCATCCGAGGCTCTTCCAGTACTCGGGGGTGCCGAGCTTGTTCTCGGTCCAGGCGACCCAGGCGATCACGAGGTCGGGCTCCCAGTCGGTGAGGACGGAGGCCTGGATGTTGCCGGTGAGGATGTGGTCCTCGCCTATGCGGGCCTTGACCTTGGCGTACTCGTCCGCGACCTCGTCCCAGACGTCCTCCTCCATGTAGTAGATCCCGACGATCTTGTCGCCGAGGCCGTTGTAGAGAAGCATGTTGAGGGCGGTCACGCAGCCGGCGACGACCCTCTCCGGAGGCTTCTCGAAGGTGAGGGTGGCGGTGTCGCCGTTGTAGTTGACGTAGGTGGAGATGGTTATGGGCCCGTTGTCGTAGGAGGACTCGACGGGCTTGGTTCCACCGAGGGTCTCGACGAGGTAGTCGAGCATCTCGAGCATCTGGGGCGAGGCGCCGTAGGCGACGCTGAGGGTGATGGCCTTGGTGTTGCCGTTCTTGATGGCGGGGCAGGTCAGGGCGACGACGTCATTGTCCTGCCAGGACTTGAGCGAGTCCTCGTAGTTGACCTTGCCGTAACAGACGAAGAACATCACGTCGATGTTCTCGCAGACGTCGTAGATCTCGGAGAGCTGCGGCTTGCTGGTGTCGAAGGCGTTTATCGCTCCGAACTCGTCGAACATGACGCAGATGAACTCTCCCTTGCCGTACGCCCAGGCCCCGGTGTCCTTCAGGGTGCCGTCGATGACCGCGTAGGTCAGTCCGTCGTCTCCCAGGATTCCCTTGAGGGTCTGGATCTTGGAAGTGAACTGGTTCAGCCAGAGGTCGGTGGTCTCCCTGACGTCGAAGATGTCTCCCATGTTGTTCCAGTCGCGGACGATGTCGTCCATGGTGGGCTCGGGGGCGCACATGGTGTCCAGGGACATGACGTTGCATCCTAGGCTCTTCCAGTACTCGGGGGTGCCGAGCTTGTTCTCGGTCCAGGCGACCCAAGCGATGACGAGGTCGGGCTCCCAGTCGGTGAGGACGGAGGCCTGGATGTTCCCGGTGAGGATGTGGTCGTCCCCGATGCGGGCCCTGACCTTGGCGTACTCGTCCGCGACCTCGTCCCAGACGTCCTCCTCCATGTAGTAGATCCCGACGATCTTGTCGCCGAGTCCGTTGTAGAGGAGCATGTTGAGCGCGGTCACGCATCCGGCGACGACCCTCTCCGGAGGCTTCTCGAAGGTGAGTGTGGCGGTGTCGCCGTTGTAGTTGACGTAGGTGGAGATGGTTATAGGCCCGTCCTTGTAGGAGGAGTTGTCGGGCTCGACGTACTTCTTGGCCTTGTCGACGGACACGGGGTTGTTGATGGCCTTGTAGATCTCGCTGGCCAGCACGTAGACCTCGTAATCGGTGGTCTGGGTGCCCTTGAGGAAGAAATAGCCCTCAAAGAACACATTTCCGTAGTATCCGGTGTAGTACAGATAGGTCGAGGGGGTGCCCGTGTTGAAGTTGTTGAAGTAACCGACTGCTCCGTCGAGCTTGGCCTTCTGGTACGTTCCGACGACCTTGGACCCCATGACCATCTTGTCCATCTGGGACTCGTAATATGCCTTGTTCGTGTCGAACTTGTCCTTGGCACTGTTCTGGTTATTCATGAGGTAGAATGTCACGTAATTGATGTCCGAACCGTATGCGCCGGTCGTTCCGTTGGGATAGTAATCCCCGGCCTCGTATTTGGTGGAGTTGTCCGCGAGATAGAAGTCCTCTCCGAAGAATCCGTCGTAGCTGGCGGAGAACGAAGCGGCGATCTCGGAGGCGTCGGTGGCTTTGAAGCCATCGTCGTCATCCCCGTGGTCGGGGCCGATGATGTGCCCGGCACCCGCGAGGATGCCGAGGATGGCCACTATCGCCACTGTGATGAATATTAACAGTTTAGGTATCATATAAGCACCTTGGCGATATCAGCCAATATATATGCGTATAAAAAGTGTACTAGCCTTGGCAGTAGGGGGCTGGCGCAAGTTTTACGAACCAGAAACTTTACGGAACATGCTGTTCGGAATCCTCCCGACGGCCGGAGTCCCGCGATGCTGTTCGGTTATTTCACCAAGAAGGACTGGGCCTACGTCGCCCTATGCACCGCTTGCATCGTATTCCAGGTGTACCTGGACCTGAAGATTCCGGAATTCATGAACGAGATAACCTACGCCGTCCAGACCGGGACGGGATCCGAACTGGTCGCGAGGGACGGGTACAGGATGCTCTCGTGCGCCCTCCTGAGCCTGGCCGCGTCCGTGGGGGCGGGATTCTTCGCGGCTAAGTTCTCGGCCTCGTTCGTCCGCACCTTGAGGCAGAGGATGTTCGCCAAGGTCCAGGAGCTGTCGTCGCAGGACATCTCGGAGATCTCCGCCGCATCTCTGGTCACCAGAAGCACCAACGACCCCTACCAACTGCAGAACTTCTTCGGAAGAAGCGTGCAGATCCTGGTGAAATCCCCCATTCTGGCCGTCTGGGCGGTCCTGAAGATGTCCGGGGCCGAATGGCAATGGACCGCCATCACCGTGGTCGGGGTCCTGATCATCGCGGCGACCATCGCCTCGGTGATGTGGTGCGTCATGAAGCTCTTCAGGCGCATCCAGTGGCTGAAGGACGACGTGAATCGCGAAGTCCGCGAGAACCTGACCGGGTCCAAGGTCGTGAGGGCGTACAACGCGCAGGAATACCGCCTGTCGAAGTTCGACGAGGCCAGCTCCGCCCTTCTGGACAACAACGTCAGGATCTTCAGCAGGATGGCGCCGATGGCTGGCATATCCAGCACCGTCATCAACGTGATGACCATCGGGATATACTGGACCGGGGCGCTCATCATCACGGGCGTTTCCGACCAGGACGACAAGTTCCATCTATTCTCAGACATGGTCGTGTTCTCATCCTACGCGCTGCAGGTCATGTCTGCGTTCATGATGCTCACCGGGATCATACGCGGATTCCCCAGCGCCAAGGTCGCCTACGGGAGGATGACGGACGTCATAGAGAGGGAGAGGGGCGTCCCGGAGGGGGATTTCGACGGGGACACCGGGATCGGAGGGACCGTGGAGTTCAGGAACGTGACTTTCACCTACCCCGGACGGAGGACCCCGGCCCTGGAGGGCATCAGCTTCAAGATCGAAAGGGGGCAGACCCTCGCCGTGCTCGGATCCACGGGCAGCGGCAAGAGCACCCTGGTGAAGCTCATCCTGAGACAGTACGACCCGGATTCCGGGCAGATCCTCGTGGACGGGAAGGACGTCAGGGAATACACCCGCAGGGCGCTCTACTCCCGCCTCGGATACGTTCCGCAGACCCCCGTGATATTCACCGGGAGCGTGGAATACAACGTCAACTTCGGAGAGACCGCCCCGTACAGAACCCGCGAGGACGTCTGGAGGGCCTTGGAGATAGCCCAGGCAGACGGATTCGTGAGGAACCTGCCGGAAGGCCTGGACGCCGAGCTCTCCCAGTACGGAAGGAACGTCTCCGGCGGCCAGAAGCAGAGGATAACGATAGCGCGCGCCGTCTGCAAGGACCCCGAGACGCTCCTACTGGACGACTCGTTCTCCGCCCTCGACTTCAAGACCGACAAGGCCCTCCGCCAGGCTCTCAGGGAACGCATGGGAGGGACCACCAAGGTGGTGGTGGCCCAAAGGGTCGGGACCGTCATGGACGCCGACCTCATAATCGTCCTGGACGACGGGAAGGCCGTCGGAACGGGGACGCACGACGACCTCATGAGGGACTGCATTCTCTACCGCGACACCGCCAGGGCCCAGATGGAGGAGGGCCGATGCCGCCCGGAGGCCCGCCCTGGTCCAGCGTCGAGAGGCCCCAGAACCTCTGGGCGACCATGCACACGCTCATGCGCTACGTGGGGAAGTACAAGCTGCACATCCTCGCCGGGGTGGTCCTGTCGCTCCTGTCGTCCGCGGCGCTCCTGCTGGCGCCTCGGTTCCTGGCGTCGATGACCAACGGGATCGCCGACGGGATAGCCTCCGGGTCCATCGACCTCGGGCCGGTGACCTCCGCGGGGATCGTCCTCCTGGCGCTGTATCTGCTCAACCTGGTCTTCTCGTCGCTGGAGAACTACATCGTCCCCTGCGCCTCGGAACGCAGCGGACACGCCATGCGCAAGGATCTGGCGTCCAAGATGTTCCGCATCCCCCTGCGCGTCCTCGACCGCATGAACACCGGGGACGTGATGAGCAGGTTCACCAACGACACCGACACAATACGCACCCAGCTGGCCGAATGCATATGCCATGCGGTCACCGCGATCACGATGATGGCCGGCTCGATGCTGATGATGCTCATCGCCAACCCCGCCCTGACGCTCGTATCGGTGGTCCCGGTGCTCCTCGGGTTCGCCCTCATGATCGCGATCATAAAGGGCTCCCAGAAGTACTTCTCAGAACAGGCCAGGAGCCTCGGCAGGATGAACGGGCTCGTGGAGGAGCTGTACTACGGGATGGACGTCGTCACCACCTACAACGACCAGGGGCGCGCCATGGAGAGGTTCTCCGAGATCAACGAGAGCCTCTACAGGAGCGCCTTTAGGACCAGGTTCGTGTCCAGCCTCATGCCGCGCATGATGGACTTCCTCTCGAACCTCGGGTACGTCATCGTCTGCGTGTTCGGGTCCGCGATGATCATCGAGGGCCGGCTGGACTTCGGGACCCTGGTGGCGTTCATCGTCTACGTGAGGCAGTTCACCGACCCCATCCTCCGCCTCTCGGACACGCTGGCCACCATGCAGTCCGTGGCCGCCTCCGCGGAGCGCGTGTTCGGATTCCTAGGCGCGGAGGAGATGGACGACGAGTCCGGGAAGACCGCCAAGGTCGACAGGGTCGAGGGGCGCGTGTCCTTCGAGCACGTCCGCTTCTCGTACTCCGAAGGCGTCCCGGTCATCCAGGACCTCAGCCTGGACGTGCTTCCGGGCCAGAAGATAGCCATAGTCGGGCCCACCGGAGCCGGGAAGAGCACCATCGTCAACATACTGCTGAGGTTCTACGAGATAGACTCCGGGAGGATAGCCATAGACGGGGTGGACGTCTCGGAGATGAGCAGGGAGGAGCTCAGAAGGCTGTTCTGCGTGGTCCCCCAGGAGACCTGGACGTTCGGTGCCACCGTCCGCGAGAACGTCTCCATGGGCGACCCGGAGGTCACCGACGAGCGGATAAGGGAGGTGTGCGAGGCGATCGGCGCGGACGCCTTCATCGAGACCATGGACGAGGGCTACGATACCGTCCTCGACGAGTCCGTGCAGCTCTCGATAGGCCAGAGGCAGCTCCTGATGATAGCGAGGGCAATGGCCAGGGACGCGCCGCTGCTGATCCTGGACGAGGCCACCAGCTCGGTGGACACGAACCTGGAGAAGAGGGTGGAGGCCGCCATGCGCCGCCTGATGAGCGACAAGGCCTCGTTCATAATCGCGCACCGCCTGTCCACCATCAAGGACGCCGACTGCATCCTGGTCGTCCGCGACGGCAGCATCGTCGAGAAGGGGACGTTCGGAGGGCTTCTGGAAGCCGGCGGGTTCTTCAAGACCCTGTACGACAGCCAGTTCGAGGGATGCGACCGATGTCGGTAGTTGAGCTTGGAGTACAGCGCCCCGCATACCGCGCCGATGGCGGCACAGGTCTCCAGCGAATACCCGCCAGGCGTTATGTCCAGGTTGTACTTCGGTATCTTCATCACGTCCTTAGGGACGCCGTGGGGGCCGATTCCGAACACTAGGAGGAGGCTCTGCCCGCTCTCGATCATCTCCGCTGCCTGCGCGACGGAGATCTGCTTGGAAGGGTCGGGCCTGCAGGTGGTCAGGACGGGGGCGCCGAGCTGGGGAGGGAACCCCTTGGAAGGATACGGGAACCGCTGGAAGCGCCCCTTCTCCGCCAGATCAACGAAGTAATCCCCATGGCGCCCGATGCTGATCGTCCCGGCGATCCACTCCGCCACCTCCACGGGGGTGCGTGTCTCCTCCGGGATCGGGAACCCGAAAAGGACCAGGTTCATGTCGAAGGCCATGGCGAGGTCGCCGGCACGGGCTATGACGCGCCTGTGGGGCTCCCTGAAGTTCTGGTCGTAGGAATTGTAGAGGCCGATGGTGGCACGGCCGCGTCCCATCGGGCCTTCCTCCTGCGCCCGACTATGGCGTACGCGTCGCCGTCCAGGAAGATCTCGTAATCCGGATATTCCGCCTGAAGACGCTGGATCTCCGCCATGAGCTGCGACATCTTGAGGTCGCAGGTGCGGATGTCGATTAGTATCTTGTCAGGCTCCATGAGGAATACACTGTCCAAATTCGAGAGAAATCATGGTGCCGTGAGCCGGGCTCGAACCAGCGACTTCAAGATCTTCAGTCTTGCACTCTCCCAACTGAGTTACCACGGCGTAATTGCCCCAATAATGGAACTGAATTATAAAGATTACGTCACCGGGAGCGAACTGCGGAACATCCTGCTTCCGCATGCCGCGACGGATCCCGGAACGCTTGGGACGAAAAAATGCCGCCTATCCCTATATTTACACTATTTGTTCGTTAATATCCTCCATTCATGGCATCCGCTTTAACGGGCACCGCGATTCCCGGACATGGCCGACGAAGAGAGCATGATCCGCGCCGAAGGGCTCGTGAAGAGGTTCGGCGACCTCGTTGCGGTGGACGGCCTGAGCCTGGACGTCAGGAAGGGGGAGCTGTACGGCTTCCTGGGTCCGAACGGCGCAGGCAAGACCACCACCGTCCGCATGCTCACCACCATGGAGATCCCGGACGAAGGGTCGATCGCGATAGACGGCCTGGACGCCCGCGCCCGCGTCGTGGAGGTCAGAAGGCTCATCGGGGTGATCCAACAGCACAACAGCCTGGACAAGGACCTGACCGTGCGCGAGAACCTGCTGCATCATGCCCTCATGCAGAACCTCTCCTTCAAGGAGGCCAAGAAGCGCATAGAGGAGTTCGCCGGGATCATGGAGCTCCAGGACCGCATGGAGACCAAGGTGGACAAGCTCTCCGGAGGCTGGAAGAAGAAGGTCTCCATCGCATGCTCGATAATGCACCGGCCGGAGATCCTGTTCATGGACGAGCCCACCACCGGCCTGGACACGCAGTCGCGCAACCTGCTCTGGAAGCTTATACGCGGCCTGAACAAGGACGGGACCACGGTGTTCCTCACCACGCATTACATCTTCGAGGCGGAATCCCTGTGCGACAGGGTCGGGATAATCAACAAGGGCCGGCTGATAGCCGAGGGGACCCCCGAGGAGCTGAAGAGGCGCGTGGGGGCCTTCGCACTGGTGTCGGTGGGCCCGGACGGGGAGGAGAGCGTCTCCTACCACCCCGACTCCGCTTCGGCGAGGGCCGCTTCTGCCGACGTCCCGCCCGACAGCAGCATATCCATACGTCCCACGAACCTGGAGGACGTGTTCCTCGAGCTCACCGGGAGGAGGATCCGATGTACAATCTTCCCTCCGAGGTGTTCAGGGTGGCCTACGGCGACCTCTGCTACATGAGGCACAACCTCGTCCAGACGCTAGTGTCCACGCTCATCGGCCCGCTCCTGTACCTTCTAGCGTTCGGATACGGCATGCGTTCCGGCGACCAGGACTACATCGCTTACGTCATCCCCGGGATCATAGCGATATCCTCCATGAACGCGGGATTCTCGTCCTCCTCGCAGAAGATCCTCATCCAGAGGCTGTTCCATTCCAGCTTCGACGAGCTCATCCTGTGCCCCATGCACACGCCTTCCGTCATACTCGGGAAATGCGTCATGGGAGGCCTGAGAGGCCTGGCCGGAGGGCTGATCATCCTCGGCCTGGGGATGCTTCTGACGCCGGGCCTGAGCCTGACGCCATGGCTCGTCCTGGCGATGCTCCTGTCCTGCCTGATGTTCTCGCTCCTGGGCGTGGCCGCCGGGCTGACCGCGAACTCCTCGCCCACGCTGATGATGATCAACAGCATCGTGATACTGCCGATGTCCTTCATGTGCGGAACGCTGTTCGACGTGGACTCCCTTCCCGACTTCGCCGCATACATAGTCTGGGCGCTGCCGCTGTCCCATTCCACCGCTGTGATGAGGGCGTCCGCCCTGTGCGATCCGGTGGACCCGACGTCCGTGGCGGTGATCCTCGTCTATGCGACGGCGTTCTACTGCATCTGCCACCTGATAATCAAGAAGAAGCTGTACTGAACCGAGGACGTTCCTCTGCAAAAAGGAAAAGGGCCGGAGGGAGTCCCCCGGCCGTTGGGAATCAGGAGTCCGGAGGCTCCGACAGGGCCTCCGTTATCTCCTCGTACTCCGCCGAGGCGGGATCGGCCATCACCGGCTGGACCGCCACGACCTTGTCGTCGTCCCTGAGGTCCATCAGCTTCACGCCCTGGGCGGCGCGCCCGGTCTCGCGGACGGCGTCCACGTCGATGCGGATGATCTTCCCGGTGCGGGAGGTCAGCATGAGGTTGTCGCCCGGGACGACCTTCCTGACGCTCAGGACGGGGCCGTTGCGCTCGCTGCAGATTATGGTTATAACGCCTTGTCCGCCGCGGTGGTGCTTGGAGTAGGCGTCGACGTCGGTGATCTTCCCGAACCCGTTCTCGGTCACTGTCAGGAGCTTGTCCCCGGACCTGACGATGTCCATGGAGACGACCTCGTCGTCGTCCGCCAGCCTCATTCCGATCACTCCGGTGGCGGTCCTTCCCATGGGGCGGGCCTCCTCGTGCGAGAACCTGATGGCCTTCCCGTTCTTGGACGCCATCACGATGTCGTCGCCCTCTCCGGCGATCTCGGCCTCTATGAGCTCGTCGTCCTCGGAGTCGGGGTCGTCGTCCGTCTTGAAGAGGATCGCCTTTATCCCCCTGGACCTCACGTTGCCGTAGGCGGACAGCGCGGTCTTCTTCACCCTTCCCTTCTTGGTGCAGAACACGATGAACTTGTCGTCGGGGAAGTCGGCGGTGCAGACGGTGCTGACCACGCGCTCGTCCTCCTCCAGGTCGGGAAGGAGGTTCACTATGGGCTTGCCCTTGGACTGCCTGCTGCCCTCCGGGATCCTGTATCCCTTGAGCCAGTGGAGGCGGCCCTTGTTCGTTATGAACAGGATGTAGTCGTGGGAGCAGGCCACGAACATGGAGTCCACGTGGTCCTCCTCCTTGGTCTGCATGCCGGTCAGCCCGACGCCTCCGCGGCCCTGCTGCCTGTACGTGCTCAGCGGGATCCTCTTGACGTAGCTGTCCTTGGACATCGTGATCACGACCCTCTGCTTCGGGATCAGGTCCTCCTCGTCGCTGTCCAGCGGGTTGGGGTCGATCACGGTGCGGCGCTCGTCGCCGTAGGCGTCCTTCATCTCCTTGAGCTCGGACTGGATGATGGCGTTGATCCTGGACTCCTTGGCGAGGATGTCCCTCAGGTCGTCCATCTGGAGCTTCAGGGCGGAATGCTCGTCCCTGATGGCGTCCAGCTCCAGGCCGGTCAGCTTCTGGAGCCTCATGTCCAGGATGGCCTTCGCCTGCTCCTCGTCGATGTCCAGGAGCCCCCTGAGGCCGGCGTTGGCCTCCTCGGCGCTCTCCGACGCCCTGATGAGCGCGATGGTCTCGTCCAGCATCCCTATGGCCTTCATCAGGCCCTCCAGGATGTGGTAGCGCTTCTCCGCCTGCTTGAGGTCGTACTCGGTCCTGCGGTAGACCACGGACCTCCTGTGGGTGATGTACTGATAGATGAGCTCCTTCAGGGAGAGGAGGGAGGGCTTGTTGTCCACCAGGGCGATGTTTATGATGCCGTAGGTGACCTCCATGTTGGTCTTCTTGAACAGGTTCTCCAGCACGACGGCCGAGAGCGCGTCCTTGTGAAGCTCGATGACTATGCGCATCCCGTGCCTGTCGGACTCGTCCCTGAGGTCGGTGATGCCTTCGATCTCCTTGTTCTTGACCCTGTCCGCTATCTGCTCGATGAGGACGGCCTTGTTGACCTGGTAGGGGATCTCGTCCACGATTATGCGCTCCTTGCCGTTGCCCATCTCCTCCACGTGGGTGTTCGCCCTGACCTTCAGCCTCCCGCGGCCGGTCTCGTAGGCGGAGCGGATTCCCGCCATGCCGTAGATGGTCCCCCCGGTGGGGAAGTCCGGCCCCTTGATGTAGGACATCAAATCATCCAGCGAGGCCTCCGGATGGTCGATGGAGTACGAGATGGCGTCGCAGACCTCGCCCAGGTTGTGGGGAGGCATCTTGGTGGCCATCCCCACCGCGATCCCGTCCGACCCGTTCACCAGGAGGTTGGGGAACTTGGAGGGCAGCACCGAGGGCTCCTTCAGGGAGCCGTCGTAGTTGTCGACCATGTCCACCGTCTCCTTGTCTATGTCGGCGAGCAGGTCGCTGGCCATCTTGGACATCCTGGCCTCGGTGTAACGCATGGCGGCCGCGCCGTCGCCGTCCACCGAGCCGAAGTTCCCTTGGCCGTCCACCAGGGGGTACCTCAGCGAGAACGGCTGGGCCATCCTCACCATGGCGTCGTACGCCGCCATGTCGCCGTGCGGGTGGTACTTACCGAGGACCTCTCCCACCACGGTCGCAGACTTCTTGTGTGGACGGTTATAAGTCAGGCTGAGGTTGTCCATGGCGAACAGGATCTTCCTGTGGACGGGCTTCAACCCGTCGCGGACGTCCGGAAGGGCCCTTCCGACGATGACGCTCATGGAGTAGTCGATGTAGGAGCGCTGCATCTCCTTCTCGACAGACTGGATGATGAGTTTCTTCTCCCCGTCCATGGTATCACACGTCCAGGTTGATGACCTCGTGGGCATGCTCGATTATGAACTCCCTGCGGGGCTCGACGTCGTCTCCCATGAGGACGGAGAACAGCTGGTCGGCGATCATGCCGTCCTCCACCGTGACCTTCTTCATTATCCTGGACTCGGGGTCCATGGTGGTGTCCCAAAGCTGCTGCGGGTTCATCTCTCCCAGACCCTTGTACCTGGAGACGTTGGCGCCGGGGCCGAGCTCTGCCATGGCGGCTGCCATCTCCTCGTCGTTGTAGGCGTAGATCTGCTTCTTGCCCTTGTAGACCCTGTAGAGGGGAGGCATCGCGATGTACACGTGGCCCCCGTCGATGAGCGGGCGCATCTGCCTGTAGAACAGGGTGAGGAGCAGCGTCCCGATATGGGCGCCGTCCACGTCCGCATCGGTCATGATGACGATGCTGTGGTAGCGTATCTTGGAGACGTCGAAGTCCCTTCCTATCCCCCCGCCGATGGCGATGGCCAGGTTCTTGATCTCCTCGTGGTCCAGGAGCTTGTCGGGACGGGCCTTCTCCACGTTGAGGATCTTCCCCCTGAGAGGAAGGATGGCCTGGAACGCGCGGTCCCTCCCCTGCTTGGCGCTGCCGCCTGCGGAGTCTCCCTCGACGATGTAGAGCTCGCACTTGGAGGGGTCCTTCTCGGAGCAGTCCGCGAGCTTGCCGGGGAGGCTGGTGGTCTCCAGGACACTCTTCCTTCTGGTGGCGTCCCTCGCCTTCCTGGCCGCCTCCCTGCCCTCGTAGGCGGATATGGCCTTCTTGAGGATGATCTGCGCGACGGCGGGGTTCTCGAGCAGGTACTCGGAGAGCTTCTCGTTCATCAGCCCGATGACCGCCCCCTGGGCCACGCTGCTCCCCAGCTTGGCCTTGGTCTGGCCCTCGAACTGCGGCTCCGCCATCTTGATGCTGACGATCGCCGTCAGGCCTTCGCGGACGTCGGACCCCTCCAGGGTGGTGTCCTTGAGGATGTTGTTCGCCTTTCCGTAATCGTTGAGGCACTTGGTAAGGGACGTCCTGAACCCGGTGAGGTGCGTTCCGCCCTCGGGAGTGTAGATGGTGTTGACGAAGGAGTCTATCTCCTCGTTGTACCCGTCGGTGTACTGCATGGCGATGTCGATGTTCACGCCGTTCCTCTCGCCGTTGAAGCGGATGGGGACCTGGTGGAGGGGGGTCTTGGACCTGTTCAGGTACTGCACGAACTCGGAGACTCCTCCGTCGTAGTGGAACCTCTCCTTCCTCCCGGTGCGCTTGTCCTCGAAGTTCACGGTAGCCTCGCTGTTCAGGAAGGCCTGGTTGCGGAACCTGTTCTGCAGCGTGGTGTAGTCGAAGACGACGGTCTCGAACATGTCCGGATCCGGCCAGAAGGTTATCTCCGTCCCGTGCTCATCGGATTCACCGATGACCTCGACGGGGCCGTCCGGGATTCCGATCTTGTAGGACTGCCTGAACACCTTTCCCTCGCGGCGGACGATCGCCACGAGCTTGGAAGAGAGGGCGTTGACGACGGACACTCCGACCCCGTGGAGCCCTCCGGAGACCTTGTAGCTGTTCTGGTCGAACTTCCCGCCTGCGTGGAGATCGGTGAGGCACAGCTCCAGCGCGGACTTCCCCTCCTTGTGGTTCATGCCGGTCGGTATCCCCCTTCCGTCGTCGACGACGGTCACGGAGCCGTCCTCGTTGATCGTGACGTCCACCTCGGTGGCGTAGCCGGCCATGACCTCGTCTATGCCGTTGTCCACGACCTCGTAGACCATGTGGTGCAGTCCGCGCGCGTCCGTGGACCCTATGTACATTCCCGGCCTCTTCCTGACCGCCTCGAGTCCTTTGAGGGCCACGATGCTGTCCGCGTTGTACTCCTCCTCGGAGCGCTCGAAATCGTTCCCATCCATTGTATCTGGCACCCTTATGGCTCCTTATTATATAATTCGCACGCGCGCACGCACGCAACTACCTTTGAAAGGATACTGGCAAACCGAGCCGTGGGCCTCGCATGCCCATCCTTCATGCGGAGAACTGCGATCATGGGATATGGGCGAGCCCGGACGCCTTCCCGGGGCTCACTTCGAAGACGCCCCGCGCCTCGCCCTCGTTCCCGGTGAAATCGGCAGCACTCCTTCTTGCCCGACTGCGCGGACTCCCTCCAGAGATCCTCCGAAAGGAAAGAGCTCCCGGCAGTCTCGTCCATGCGCTTGAAAAGGCTGTAGGGCATGGAGACGGTCATCCTTCCGTCCTCGATGAAGCGCCTGGGGTAGAATTCGGTCATCCCCAGGACCAGCTTCGGTTCTGCGCGCTCCCCCTCCTGCCTCGGCACCGAGTACACCCCTTCGCACCCGAAGAAGAACCCGGAGCGCACGGCCGAGGGGACGCCGGAATAGGACCTCAGGGTTATCAAGGCGGACATCTCGAGGGCGTCCGCCAGGAAGGCCACCGTCTCTATGGGGGCCCCGGCGGCCTCCGCCTCGTCCAAGGGCTGCACCACCACGACCTCGTCAGGGCTGCCGTAGACGGGGATGGTCCGGATGTAGCCGTCCATGCATGCGCCGGGGCTGCTAAAATACCTCCTTCCAGGCCTCTCGCCGTCTCCAGTGGAGTATGTCCTGGCCAGCCTCTCCCTGTCCTCCGGCCTCTCTCCTCCCAGGCCCAGTCCGTTGAGGGCTCCTTTGCATCCTACCTCGCCCGCCGTCGCCGCCACGGTCTTCCCGTCCCTCCAGGCGGGGATCAGCATGCTGGCGACGACGCAATGCTCTTCGGTGGGGGACGAGGAGGAGGGAGGGGCCTCCTTGGCGTGATAGATGGCTACAGGCATGTACCTCGGCTTGAGCAGACGCACCAGTTCGGACATGGAAGATGCATGACAGGTGGAAGATATATCCATATCCGACACTTTGACGGCCGGTCGGGCCTTAGAATCGTGCGCCGCGCGGATCCTTTCAACGACCTCGGGAAGGTTCTTCCGGACCTCGCACTCCCATATCACCATCACGGTCCAGCCCTCGTCCTCCAGGGCCTTGTAGTTTCTCCGGTCCCTGCTGACGTTGCGCTCGAACTTGTCCGTCCAGTACTCGGTGTTCGTTTTCGGTATAGGAGTGTTGCACCTCGGACATCTGTGCCAGAAGCATCCGTTGACGAAGATGGCTATTCTGCGGCCAGGATACGCTATGTCAGGACGCCCGCTGACTTTCCACTGTATGCGGTACCCGCTGAGGCCGTTCTCCCTTAGGGCCTTGCGGAGGATCAGCTCGGGCCCGGTGTCCTTGCCCTTGTTGGACCTCATCGAACGGGACACGCATTCCTTGACCGGAACCGCCCATCCCGGCTTGGAGCCTGACATGACGCCCGGATGCGCGTCACGACGTATATCTGTACCCTTCGGCCATGACGCCGAAGGGAATCTGCCGTATCGACTCAAGAGGAATCCTTCACGGCGTCGCTTTCCCCGCGGCTGATCCTTTCCTTCATGCGGATGACCTCGTTCAGGGGAATCTCGGTAAGGTCGGACACCTCCTCCGGGCTCATCCCCTTGGAAAGCATCCTGCGAGCCACGGCTTTGCCACCAGCCCTGAAACCCTCGCGCTCACCCCTCTTGAATCCTTTACGCTCGAACGCGGCGCAGTTCATCTTCATGTTCTCCTCGTCGTCGAACAGCTGCTCGTAGACTCCCATGACCTCTGACCTCCTCGACCATATGAACTCACCCAGCTTCCCGCAGCGCGTCCTGCATTCATCGAACGCCCTCGCCACCGCCGCCTTGCCCTCGACATCCCGTTTCCTCGATATCACCGTGTCGATTATGCGACATGCCTCCATGTAGCTCCTGATGAAGCCGCCGTCCGTCGTGGAGACTGGCTCGAGAGTGCCGCCATCCATCAGATCGTCCGT
>JAFWTC010000075.1 GCA_017519045.1 Candidatus Methanomethylophilaceae archaeon
CGTAGATGACGGGCTCGATAGAAGCCGGATGTAAGCGCCGAGGTCCGCCGAGGCGTTCAGTCCGGGCTCACTAACGCCCCGATCCGCCGCTGGAGCGTGGTCTAGCAGTCAGACGGGTTTCGTATGGATCCATCTCATCCATTTTCTATTTCTATGTGATTCAGTGTGAACTACCATCTAGGCACTGTCGTGCCTCGAATTTATCACCTGCAATCTCACAATTGATAAACTTCAACCGCAATCCATAATCATGGACCCTTTCATGATTGCAGTCCTACTGATCGTGCTGGGAGCGATCTGCCTGATTTACGAGGCGTTCAGCCCCGGGGCGTTTCTGGTGATACCCGGGACGGTTCTCGTCATCCTCGGGTTGATAGGGGCGGTATACCCTGACATCATGGTGTCATGGTGGTCTCCCGTCATCGCGGTGGTGATAGCGGTTCCAGTCACGCTGTTGACCATCAAGGCGTATCAGAAACTCGCCGTGCCAGAGCCGCCGACGACGACCGTCACCGATTCCCTGGTCGGAAGGCAGGGCGTAGTGACGGTCCCGACGGAACTCGGGAGCATGAAAGGCAAGGTGAGGGTCGACTCGGACATATGGTCCGCGACTTCAGACGAGCCCATAGAGGCTGGAGCTGAAGTCATAGTCGAGCACAGTGAAGGCGTGCATGTCCACGTGAGAAGAGTGTGAGGTGCGTATAATGAGCGTTGATATTCTGTTGGCGGTAGTATTCGTCGTGATGATCGCCGCCATCGTCATCATAACCAGCGGTGTGAAGATCGTGCAGCCTTACGAGCAGGCCATCTACATGCGTCTGGGAAAATTCGTACGGGTTCTGGGACAAGGTCTGAACATAGTCTGTCCGCTGATCAACAAGGTCGTGAAGATGGACCTCCGTACCGAGGTCCTCGACGTCCCCAAGCAGGAGGTCATCACAAAGGACAACTCCCCTGTGAACGTGGACGCGGTCATATACATCAAGGTCACCGACCCCAAGAACGCGTTCTTCGAGGTCACCGATTACAGGCTGGCGACCGTCAATCTCGCCCAGACCACCCTGAGGTCCATAATCGGGGAGATGGAGCTCGATGAGATCCTGTCCTCCAGGGAGAAGATCAACCTTAGCCTCAGGGACATCCTCGACGAGAGCACGGACAAGTGGGGAGTCAAGATCGAGGCAGTCGAGATCAGGGAGGTCGACCCGGCCAGGAAGGTCAAGGACTCCATGGAGGAGCAGACCTCCGCGGAGAGGAGGAGGCGTGCGGCCATCCTCCAGGCCGACGGACAGAAGAGGGCCGCGATCCTCGAGGCCGAGGGAAAGAAGAAGTCCCGCATCCTCGAGGCCGAAGGTCTCAGGCAGTCCATGATCCTCGAGGCCGAGGGAAAGAGGCTGGCCACCATCCTGGAAGGACAGGGTGAGGCCCAGAAGCTCAGGATACTGTCCGTAGGTGCGGCGTCGATGGACTCGAAGGCTCTGTCGGTGCTTTCGATGCAGACCATCCAGGAAGTCGGAAAGGGCGAGTCCTCGAAGATCTTCTTCCCGATGGAGGTCACCAGGCTGGTCGAAGGCATCTCCGAGTACGTGGGAAGCGCCAAGCAGGTTCCTGACAGGGAGGTGTCCGACGTCGATTCCATAAAGGAGGCCGTGGGCAATCCCGACGACATCCTGGGGCCTATCCCGACCCCGGAGGAGATCAAGGCTGAGACTGACAAGCTCGACGCCATGATGAAGGACGAGATGGACGACGTGGACGAGATCGTGTCCAAGGAGCCGAGAGTCTGATCCGGAAAAGAGCCCGGCAGGACGTTATGGTAGTCCTGTCCGGGTTCGAACCGGAGTCGCCGGCTCCAAAGGCCGGCATGATTGACCACTACACCACAGGACTGTGCGACGCCGATTCGAATACCGTTATAATGAATTATCGGTCGTCAGCCGTCCTATAAGGTAAGTGGACCTGCAGTCGGTGACCGTCACTTCCGCCCTGGTCCCCAGCGGGATCTCGTCTGGGACGACGATCGGCCTGTAGGTGTCTGTGCGAAGGATCGTTCCCTCCTTCCGTTCCGTCGCCAGGGCGCTGAAGGTCCTTCCCACGAGACGGGAGTTCACCTCGTATTCGACGCGGTTCTTCAGATCCGTGAGCTCCGTGGACCTTCTCTTGGATATCCCGCCGTGCACCTGCGGCATATCCTTCGCCTCGGTGCCAGGTCTGGGGGAAAAGCGCGTTATGTTCAGGGTGTCGGCCTTCAGGCGTTCGACGAGGGCCATGGTGGCCAAGTGGTCCTCCTCCGTCTCTCCGGGAAATCCGGTGATGACGTCGGTGGCTATGCTCACGTCCGGGATCCCGTCTCTGAAGCTTTCGATGGTCGACTCGAACTCTTCGACGGTGTATCCTCTGCGCATGGATCTGAGAATCGCATCGCTTCCGCTCTGCACGGGAACGTGAAGGAATCTGTAGACGCGTCCGTCGCGCATGGTCTCGCTCAGCCCGTCGGCGATCCTTTCGAGGCCTTTCGGGTTCATCATCCCTATCCTGATCCTATAGTCGCCTTCCCTTTCCAGCATCTGCGATATCAGCGCAGGCAGGTCCGTTCCGATGTCGAACCCGTAGCATGCGGTGTCCTGGGCGGTGACGAGGATCTCCTTGGCGCCCGATTCCAAGGACTTGTCGAACCTCTCCAGTATGGATTCGGCGGAATAGCTGGAGAGCCTGCCGCGGGCATGCTTCGTTATGCAGTATGTGCAGTTCCCCAGGCATCCCTGCGCTATCGGGATGATGGCGTCCGGCGTGCTTCTTATCTCTGACGCTGGACCGGCCACGCCGTATTTCGAGGCCACGAGCGTGGAGAACCTGTCATACTCCCTAGGCGGGAGGATTATGGACGACGGCAGCCGGACAAGGATCCTCTGAGGCTGGACCTTGGCCATGCACCCCGTCACGATGACCTCCTTCCCCATCTTCTTGAGTTCGGAGATGCGGGAGACCATCTTCTTCTCGGTGGTCTCGACGACGGTGCACGTGTTCACGATGACGATGTCCGCCTCTTCCGCGGAGAAGACCTCGACGTGGCCGAGGGAAGCCATGTCCTCGGAGAGGGCGCGTCCCTCCCCGAAGTTCATGGTGCATCCGTACGATTCTACAAAGTATTTCATCAGCGAGTGCAAGCCTCGGTCGTAGGTACCGCGAACGCCGTTTTTGCTGAGATCTTGGTGATCTTCGCATGGATCTTGGTTCCTTTTATGGTGCCAGGAACCACGACGAGGTAGTCGTACACCTTTCCGACCCCGTCTCCCTTCTTTCCGACATCCGAGATGAGGAGCTCGATTATGTCTCCCTCCCTGAGGGTGTTCGCGGTGTCGGCCCTGACGGATTTCCTGACGGTGATGGGCCTGCGAGCTCCGCATGCTTCGCATTCGAGCATGAGGGTTCTGTCCTCCCTTACCATCTTGGTGTCAGGCAGTCCGCATTCGGAGCAGATGACGTAGGTTTCGGTGTACATCTGGACCTTGTCGTTTATGGACTGGGGGTTGATCTTCGCTTTGAAGACCGCCCTGCGTCCTTCAACGTTGCCGGGGGTACCCAGTTCTTTCAGCATGAACTGGAGCAGGTGTTCAGGCTCTCTCCTGAGCTTGTCAGTGACGTCGATGAAGTTTCTGAAGACCGTGATCTTCCCTTCTTGGAGGATATCCAGCTCGGGGATCTCGAACCTCTCGTGGTTCTCGGTGATTTCGGGGCACGCAATCTTCGCCCTGTTGAGCAATGCCATGTAATCTTCGTCATCTGCCATTTTTAACACCTGTTTGCGCCATTACGGGAACCATTATAAAATATTATACGCAACACATCTATCTTGGTCTTTCCACTTTTACGCAGCCTGTGGATCGTGACTGTTGCGAGAGCGTTCTCGACAATCAACAAGTTTTAAATAATAGCTCAGAATACGGCATTTTGCGCGACGCATGAGCGTCGTGCGACATGGAGAGCCGTGAACTCCGCCCGGAAAACCGACCCGGGCGTGCACTCACGGGTTCTGACGTTCGATGCTACGAACGTCCCGTAGACGGACGTTCGATAGAGTGCGCCGTCTAGCGGGACTGCGGTGAAACATGGTAAGCTGCCAGTTTCGAGTTCATCCATCACAGA
>JAFWTC010000076.1 GCA_017519045.1 Candidatus Methanomethylophilaceae archaeon
AGGGGACGAGAGGGACCTCATCCTGTTCTCGATCGGGTACGGCCCTTCCAAGGACGGGGTCGTCGCCCAGTCCTTCGGACCGATAAACCGCGCCGGAGGGGGGCGCAGGCTCAACGTGGCCGTGTCCCGCGCAAGGAAGGAGATGATCGTGTTCTCGTCCATGAGGTACACGTCCATCAAGCTCACGCCCTCGTCCAGCAACGGGGTCCGCGGAATGAAGGAGTTCCTCAGGTTCGCGGAGAACGGCGGACGCTTCGGCGACCAGGACCGCAGCAAGCCGGTGGAGGGGGAGTCCAGGATAATCGAGGACATCTCCGAGGCCCTCAGATCCTGCGGCTACGAGTCCCACTACGGGGTCGGGAACTCCGGGTTCAAGGTGGACCTGGCCGTCATAGACCCCGACGATCCGGAGGAGTACATCCTCGGCATACTGGACGACGGGGACTCCTACAGGGCGTCGGAGAACACCAGGGACAGGGAGTTCGCCAGGGCGGACGTCCTGGTCAGGATGGGATGGAACATCATCCACGTGTGGTCGGTGGACTGGTTCTTCAGCAAGAAGCAGACGCTGAAGAGGATAATGGACCGCATTGAGGAGATCAGGAGGTCCAGGGTCGAAGCGCCGGAGCCGGAGAAGACTAAAACCGTGGAAAAGGTCCCGGAACCGGTCCCCGAAGAGGCTTCGGAGCCTGTCCCGGAAGACGTCCCTGATCCTGTCCCTGAACCGGACCCTGTCGTCCCTGATGAGGACGTCCCCGAGGAGCCTGACGCCTCCGCTTCAGACGAGCCGCCGGGAGAGAACCCGCCCGAGGAGGACGTCGGATACTTCCCCGAAGAGGATCCCGAGGACCTGCCTGCATCGCCGCAGGAGCCCGAGAGGGACGATTTCGGGAAGATCCCCTACGTGCCTTACGTGCCGAAGGAGTTCGACGTGCCGATGGAGGTCGCGATAGCCGACAGGGAGGCCGTGAAGAGGATTGCCGGCGACATCATAACCGCCGAGTCCCCGATAACCGAGGAGCATCTGCTCGCGCTATACAGGAAGTCCGCCAAGATCAAGAGGCTGATGGAGCAGAAGAGGTCGGTGCTGGTGGCCAACATCCGCGGCCTGTACCCTCCGGAGATCCGCGGTGATTTCGTCACGTATTGGGCGTACGGGGCGGACAGGAACATCAGGACCTATCGCGTGGCCGAAAGCACGTCAGGCTCCAGGGACATCTCCGCGGTGCCGTTGAAGGAGCTGCTGAACGCCTGCGCAGACGTCGTGGAGGTGTCGGTGTCGATTCCCAGGAACGTCTGCGTGTCGGCCGTGGGGAAGGCTCTGGGCTACAAGCGCGCGGGAGCCAACGTCATCTCCACGGTGGAGAAGGCGCTGGACATCGCCCTGGAGGACGGCCTGGTGATCGAACGCAACGGGGACCTGATGATGGAGCGAGGTCACTGATTCATCGACAGCAAGGCATCGAACTCGGAATACCAGGCCTTCGGGTCTTCCATGTATGCCCTCTCCATCCACTCGATCGCCTTGTCGATGCTCTTCTCGACCCCTTTGCCGTCACGGTACATGCGCGAGATCAGGGCACAATAGACGGGCGGTCCGCCGGCCTCACACTGTTGCATGCATTCTTTCAAAGCCTCCGCATGGTACTCCGGCACATCGGTGCTGACCAGGAACTCGTAATAGGCCGCCTTGCCCCCAACCTCGTCTACATCGGCAACCTTCCTGATCCACTGAATGGCCTTGTCGACATCCTTGGGTGCGCCCTTGCCGTCACGGTACATGCCCGCTATGATTCTCGCATATACGAGCGAACCGGATTTCTCATAACGCTCCATGCACCTCTCCATGGCCTCCTCGGCATCTTGTCCGCGGCCTGTGGAAAGGAGAAGCTCGGAGAACTCCCTCGTGAACATCTCGGGGTTCCAGTCCGCCGCCTTCCGCATCCACTCGATCGCCTCGTCCGGGTCGCTTTCGACGCCCCAGCCGTCACGGTACATGCGGCCCATGTGGATGTACAGCTCTGGGACGTCTGCGCGTGAAAGGCAATCCATGGCGGCCTTCATTGCTTCCGCGCGGTTCTCTGGGACATCTGTGGAAAGCAGAAGTTCGCACAGGTCAGCCGAGTACGCGACAGGATCCATCCTGGCGGCCTTCCTCATCCAGCCTATGGCGACAGGTAGATTCCTGGGGGCGCCCTTGCCGTCGCGGTACATGTCGGCGATGAGCTTAGCATAAACGGGGCTGGAAGAATTGGCATAGCGGGCAAGACAACGGTCCATGGCCTCGTTGCAATTCTCCCTGCCGCCGACTCTCAGCAGCAGTTCCACGAACTCCTGCATATGTCCTGGGGGGTTCCAGTCCGCCGCCTTCCGCATCCACTCGATCGCCTCGTCCGGGTCGCTTTCGACGCCCTTGCCGTCGCGATACATGCGTGCGGTGTAAATGCAAAGGGAGAGGTCCCCGCTGCCTTCATACCGATCGGAGCATATCCTGAACGCCTCCTCGTAGCACTCCTCACGGCCGGATTCCAGAAGAAGCTCGCACAAATCCGCTGTGTACTCCTCCGGATCGGAATCTACGGCCTTCCGCATCCACTCCAAGGCCCTGTCTATATCCTGATTGCAATTCCAGTACATCACGGACAGAAGCTCGGCGTAAACCGGGTTTCCCGTATCGCCGTACAGTTCGTGGCATCTGTCCATGGCCTCCTTATGGATTCCATCATCGTCGATGCTCGAAAGGAGATCACGATAGCTGACCATGTACCCGTGCAGATCCTTCACGACCGCGCGCCTCATCCACTCAAGGGCCTTTTTGGAATCGAGATCGACGCCTTTGCCGTCGCGATACATGTCGGAAATGGTCTTCGCCGCAAAGGCGGATTCACTCGACTCATACGCCTTCAGGCATATTTCCATGGCTTCCTTGTGATAATTGAAGTCCTCCGACTCCAAAAGCAAAGTGCAATAGTCCCGCAGATATCTGTCTGAATCGGAATCGAAGGCCTTCCCCATCCATTCGACCGCTTTGCCCATATCCTTCGGGACGCCGTATCCTCCGCGGTACATGAGGGACAATGCGGCACATATCGAGGGATCTTTAGTAGAACTATAGTGATCCTCACACGTATGGATAGCAATCGAAGAGTAGCGGCCGCCCATCGCCGACATATACGAACAATAACCGAACACGTTTCCCAAGGGAGACGTGAACGTGAACCTGGCTATCCAATCGGCTGCAGAATCCAAATCCTTGAGAGCGCCCTTGCCGTCGCGATACATGTCTGCAAGGAACTTGGCATAGCCGGGGACGCCGGTGATTTCGTAGCGCTCCATACACCTTCTCAGAGCGTCACTATAGTACTTCTCCACCCCGTCATCCAGAACTATTTCAAGATACTCCTTGAGGTACTGGCTAGGCTTCCAGTCTGCCGCCTTGGCCATCCATTCTGCCGCGGCCTCATGGTTCTCTTCAGCCCCCTTGCCGAAACGGTACATGCGCGCGATGATTGCGCAAAATGCAGGGGAGCCCCCGTTGTCCAGATTCCTCTTGCAAATATCCATCGCCTCCGAATGGCGCTTCGGATCGTTGGTAGACAGAAGGAGATTGCAATACCTATGGACGTACTTGAAGCGGTTCTTCTCCATGGCCCTCTTCATCCATGTCAGAGCGGCCTCCATATCCCTCTTCACGCCCTTGCCGTCGCGATACATCACGGATATGTACTCGCAGGCCTCGGGATAGCCTCTGCGCGAATGAAGATTGAGGCAGACGTCCATGGCCTCTGCGTAATTCCTATCGTTCCTGGACCTCAGAAGGAGGCGGCAGTATTCTACATAGTACTTGTTTTGATCTTTCCCATAGGCCTCGGCCATCCATTCTATCGCCTTGGAAAGACTCCTTTCAACGCCTTTGCCGTCGCTGTACATCTTTGAGACAAGCGCACAGTACACGGGGTTCCCCACGAGCTTATACCTCTCTATGCACAATCTCATGGCCTCGCGATGATGCTCCTCGTCATCAGTGCTCAAAAGCATCTCGCAATACTCGATCAGATATCCTCCAGGATTGGACTGCACGGCATCCCTCATCCAATCCACGGCCGCTGCAGGATCCTTGTCCACTATCCTGCCCCACATGCACATGCGGGCCATGCGGGCGCATGCTTGAGGCCTCTTGACCTCCAGCAGAGGTATTATCGTGGCGAACATCTCCTCGTTGCATTCCGGATCGTTGAGTTCCCAAAGAATATCGAACAGCCTTACCCTGGAGGACTCGAATCCGTCTTCGATCTCCTTCCGGTAATAATCCGCCGCATATGACAGGCATTCATGCCTCTTGTCAGCGTTCGCCTCCGTTCCCCTTCCTTGGCCGTATGCCCTGGCCATACGCAATGCGGCATGAACGTCGCTCAGCTCGTAAGGCAGCAGAAGATCGACGGCCTTCTTGTCGGAGATGCGGTCATTCTTCTCCCAGAGCGCGTCGAACTTCCTCATTATGCCGCTTAACTCTCCGACCTTCCGAAACTCGTCATCGTCCTTTCCTTCAAACGAATTGAATATCGGCTCAAAGTAGTGGTCATAGCGCTTGGCGTAAAGATACCACATGTAACGGTCCTTGTGGCTCCTGTAGAAGCCCACATCGTACACTTTAGAAAAGTCGTCCAACTTCCCGAGGATGTCCAGTGCCAGCAAGTTCCTGGTGCATTTGTCGCATCTGCTGCAATTATCTCCTGCAAACGCGCATGAGAACAGATATTCCTTGGCGATCGGGTAATCGGATATCTCCCTGATCTTGTCAAAACGGGTTAGCGTGGACCCTTCGGAGAATATCCTGAGGCTGGGCGTGCTGAGGCAATCGAACAGCAGAATCTCATACGTTGCCGAATCCTTGCTAAGATAGTCTTTAAGTGAGAAACCGGACACGTAGTCCACGCCTTCCGATGCGTAGTGATAGACCCTCCATAGCTTCTTGAGACAGAATACAGCGAATGCGGAGTAGAAGTCATGCGAAAACAGGTAATTGACCTTGAAGCAGGAGAAAATGTTGGAGTCGGTCTCCACCAGCGGAAGGCCTATGTCCGATGCGGCCTTCCGTGCACGGGCGTATATCTTCGATTTGGCCTCCTCGGTTCCGGTGAGATCGTATATTCCGTCGAACGCGCCCACATCCGTGATGCAGAGGTGGGTGAGGCGATAGCTTTCATTGGGATACCCCACATACTTTCTAATCGCATGAAGGGAGTCCACACCACACGACACGCCGGTCCCTACGGCGGTCCCCCCTGCCAGCGGCGGGGCGGTCTCCACGTCCAGCCTTATCCTGTAGGTCCCGTTCTTCATCATCGGAGGCAGGAGATGCTCGACTATGTTGTAATGCAGGTCCTCGGACATGGGAACCAGGGACCTGATGTTGTAGCCCTTCTCCAGAGCGTACCTTATCAACACCACGACGTACGCGTCGCATCTTTCGGTGACCAGATAGTCGGCGTATTCGGAAGGCACGGAGAAAAAGACCTGCTTCTCCTCCGTCCTCACCCCTTCCGCCGTGGAGACGTTCTCATCGATTCCGCAGACGGATCTTGCGTTGATGCCGTCCTTCTCGAGGTGAATCCACTTGATAACAAGCTCGTTGACCGAATCCTTAGGCTCCACCATCCTCGCCACCGTTCACTGGATGCTCCAGCGGACATGAAAGGCGCAGACTGTTTAAAAGCGTTAAGCCTGCAGCCCGACACTGCATCCGGAAGCCGAAAAACGATGTATGGTTCGCAGAATCTGCGACTGGGCCTCAATCAGGATAGGGGATGAACCTCTTGTCTATCTTGCTGGACACGTCCCCGGTCCTGATGTACTCCATTATGCGGTCATAATCCTGTATATAGTCCACTTCGGCCCAAAAAAGGTCGGATACGTCGATGATGTACACCGGATCCTCGTCTATATACTCGTAAAGGACGTTCTCCCACCACAGGCCGTACTTCTCCGCCTTGACCATGGCGTTGAGCCTCTCTGCGAACACTGGAACCTTCTTGGCAGTAATCTTAGCCAGACCGACGTATTCATGGGTCCTCTGATCGATGTCCAGCTCCTTCCCGTATCTGCTTATGCAGCCGTCCTTGATATCTAGGAAGTAGTCGCCGACCTCATATCTGGACTCGTCGGCCACCATCACCAGGCCCCGTGGGTCGGCTATCAGGCGGTCTATTAATGGCTCCTCCCAATAGACGTCGGCGTTCCCTATGACGACGTCCTCTTCGCCCGTGAGGTACTTCTTCGCCACCCACAGCGACCCGAGACTGTTGGTGACCGAGTAGAAAGGATTATAACAATAGTCTATGTCGTAATCCTTCAGGATGCTACGGATGAACTCGCATCCATACCCTAGCACTATAGTGATCTTTATCCCACGGCTCTTGAGTATCTTCACCGTGTGCTCTATGATCGAGGTGTCCTCGATCAACAATGTGCACTTGGGACGCTTGAAATGCCTGTTTATTCTGGTCCCCTTCCCGGCTGCCAACAGTATCGCTCTCATTTTAACCCTCGATGATGACGCCTGATCGGTTCGGTGTCGAACGGCCCCATGAACAAGGAATCCCGTCTCCGTCATGCACGTCGAACAACCTATCGGTTTCGTCGATTAAGAACTTCAACCTTCCTTTCACCTCAGAGACGGCGAAGGACCTACATACCATCTTCTTCAACGTCCCTGCGTCCTTGGCTACGGAATCGTATCTGGGATTGACGTAAGCCGCGTCCTCCAGCCCCTTTTGTCATCCGGCCCTGTGAACTCGGATATGCCTCCTGAATCAACAACTCGGGCGCGTTGGCGCTACCGCCGCTGCATTACCATAGGGTCGCGAATCACACGTCGCACGAAACGTCTCCGCGTTCCTCCGCAATGGCTTCCCTTATAGCCTCCAGGCTCGCCGTCCACCTGACGGGATCCTTCTCACATGCCTTGGACGTCCACCTCTCCGCCATCATCAGATTCCTAGGGACTCCTCTTCCGTACCTGTATATGCTCCCCAGACGTCCCATGCCTCCGGGATTCCCAGCCTCCGCGAGCCTGTATGCGATGCCCATCATCTCGCGGTTATTCCCGTCCTTGTTGAGCGACCAGAGGACGTCGAAGAGCTCCAAGGCGGCCGGATCCATGCTCCCGGCAACCTTCCTGTACCAGTCTGCCGCCGTGAGGAGATTCTTCTTCACCGCAATCCCGTCACGATACATGCGACCCATGCACATGTAGCCGTATCTGGAGTCGCCATCACATAGGCCTTTGACCCTGACCAGCAGACTCTGACGAGCTTCATCTCTGTCGGACTCCGCCACCGCCTCGCAAAGCTCCATGGTCCAAGACGGATCCAGCTCCGAAGCCTTGTCCAGCCACTTAATAGCGACGTGAACGTCCCGGTCTACCCCTCTCCCCCGCCTATACATCCTGCCTAAGCGGCCCATGAAGGGTATCGATTCACCCTCCGCCTTCGGGCGGGCGAGCTTCAACAATCCCTTGTCGTACTCCGGGTCGTTGATCGTCCAGAGGATGTCGAACAGCTCCAGGTCGGCTCCTTCGAGATTGGCGTCGACCGCCCGCCTCATCCATATCGCCGCTGTCTGGAGATTCTTGTCAACCCCCTTCCCGTCACGGTACATGCGTGCAATGTTGCCGAAAGCATGCTTGGAACCCCTTTTGACGCGCTCCAAGCACCTGTCCATGGCCTCCTTGTAGCATCCTTCGTCACCTGTGCTTAGAAGAAGGTCGCACAACTCGGGCAGCCAAGTCGGATCCTTCGCAGTAGCCTCCCTGAACCACGTCAATGCCGATTCGGTATCCTGAACCACCCCCTTCCCGTATCTGCAGGCACGCCCCATGCGAATCATCGCCGACATGTCGCCGACGTCCAGAAGAGGCTCCAGAAGAGACATCATTTCCGGATAGTACTCCTCTTCCTCCATAGACCAGAACAAGTCGAACAGTTTGATCCTGGACGTCGTGAAGCCGTTTTCAACCTCGACCCTCAGCGCATCCGCGGATACCGTCCAGTACCTGACGGCCGTCTCGCGGTCTTTCTTTACCCCCCTTCCCATGTTGTAGGAGCGCGCCACGCGAAGCGCCGCATGCATCTCTCCCTCCTCCGCGAAAGGAAGGAGCTTGTCAAATGCGGAATTGATGAGCTTCGGGCTCCCGCTCCTCCAGGCCGCGTCGAATCTGGACGCGGCTTCAAAGACCTGTCCGACGCGTATGAAGTCCTTGTCCTTCATGGACTTGAACTTGGCGAACACGGGTTCGAAATAGCTATCGTCCCTCTTAGAGTACAGATACCACATGTACCTGTCCCTGAACCTCTCGTAGAGGCTGATGTCATAGACCTCTCCGAAGCGATCCAGACGACCGATGGAATCGAGCGTCATGATGTTTCTGATGCACTTGTCGCAGCGACAGCAGTTGTCGTAGCTGTTGGTGCACGAAGTCAGATACCTCTGAGCATAGACGAAGTCGGATATTTCCACTATTTTGTCGAATCTGGATAACGTGGGGGCCTCGATGTATATCCTCAGAGCAGAGGTGCTCAGGCAGCTCATCGTTAGGAGCTCGTAATGCGACGGAGGGTGCATCAGGTGATTCTTCAAAGAGAAGCCTGTGACGCAATCAACCCCGGATGAGGCGTAGTAATAGTATTTCCACAACTTCTTCAGACAGAAGATGGCGAATGCGGAGGTGAAGCTGTGGGAGAAGTAATGGTTTTGAGGCAATACCTCGTCTACGTTGGAATCCGTCTCCACCAGCGGAAGGCCCATGTCTGCCGCCGCCTTGCGGGCACGGGCGTACAGCCCCCTGCGGACGTTGTCTATGCCTCCCAGCCTGTATATGTCGTTGAAGGCGCCCACGTTGTTTATGCACAGGTGAGTGAGCCTGAACTCCTCGTCCGGATAGTCGATATGCTTCATGACCGAATGCATGGAATCCACGCCGCAAGACAGGCCTGTGCCGACGGCGGCGCCGCCTCCGACGCTTGACGCAGGCTTCAAAAGCAGCTTGATCGGATGGCCGTCATTCTTCACATACGGCGGGAGGAACTGCTCCTTGAGATTGTAGTACAAATCGTTGGAGACAGGGACGTCGGACCTTATGTCGAAGCCTTTGCTCACGGCCATCCTCAGAAGAAGGACAACGAACGCATCACACCTCTCCGTAAGCAGATAATCCGAATACTCCGAAGGAACGGAGAACTCCACGTGCTTGGTATCCGAGAACCCTGCAGGGCCGTCGATGACCTCTATGACGGACGTGAGGACTGCGGATCCGTCGCGATGCTCCTTGCTGATCCCCCTTATCACGAACTCCTTCTTGTCTTCCTTCAACGCTCCGCCCCCGAGCCTCCATATAGGCATCTCCATTAAACGTTTGTTCGGACGAAGCGATGCCGACGGGAGAGGCTGATGCGCCGGATCAGACCTGTGGGCCCGTATCAAAAGACAATACCATATACGCAGTACGGAATCCGGACGCCATGAAGGTCTCGAAGAGGATCTCGGAGATTCCGATGTCGGGAATAAGGAAGATGTTCGACCTGGCGGGCCCCGGCTCCATAAACCTCGGCCTGGGCGAGCCGGACCTAGACCCGCCTAGACAGGCTGTAGAGGGGATGAACGCGGCCGCCCTGAAGGGCCTGAACAAATACGGCCCTACCGCCGGGATCCCCGAGCTCCGCGAGGCCGTGGCCGAGAGGTTCTCCAGATACGGAGCAATATCCGCTTCGAACGTCATGATAACGCCCAGCGGGTCCTCGGCGCTCCTGGAGATCTCCCAGACGTTCGTGGATCCCGGCGACGAGGTCCTCGTCCCCAGCCCGGGATTCGTCATCTACGGGCCGCATGCGCAGCTGTGCGGCGGGAAGAGCGTCGAATACAGGCTCACCGACGGCGACTTCCAGCCTGACATCGACGACATACAGTCCAAGATCACGCCGAAGACGAAGATGCTGGTGGTCACCACCCCCTCCAATCCAACGGGAGGCGTCATCACGGAGGAATCCAAGAAGGCCCTTCTGGACGTCTGCGAGGACAAGGACGTCATCATCCTCGCCGACGAAGTCTACGACTCCTTCGTCTACGAGGGGAGGCACGTCTCGTTCATGGACCGCCTGGACCGCGCCGTCGTGGCCAACGGCTTCTCCAAGATGATGGCGGTCACCGGATGGAGGATGGGATTCCTGTGCGCCGACGAGAGCGTCATGCCGGACCTGATAAAGATGCAGTACCACGTCTGCGCCAGCCCCAACATGCCCGCTCAGTACGGGATCCTCGATGCCCTTCCCGGGATAGACCCCTATCTGGAAAAGGCCAGGGAGGTATACAGGAAGAGGAGGGACCTCATAACCGGAAGGATCCGCTCCATCCCCGGGATGAGCCTGGAGCCCCCCAAGGGAGCGTTCTACGCGTTCCCGTCCTATGATGCGGACATCCCCTCCGCAGACCTGGCCGCGGAGCTCGCCAAGGCCGGGCTCATCTGCACCCCCGGATCGGCCTTCGGAAAGTACGGCGAAGGACATCTGAGGTTCTCGTACGCCGCATCCGAGGAGAAGATCTCCAAGGGAATGGATATATTGTCTGAAGTGATGGGTCGCCCAAGGTGAATGAATGAGCAACGAAGACGACCCCAACAAGGGACTGTTCGGAGGCGACGAGCTTGAGCTCGACCCCGAAGAGGCGCACGAGCGCATGGTTTTCGGAAAGAACCCCGACAGGGTCTCCGCCATGGAGAGCCTTTTCGGAAAGGAGCTCCTGGACTCCGTGAACGAGAACCAGGAGATGCCCGAGGAGGCCAAGCGCCAGCTCGTGTTCAAGCTGACGGCGAACAGCGTCCTGGACATGGTCATGGACTCCCTGGCTCCCGAGACCGCGGAGGAGGTCGCCGAGTGCATCAACGGATACGTCGGAGTCGGACTCGTGAACAAAAGGTTCGGCGTAGACCTCTACAAGGAGCTGTACGACGCCCTCGGGAATATCGAGAAGGGACAGGACGAGAGCGACGAGGACTACGAGCGCAAAGTCGACGAGTTCTCCGATCGGTGGTGGTACATACCCCAGCCCCTTCTGAGCAATCGCAACCCCTCCGACGCCATACGCGAGGAGATGCTGAAATACGGACTGGAAGACCGATGACAGAGTGGCATACGGCGTCCGCCCCCGGGAAGTTCGTCATCCTGGGGGAGCACTCCGTGGTTTACGGGAAGCCCGCCGTCGTCCTCGCGGCGGACCGCAGGATAACATGCGGGGTCAGGCGCGGAAGGCGCAACCTGCTCAACGGGGAGCCGATGGAGTTCTCCAGGCAGCCCCATTTCCGCTACCTCACGAGGAACCTCCGCCATGCGGTGGAGTTCGTGACCCGCAGCGACATCCCCGCCGGCGCAGGACTCGGATCCTCCGCCGCCCTCGCCGCATCGGTGGCCCTCGCGCTCGAGAGCATGGCCGGCAACGACCCGGACGAAAGGAAGCTCGTGGACGAGGCCTACGGCGCGGAGCTGGCGGCCCAAGGCAACGGAAGCCCGATGGACGCGTCGGCCTGCGTCCACGGGGGCGGCATAGGCGTGAACATCCCCGGAACGGAGAACAGGAAGCTCTGGAGGATATCCAGGAACGGGCGCGTATGGAACGTCTCCGACGTGGACGTGCCGAAGATGACGTTCGTCATCGGAAACACCGGGATCAGGGCACCCACCGGCCCCCAGGTCGACAAGGTGCGCCGCTACGCCAGCAGGAGCAACTTCGCCACCGAGATGATAGAGGAGATCGGTAACGTCACCCTCTCCGGATACGAGGCCTTGAGGAAGGGGGACGTGGAGACCCTAGGCCGCATGATGATAACCGACCACAAGCTCCTGTCCATCCTCGGGGTTTCGTGCAAGGAGCTCAACAAGCTGGTCAATGCGGCCCTTCCGTTCTCCTACGGAGCCAAGCTGACGGGATCCGGCGGAGGAGGATGCATGGTCGCCCTGACCGACGACCCGCACAGGGTGGCTTCGGCGATAGAGGCCAGAGGAGGCACGGCATACATCATGAACGCCGGATCCGAGGGCGCCAGGCTGGAGACGTCGCTTCCCGACGGCCCCGTATTCAACGTCCCTGTCATCTGAAGCCCGCGGTGTGGCAAGTGAACGCGTCCGACCTTTTCTACGACCTGAGGGCATGGATATTCTGCGCCCTGGCCCTGAGCCTCCTGACAGGGACCTTGGACGTCCCGTCGTCCGAGCTCATAGTGGTCGCGCTGATGGTCCAGATGACCCTGTCCATGGACGGCCTCAGCATCTCCAAGGAGGCCCTGTCCGAAGGCCGCAGGGAGATGCTGCACTCGGTCATACTGTGCTACGTGGTCAACACCGGGGTGACCCTGGCCGTCGGAGCGGCGTTCATGCTGTCGGGCTACGAGACGATGTGGCAGGGATGGGTGCTCCTGGCCTCGATGCCCTGCGCCATATCGGTCGTCACGGCGGCGATACTCACCAGGGGGGACCTGAACGCGGCCGTCATCGCGGTCACGTCCACATACGTTTCCGGGATCGTCCTGGCGCCGCTGATATCCTTCGTCCTGATCGGAAACGCGGTGGACCCCCTGCAGATACTGAAGTACATCGTCCTGTTCATCGTTATCCCAGCGGCTCTCACGATTCCTCTGAAAAGGCTCAGGCTCGGACGCCGCGTGAAGGTTCCCGTGATCAACCTGATGATGGCTCTGATGCTGTTCCTGTCGGTGAACTCCAACAGGGAGTACATGCTGACGTACCCGGAGATGATCCTGGTCGTCCTGGTCGCGGCCGGCGCGAGGCTGCTGGCGTTGTCGCTGATATCGTCCTGGATGAACAAACGCCTGAAGACCGACCGCAGGTCCGTGCCGGTGCTTCACGTGCTGTGCATATGGAAGAACACGGGGCTCTCGGTGTCGATGTGCATGCTTCTGCTGTCCGGCGCGCCTGAATCGGTCATACCGTGCTTCACATGCATGATAGTGGAGTCCCTGTGGTTCTCCATGTACACCGAAAGGGAGTCGAAGCGCCAGGCCGTCGCTCGAAGAAATGCTTCTGCCTCTCCTTCGATATGCTGAGGATGGTCTCGGCGATCTGCCTGGCCTCGCTCTCTGAGAGGCTGACCTCCTCGCAGAGCTCGTGATACCTATGGACGACCTCGCGCTCCTTGGCCTCGTCCCAGTACCTCTGGCCGGATCTCCTCTTGGCCTTGGCGAGCTCGTCGGCGATCTCCATGCGAGTGGCTATAAGGTCGATGATCTCCTCGTCGATCGCCTCTATCTGCGACCTAAGCTCTTCCGTATCGGCCATTTGACTCGCTTCCGTCCAGCGCGGTTTTGAATAATAACCGTTACGGTGCGATATCCGGATCGGCGACGATGGAATATAATTCGTAAAATGCGTTTCAATGTACAGAAACGCTATATAACGCATAAAAAGATTCATCAACATGGGCATGATGGACGAGCTTTTCGACGGACTTCCCTCGCAGCTGAAGGTCGCCAAGCTCCTTCTTTCACATGGGATCAAGGTCGTGAAGGGAAAGGCGTACTGCGGAGAGATAGAGCTCACGGACTCCGCGATCGGACGCGCCGCCAAAGTGGACAGGAGGATAGTCAGGTCCGCGCTGGAGCGCATATCGGGGACCCCTCGCCTGGACGCCCTGTTCTCCAAGGCCGAGTGCATGCTGTCGATGGAGCATCTGGCTCCGGAGATAGGCTGCTCCACGCTGAAAATACATCCCACGGACCCCAAGATGACCGGGATCCTCTCGGACATAACCGCTGCCCTCTACAGGAACGGGCTTTCCATCAGGCAGGCGGTCGTCGACGACAGCGGAAACCAGAACGAATCCGTGCTTACCGTGGTCATCGACGGCGCCATACCTCCCGAGCTCATCCCGGAGCTCCGCTCATGCCGCGGAGTCGCCAGCATAGTGCTGCACGTGAAGGACAGGGAGGAGCGATCAGACGAACCTGACCGCGGTCCCGTAGACCATCATCTCGGCCGCTCCCTGCATGACCGAGGCGGTGGAGTACCTGATGCAGACGATGGCGTCGGCCCCGAGGCCCTGAGCCTCCTTGACCATCCTGTCCGTGGCGACCTCCCTGGCCTCGGAAAGCAGCTTGGTATAGGCCTCCAGCTCCCCTCCGACCAAGGACTTCAGGCCCTGGGTGAAGTCGCGGCCGATGTTCTTGGTCTGTATGGTGTTCCCTTTGACGATCCCGATGACCTCGCAGGTCCTCCCGGGTATCTCGTCCGCCGTGGTGAGAATCATGTCCATGGAAGGGCACAGCCGGTATATGTATAAAAGAGGTCACCGAAGGTCTTTAATCCGCGTCGTCTTTGGAGCATCGTCAGGAGATGGAGGACGGCCGACGGTAGGCGAAAGCCAGCTGAGGAAGTTCCCCCCTCCCAGGGCGAGATGGACCGGGGCAATCCGGTACGGCGAGAGCCGTGGCAAGGGCCCAGAAACGACACAGATCCGGCCGACAGGATGATCCGCTAGGCGGTGACGTTCCCGGAGACATGGTGAAACGGCGACTCCCCATCGGAGCAAGTTCATACAGCCGGGATGAACGGCCCGCGACCGGCGGGTAGAACGCATAGTTGAATGCCGTCTGAAACAGAAGGGGGGCTACTACCATCACCTGACAATCTTCTGGTCACGGTTAAGTAGAAAGGGACGCTTTGACAGGCCAATGCCTAAGATGACCTTGAACCGCTGCCCGAAGTACTCTCCGGAGTCAGGAATACGCATAAAGCCCCCGCAGGAGACCCTTTCCGAGGTTCTGCCTCTTCTCAAGAACGCGGGGCTGGACGCCCCCGAGGACATAACCGGGAAGGATGACGTGGGGATCCCCGTGTTCTCCGTCCGCAGGGAGGAGACCGCCTTCGGAAAGCCGAAGTTCTACAACGGGAAGGGGGCCGACCCGGCCCAGGCCGAGGCCTCCGCGGTCATGGAATCCATCGAGAGGTACTGCGCCGAGCAGAGGGATTCGGACGAGATAATATACGGGACGTACGAGCAGGCCAAGGACGTCATGCTCACCGTGAACCCCGTGGACCTCATCCTCCCCATGAGGGTGCTCGACCATCTGGAGGGCCAGCAGATCGCCTGGACGGAAGGGTTCGAGATGTTCAGGGGATGCCCGGTATGGGTGCCCGCCTGCGCGGTGTACTACCCGTACGAGCCTGACGGGGACTACCAGCTGTTCAGATGGCACACGAACGGGATCGCATCCGGGAACACCATGGAGGAGGCCATACTGCACGCCCTCTTCGAGGACATCGAGAGGGACGCGTGGTCCATCGCCGAATACAACGAGACCTGCGCCGCCGACGTCGTCGTCGAGGACGAGGACTCCGTCCCCGGGAGGCTGCTGGCGAAGTTCGCCGAAAGGGGGATAGACATCCACCTCAAGGACCTCACCACCGACCTCGGCGTGACCACCATCGGGGCGGCCGCCGACGACACCGTCACCAAGGACCCGGAGATGCTCACTATCGGGGTGGGGACCCATCTCAACCCGGAGATCGCCGCGATAAGGGCTATCACGGAAGTCGCCCAGAGCAGGGCCACGCACAAGCACGGATCGAAGATAAACGCGCAGCTCCAGAAGGTCACGCAGGACATGGGGTACGAGAAGATCAAAAAGGTCAACCGCCTATGGTACTCCGACCGTCCCAAGAAGACCGCCCTGGAGGACATGAAGGACGAATCCACGCCGTACGTGCTGGACGACATAGAGGTGGTCCTCGGAAGATTGATGGACTGCGGATTCGATATGGTAATCGCCGCGGACCTCACCCGTCCCGAGATAGGCATCCCGACGGTCAGGATGATCGTGCCCGGACTCGAGGTGAGCACCATGGACCCCGAAAGGGAGGGAGGGAGGCTCAGAGGGATGTGGCCGCCGGTTCGCGAATGATAGCATGATAGAAGGCATCAAGGCAGTGGGGTTCGACCTCGACGGCACGTTCATGAAGACGCATGTGGACTATGCCAGGCTCTCCGTGGCCGACAAGGTGGTGCTGGAGTCCCGCGGGATACCCTTCGACGAGGTGTATGCCGGGGACTACATCAAAAGGCCCCGCTATCCGATCAGGGAGTGGCTGGAGGCGCACGGCCGCGGAGACGAATTCCAGTCCGTGGGCGACGAGATAGACCGCGCGTTCGCTGAGATAGAGGTGGAGTTCGTATCCGAGGCCGTCCCCTTCCCGGGATCGCTGGAATGCCTGGACAAGCTGAAGTCGAAAGGCCTCAAGACCGGCATTCTGACCCGCGGATGCCTGGATTACGCGCGCCGCGTCCTCGGGCCCACGGGAGCCTTGGAACGCCTGGACGCCGTCATGGGGAGGGACCACTCCTCCTATGACAACGCCAAGCCCTCTCCGATGGCGATCCAGGAATTCGCGGAGATGCTGGGGGTGAGGCCGGAGGAGATGCTCTACGTAGGCGACAACGTGACGGATTACATGTCGGCCCACGGCGCCGGGGCGCTGTTCGCCGGAGTCCTCACCGGAAGCGGAAGCGTCGACCTCTGGTCCAGGACGGACCCGTCCATCATCATCCTGGACCGTGCGGGAGACTGCGTCGACCTGCTCTGAATCAGAATCCCAGCCCGCAGTCGGACAAGATGTCCAAGACGTTGTCGTAGAGGTTGAGGTACTCGTTGGTGGGAGTGGCGTCGTTGACGTTGTAGCACTCCTGATACCTCTTCCCGCCGGGGGCGTTGAAGAAGTTCATCTCGTAGCGAGAGACGATCCTGTCGAGGATCTCGTTCACCGCATGGACCTCCATTCCGCAGGTCGCGGCGGACGCCTCGCCCAGCATCCTGGCCTCCATGCCGGTGACCTTGTCCAGGGCCACGCCCTTCGCAGACGCTACGCCGGAGAGCATCTCCCTCCCGGACGCCGTGTCCGCGATCGCCTGGGCCGCGGTCTCCAGGAGGCACATCTCGGTGCAGGGGCCCGCCATCGTGTAATACTGGTTGGCCAGGAGCAGATCGGTGTTGTAATCCAGTGCCGCGGCCACGTGGGACGCGACCTTGAGGGTGTCCCTGGTGGTCGTGGTGCCCCACCTGATGTGGATCGGCCCGTCCAGATGGATGTCGCTGTTGAACACCACGAAGGATGCCAACGTGGTGGCGATGTCGCATATCGCGGTCTCCTCCGCCCCTCCTGCGTAGCCGCCGAACATCGGCATCTGCTCCACCATGATTATGTCGCCTGCGGAATGCCATCCGGATATGGTGTTCAGGACCGACATGTCCACCTTCAGCTCGTTCAGCTGGGAGCACTCATGGGGATCGCTGTACACCATTCCGTTCTTCCCCAAGCCGGCCGCGAGACGCCCGTCGGCCGAAAGCGGCGTCTGAGGCCCCTAGACCGACATGCCCGGCCTTCCCGCGTTCGCGGAGGCTTCGCGCACGTACCTTATCTCCGCCATGGTGGCCTTGATCTCCCACGGCGTGTTGGTGATCACGGAATGCCCGTCGACGGTCTCCAGGACCCCGCTGACCAACGCGTCGACCATCGGCTCCGCTGCGTAGGATTCGATCAGGGACGTGAATATCTCCTCGGAGATCGGCGCCCCCGTAGGGCCGCCTTGGACTACGGGCTTCCTCAGGGAGTTGCCGTGGCGGGCCTTGCACTTGCACTTGTCCTTGCCGTGGCCGAGGGAGAGCTTCTTCGGAGCCATCTTGATGCCTTCGTAGATCTCGTCCTCCTCGACCTTCATGACGCGCTCCAGGTCGGTGTTGTAGATGCCGGTGTTGATGAGCATGTCCACTCCCGCCAGGAAGAGGTTGTCGATGAGGTCGGGATCCTCGGGGACGATCCCGTCGTCGAACTGTATGCCGTAGCGGTCCTTCATCATGGCGGCGGTGCTGGGAACCACGTTGTAATCCCAATCGGTCTCGGGCATCTTCGTCCCCTGGGTGAAACGGTCGTATGCCTCGAACACGTCTACATATCTGCGGGCGGCCATCTTAACCTGTAGACGTCATTATCCACTATATTTAAACTATTGTCAAAAACCATGCCGTCCAGACATTCTATGATAAAAGCCATTCCAGAGAGATTTAAATATGATGACAACCGCCCGAAGGAGGAAAACAAATGCGAAATGTTAGTTCGGGCGGAACCTTCCGCACCTGGGCGCGGAAGTACGGCGAACGTCGCTGTGTCACACGGCGCTCTTTTAGGCATGGATACGTCTCGGACCCCTGAGACGGCCGCTCTCTGCGATGGCAGGAAAGGCATATTCTCCACAGGCCGGTGCTCCCCGGCCTCATACCTCCATTCTGCAGCTTCTATAAAAAAATATTGAGATGTCCACAAAATGGAATCGCCTGACGGTTCCGCGCCGCCTCTCCATCAGCCCGTCCACCAAGGCGACGATCTCCGCGCCTGAGGCCGAGTAGCCGTCTCCGCCTATCTTGTCCACCCATTCCTGGCTGCATGGCGCCCCGCCGAAGATCATCATCACGCCGGACCCGCTGTCCGAGGCGGCCTTCACCATGCGCTGCTGCATCGGAAGGGTGGTGGTCATGAGGGCGGAACCGCCGACTATGTCTGCGGAATGCTCCTTGGCGGCCTCCAGGAACCTGTCGGGGGACACGTCGGCGCCCAGGTCCACGACCTTGTACCCCGCCCCGCGGAGCATGGCGCAGCAGACGGCCTTCCCGATCTCGTGGATGTCCCCCTGCACCGAGCCCATGACTATGGTGCCGTTGTACACCCCGTCGTCGTTGTCAAGAAGCGGCTCTATCCTCTTCAGGGCGCCCTCCACGGTCCTCGAGGCGGCGACCACCTGCGGAAGGTAGATCTTCGCCTGGTCGAACAGCTCGCCGATGGACTCCATGCCCTTGCCGAGGCCTTCCGTCATTATCGTCTGCGCAGGTATCCCGGCCTTGAGCGCCTCGTCGACGCTCTTCTCCATGAGCTGGAAGTTCCACGTCTCCACCGACTTCCTGAGATTCCTGAGGATGCGCTGCTCGCCGGAAACCGACATCAGATAGGGAATCGGTTTTTAATTATTAATATAAAATGGATTCCGAAGTTTCTAAGACATTCGTCCAGTCAGAATAAAGAAAAGAGGAGGGGGCCGAAGCCCCTCCGCCGGTTTCACTGGGTTCCGTCCCCGAGGGTGTGGACCCTGTCCAGGACCTTCATCTCCTCGAGGTCGTTGTACCTGAACCTGTTCTTGTTGTAGGAGAAGGCCTTGTCGGCAGGCATGAGCTTCTTCATCATCTGCATCATGGCGCTTCCCATGCCCATCAGGCCCTTGATCATGTTGATGCCGAACCTGGTGCTTCCGCACACCACGTGACCGGGGTTGACCACGTCATGCGGGTCCAGGACGGTCTTCAGCTCGCGCATCTTAGCGACGGTGGCGGCGTTGTGGATGTTGTCAAGGTTCCAGGCGAAGAACACTCCGAACCCGGTGCTCCTTCCGCCGTACTCGGCGGCCACGTCCCCGAGGTAGAAGTTGAACCCGAAGGACAGCATTCCGGTGAGCATCTCGTCGTCCTTGAAGTAGTAGGGCATGAACAGGGTCGTGGACCTGTCGACCATGACTCCGATGATCCCTCCGACCTCCATCTTCATCTCCTTGAAGCCCTCGTAGCACCTGTCGGTGAAGACACCCCAGTCGTGGGTGGGCACGATGACCTCGGCGGGAATCTCCCCGACTCCGACATGCCTCGCCCTGAACTCGTAGCACCTCTCCTCCCACTCGTGCTCGGCGATCTCGGAGACGACCTTCCTTCCTCCGTGCTTCTCGGCTATGGCGTCGAAGAACGCCTCCTCGGCGTCGTTGTGGGCCTTGTCTCCCTGGAGGGTGACCAGCCAGAGGTTGGACACGTCGGGAGCGTGGATTCCCGCCTTCCTCTGGCCCTCGAAGTGCTTGTAGTCGGACCATGCGACGTGCAGAGGCCTGGCGGACGGATCGGCGACCATGTCCTGTATGGGGCCGTCCATGGCCTTGAGGGCGTCGAACTCGTAGGCGAGGCACCTGATCTCTCCCATGGGGTAGATCCTGAAGGTGACGGTGGCGAGGGTCCCCAGGGTTCCCTCCGCCCCGGAGAAGAACTGGTTGAGGTTGTAGGTCGCCCTGTAGGAGCCGACCCCGTCGAATCCGGTGGTGACGATGGAGCCGTCGTCCACTATGACCTCGGAGTTGAGGACGTTGTCCTTGGCGGATCCGTACTTGTAGGACCCGACTCCCATTCCGTTGGTGGAGATCCATGCGCCGATGGTTCCCGCGGGGAAGCTGGAGGGATAGGACCCGATGATGTATCCCTTCTTCATGCAGGCCTCGAGGAGGTTCTTCCACGTGCATCCGGCCTGGACCTTGACGTAGAGCTCCTCGGTGTTGATCTCCAGGACCTTGTTCATCTTGGAGGACATGTCGATGAGTATTCCGGCCGCTGTAGGCATGCATCCCCCGAGACCCCAGGAGGCATTCCCTCTGGGGATTATGGGGATGCCGTGGGCGTAGGCCAGCCTGACGACGTGGGCGATCTGCTCGGTGGTCTCCGGCCTGACGATGACGTCGGGCATGTTCTTGAACGCCATTCCGGCCTCCTTCGGGAGGGGGGCCATGTCGTGGCTGTACAGTATTCTGTCCATGTCGGAGGTGGTGACGTTCTTCTCTCCGACGATGGCCTTGAGCTTGTCGATGATGGCGGGGGTGACGGTGCGGCTGAGCTTGGGCTCCTCGACGGACGCGCCCATGAATCCGGCCTCGATCCTCCTGGCGAAGGCGTTGGTGGCCTCGTCGCGGTACTTGCTGAAGCACCTGGAGGAGGACCTTCCTCCCAGCTCCTCGGCCTTGTCGGCGAAGGCGTCCACGACGTCCTTGTCCACGTCCGCGGCCAGCTTGACGGCGGCGGTGCTGCGGTCGGCGACCGTTCCGGCGAGCTTCCCGACGGAGGCCTCGGCGTTCAGGAACGCGGCCAGGTTCTTGAGGGGGACGTAGGCGGTGACGTACTTGGGGTTCACGCAGTCGCATCCGGCCATCTTGGACCAGCATGCGTCGGGGCAGTCCCTCTTCACGGCTCCGGCGTCGGCCATGATGGCGTCGGCCGCCGAGATGTCCAGGTCGACGAACTCCTCCTTGCCCTGGAACGCCAGTATGCTGCACTTCTTCTCGGCGTTGAAGGAGATGTGGAGCGGCTTCAGGGAAGGCTCCTGGACGATCTTCTGGAACGCCGCCTGCATGGACGAGTAGTCGGGGAAGCTGTAGGAGACGGTCTTGACGACCCCTCTGGGGGAGAGCTTGAAGGTGACGGAGGTTATGATGCCGAGCCTTCCGTAGGACGCCACCATGGTCTGCGTCAGGTTGTACCCGGACATGTAGTATCCTATGTTGTCATAGGCGGTCTCGATGACCTCTCCGTCGCAGGCGACGGCGCAGACGTTGTAGACGCAGTCCTTCACGGTCCCGTACTTGTAGGAGCCGACGACGGCGTCCTCGGAGTACACGAAGTCCTCGACGGTGGAGTCTACGCCTCCGGGGAAGGCGCCGAGCGTGAATCCCTTCTCGCAGACGGCGGCCTCGAGGTCGGCGATCTTGCATCCGACCTGGACCTTCACGGTCATGGCGACATCGTCGATGCAGACGATGGAGTTCATCGCGGACGTGTCGACGAGGACGACGTCCTCGGCGCAGCCCTTCTTCCTGGACAGGGGGACGACTGCCGCTCCCTCGGCGAGGATCATGGGGACCGCTTTGGCGAGATCGGCCTCGTCGGCGGGCCTGAAGACGGCCTGACCATCGGATATGGTGGTCTTTCCGATGGCGGATGCTATCTGTTTGATGACGTCGGGAGTCACCTTGGGATTGTTCTCTCCTATCGCTTTCATGGTATGTCTCGACCTCCATTCTTTAGAATGGATAATAATGTGGGCGGGTAGAACATGAAGCATTAAAAAGTTTGGCTATAATTTAAATAACGAACTCGGAGCGCCCGCCATTCGGCGACGGGCGTCCCGGAGCTCGAATCAGTTTCTGGAGCGGTCCTCGTCATCGACCTGCGAACGGGTCTTTATGCGGATGATGACGCTGCTGTCGTCGATCCTGGACGGGAATATGTCCGCGACCTCGCCCAGCCTGCGACCGTACACCTGGACGTTCTCCAGGTAATCCCTGTGCTCCGAGTACGGGATCTTCACCCTGAGGCCGTCCAGATGGAGGGCTATGGGCGAAGGCCTGAGGCACATGTCTATGGGCTCGTAGTTCTCGAGGATCTGCTTGACCTCGGCGGGATGGACGAACAGCGGGTCCTCCTCGAGGCTGCGCTTCTTGTCGCGCAGGACCCTCTCCATCGTCTCCGCTATCTCCTCCAGCTTGTCCCTCTCCGGAGGCGTCCTCATCCTAGATGCCTTGCGTCCGACCCCGTACACGACCGCCTCGCACCTGTCCTCGACCCCGTCCGGCTTGGGCCCGGACACGAGGACCACCGGCACGCGGACGTCCTCGAGGAGCTCGGACTTCTTCTCCACGCAGGACTTGAAGTTCCCCATGACGAAGACCGCGGCGTCGTACTCCTCGACTATCCCGCGCTCCACCGCGGACATCTGGGCGGTGGCCTTGCCCCTGCCCCTGGCCATTCCCATCACGACGGTGACGGACCCGTATCTCCTGAGCTCCTCCGCGATGTCGCAGATCGGGTGCGGCATGTGATGCCTGCCGAGGGTCGGCCCCACGACGGCTATCTCCGTTCCGGCCAGCGGGACGTCCTTGACCACCCCGCCTATGTCCGTGCACAGCTTTGTTATGGCCTCCCTGTCCTCCCCGGGCACCGACATGGTGACCATGAGCATCTGGGAGCTCCTGTTCTTCTGGAGTACCACCCCTCCGACGTCCTCGATCATCTCGAAGAGCTCCTCAGAGCGGTAGACCCCGCCGTCGTACATCATGACCTCGAACATTCACCTGCCTCCCATGCGCTTGTGGACGGCCTCGCCCTCCTCGATCATGCCGGGGAGCATTATCTCCTCGGTGGCGACGACGGTGATGACGTTCCCGTCCATCAGAACCCTGCGGTTCTTGATGCCTTCTGGCATGGACCTCCACAGGGCCCCCAGGATCTCGCGCTTGTCCTCCTCCCCGGAGGAGACGACCATAGACCCTATCTCCGCGGCGTCGGCCCCGGCGACGTCCAGGTCGAACCTGGTCTGCTGGGCCACCGCCCTCCTGCCGTACCTCCCCCAGAGGGCGGACAGTATGGCGGGGGCGTAGCGCTCCTGGGAGATGGTCAGATGGACGCTGCCCGACTCCTCCCTGACGTTGGCTGCGTCGGCGACGGTCTTCACCGACGGCTCGGCCTTCAGGGCTATCGAGAAAATGAATAGGGGGACGTCCGGACGGAGCGTTATGTCCGCCTTGTCGATGAGCACCGCCTTGTTCAGGTCGCTCATTATCTCCTCGAAGAGGGCGGCGTACGCCTCCCTTCCGAACGCGTCATCCCCTGAAACAACCGTCTCCATGGGCGTCCCTCACAGGAATCCGGAGCTCAGCAGAGCCCCTCCCACGGCGCCGATGTACTGGGAGTCGGGAGGCACTATGGGGGCCTCGCCGAGGATCTCCCCGACTGCGGTGACCAGACCGGAGATCAGCGAGGTCCCGCCGACCTGGATGATCGGGTGCCTCACGTCTATCTCCTGGAGCTGCTGCTCGTAGACCTGCTCCGCCACGGAGTGGCATGCGGCCGCGGCGACGTCCTCGAACCTCTTCCCCTCGCCCAGGGTGGTGACCAGGTCCTGTATTCCGAACACGGAACAGTACGAGTTCATCTTGGCGTTCCTCCAGTCGCCCCTGTCGGCGATGGCTCCGAGCTCGGTGACCTCGACCTTGAGCCTCTTCGCGGTCATCTCCAGAAACCTCCCAGAAGCTCCGGCGCAGATTCCGCCCATGGTGAAGTTGTCGGGCACCCCGTCCCTCACCGTGATGGCCTTGTTGTCCATCCCCCCGATGTCGATGATGGTGGCCTCGCCCCTCTGCCTGTCGGCGAGCCAGACCGCGCCCTTGGAGTTGACGGTCAGCTCCTCCTGGACGAGCTTGGCATGGAAGTGCTCACCGAGGGTGAAGCGCCCGTACCCGGTGGTGCCGATGGCCTCCACCTGCTTCATCTCGACGCCGGCCATCTTCAGCGCGTTCTCCAGGACGGAGGTCGCCGAGGCGACGACGTCGCCCGAGGGGGTCCAGTCCTTCCCGATGATCTTGTTGTTCTCCATGACGACGGCCTTGGTCGTCGAGGACCCGGAGTCGAGACCGACGGTAATGCCGGTCTGCCTCTCCCTGGAGAGAAGCTCCTTCCTGGTCACGATCGTCACCAGGGCCTCCATCCTGGTCAGGAGCTGGGACGCCTTCAGCCTCTCGGTGAAGGAGTAGGTGACCACCGGGAGCCTGGTGTTCTCCTGGACGAACCTCCTCAGCTCGTTCCTCACCAGGGCGGCCTCGGCGCACCTGAAGCAAGTGGTGATGAACACGGCGTCGGCGTCGTACTTCCCGTCCGCCAGCCTGACCGCCCTGGCGATCATGAGCTTGAGCTGGGGGGAGCGGGGCTCGAACCCGAACCTCTTCACCGCCTCGTCTATGTCCGCGGAGGACACGTCCGGGTAGACTATCTTCGCGCCCACGGACCGGGCGGCCTTCTCTATCTCGTACTGTACGCTGCTGTATTCGGTCCCGCAGGAGAGCTGCGCTATCTTGATCGTCATTTCAATCCCTCCAGGAACTCCTTGGCCTTGGCCACGAAGGCGATCGCCTGCGCGTCGTCCTCCGGGTAGCTGACGTGAAGCGTAGGGATCCCGCGCCTCTTGATGAGGTACTTCACCATGAGATTGGAACGCTCACACCCGACGCACCCGAAGCTGTACGGGCAGTCGTCCATGACTATGGCGGCGTCCGCGGCCTCGATCAGAGGCCCCCAGAGCGCCAGCCTTCCCCTGACACCGGACGGAACCTCGACTCCCGCGTACTTCAAGCCCTTGACGACATCGTCCAGGGTCACGTTCATGGGCGGCATGTCTACCTCTATGTTGTCCACCCTCTCCTGGATGGCCGCCATGGTGCTGAGGGGCTCGTGGCCGAACCTCTCCACCAGGTCGAACAGCACCAGGCTGTTCGGAGGATCTATGAAGACCTTCATCGCTGTACCTCGCAAATCTTCTTGAACTCGTTTACCGGAATGCGTTTCTTCGCCGGAGCCTCGGCATACTCCGCCCCGGCCTCCACCGCCTCGAGCCCGCGCTGTATCCTGGACAGCAGCGCCCATTCCTCCTCGAGCTGGGCGAACCCGGGCCTCGTGCCGTGCTGGGCGCGGCATCTGCGCGGGTCGCTGCACGGATACGCCCTGACCTTGGTGAACACCTCGTTGCGGTACTCCTCCCTGACCTTGTCGCGGATGGACAGCACCAGGTCCCTAGGGCCCTCCACGAGGCATCCGTAGCACGTCTCCTTCACCAGAGCCTCCGCCCCGAAGGCATGCACCATGCGGACCAGCTGGTCCGGGGTGAGCCTGGACCTCGGGGATATCATGAATAGCCTGGTCTCTCTGATCTCGCTCATAAATCCACCTCGGTGATGTACACGTTGTCGTCGTCCTTCAGACCGTCCATCAGCCTGTCCAGGTCGTCGGCGAACTTGCCTATGATGTTCGTGCCGTAGGGCTCCTCCCCGGTCGGGCCGTACTCCTTGCTGTCCTGGAGCCTTATGCCTATCAGGCCGTGGTGGGGCCTGGCCTGGTTGGTCAGCCCGATGTCTCCGCGCTTGACCTTCTTGAAGGGCTCCTGCGGATAGAGGTTCTTGCCCTTCATGTCGTCGCCGTAGAAGGTGACCATCGGAAGCCCCTCGAAGGTGAACTGGACCTTCAGCACGCCCACGGGCTTGTGGTTGAGCCCCGTGATCTTCCTGAAGTACGTGACGCTCAGGGGGTCGTCCTCCGAGAGCCTGATCTTGAACACCTTGCCCCTCGGGACGCCGAACGTCTCGGCCTCCCCTTTCGACAGGGCCGCCATCGTGTGCTCCGGCGACTGCTCCGCGATTATGGCGTCGTCCGACACGTCGCCGGTCCTGATCTGCCTGATCCCGGCCTTGGCCAGGAACTCCGCGCCCTCCGCCTGGGTCATCCCGACGGCCAACGCGCGGGGGGGATCGGTGATCACCGCAAAAGACGAGCCCGCGGGGGCCTTCGAGACTATCGCCATGCCCTGGAACGCCTTCCCGGCCGAATTGTGCTGCGGGGACAGCTGCCTGCGGTCCTTGTAGATGTACAGGCGCCCGGTCCCTATGCCGGAGCACCTGACCGCGACGGAGCCGCGGTCCCTGATGCGGACAGTCTCCGCGGGGATCGCGACGTCGAGGTCCTCTGAACAGGCCACGTAGCTCCCGGTGGACTCGGTGGCTTTTATAGAGCCCTTCCCGGCTAGGACCAGGAGCTGCTCCGCGGATTCGGGGGACTCCTTGTCCAGGGATATCCCGACGCAGGTCTCCACCACGTATCCGTCGTCGAGCTTGAACGACAGGTCGTCGGTGACCACGACGTCCTCGGTGCTAGTCTCCGACATCAGCGGACGCACCGCGGTTATGCGGTCGCCCTCCCTGACCTTGTCCAGGATGTGCCTGCCCACGGTTATCCTGCCGATGACGCCCCTTCCCGCCCCGTAGGAGCCGGAGTGGGAGTCCCTCGCCAGCATCAGGTAGGTGGTGTTGTTGTCGAACCCGCCCAGGGCCAGGAAGCACTCGTACCTGGCGTAGCGGTAGGTGCCCCTGTCGACCTCCAGGTCAGACGGGAACGCCCCGAACGCGACTATGTCGTGGGTGACCCATCTGGAGTTCATGTCCGCCATGGCGCCCATCATCCCGCTCCTCCACTTCTCGGCGAGCGGGGACTCGTCCAGGCGCATGACCATGGTGCCGGCATCCGTGGATATCTCGAAGTCCCTGGTCTCCGCGACCACCTTCTTCTCGGACAGGCGAACCGACACCAGCCCTCCCTTCACGTAGGGCTCCCCCGCCACCGCGGTCTTGAGGGTGGAGCCGGCCTTCAGCTTCTTCTCCTTGCCGTTGACTGTGACTATCATGGCGCACGCTCCGGAAGCATCGACTGTACCTTGGACACTATCTCGTCCAGCTTGTCCTGGGTGCAGGTGACTCCCCTGACGACCCCGGTGACTATCTCCACTATCTCCCCTCTGGTCTGGATCTTGTCGTCCGGGGGCATGACCTTGGACGTCTTCACGCCGACCGCCGCGAAGTCCTCGAAATCGATCGGGCACTGGGCCACCACTATCGCGGGGGCGTCCACGTTCCTGAGGATGAGCCTGGCCTTGTAGATGATGTGGGCCCTGACGTTCCCCAGGTGTATGAGAACGACCTTGTACTGCCTCAGCCTGTCGACCTCTATCGGATCCAATCCGAAGCACGACCCGGTGGTCATGTCGGGGGCGTCCGCGGGAACCCCGGACCCTGCGTTCACGACCAGGACGCTGGTGTCTATGCCTTCCTCGCGGAGGGCGTACGTTATCTCGCACACCGGCTTGGTGATGTGCCTGCGCCCGGGGCCCATGGCCACAGCGACCACGTCCCTCCCGGACTCGGAGATGGTGGCCCTCTGGGCGAGTCCTCCCCCGACCCCGAGTCCCATCGACTCCCTGCACTCCACGAAGCTCAGGTGCCTTCCCATCTTCTGCTTCAATTCGATTCACCTTCGGGAACCGGCTCCATGTTGAACTCCTCGAGGATGTCCTCGGGCTTCCCCACGGAGACGACCGTCCCGTTCTTCATGAACGCGGCGCGGTCGCAGCAGTTGAGGACGAAGTCCATGTCGTGGCTGACCACGATGAACGTCTCCCCGAGCGTCTCCCTGGCCCTCACCACGGACTTCGCCACGATGGTCTTGGTGATCGGGTCCATGGTGCCGGTGGGCTCGTCCAGGATGATTATGCGGGGCTCCTTGATGAGCACCTGCGCGAACGCGATCCTCTGGCACTCGCCCACGGAAAGAGAGTCGGGATAGGAGTAGAGGATGTTCTCGATGTTCTCCTTGGGGAACCCGACGCTGAGAAGGACCTGTATGGCCTTGACCTTGGCGAGCTCCGCGGGCATCTTCATGCCTATGCACGTCGTGAGGTTCTGGAGGACGGTGTCGAACGGGTACAGCGTGTACTCCTGGTGGAGGACGCCGATGTACGGGGTGGCCCTGCCCTTGCCCGCGAACCCGCTCTCGGACATGTCCACCCAGTCGTCCCCGATCTTGATCTTCACCTTCCCCGACGTGGCGGGGGTCATGCCGGCTATCATGCGCGACGTGGTGGTCTTCCCAGCTCCGGAATAGCCTATGAGCGCGAAGACCTCCCTCTCCCTTATCTCCAGGGACACTCCGTCGACCGCCTTGACCACTCCCCTGACCACCGAGAAGTAGTGCTTCTTCGCATCCTCCAACACGATGATCGGCTCGCCGACCTGGCCAGATTCCTGCTTCTCGAAGTGGTAGTCCTTCATGAACCGGTCGGTGACCTCCTTCGGATCGCCCTGCATGACCACGTTTCCGGCGTCCAGGAGTATCGCCTCGTCGGCCATCCTGACGATCGCCTCGGGCCAGTGGGACGCGAACACCATGCAGATGTTCATGCTGCGGACGTAGTCGATAAGACCCTGGTGGACGGTCTCGGCCGTGGTCGGGTCCAGGGTCCCGGTGGGCTCGTCCGCGAGGAAGAAGAGGGGCTCCTTCGCCAGCTGCCTGGCCATGACCACGCGCTGCTTCTCCCCTCCGGAGAGGTCCCTGGCTATGTGCGTGGTCCTGTGGGTCATGTTGACCATCTCGATCATCTCGATGGCCCTGTTGATGCGCCTGTCGCCCTCGTAGTCGGGGGTGACCGCCTCCATGACGTTCTCGATGACCGTCTTGTCGCCGAACAGGGCGAACGTCCTCTGGAGCATGATCGCGATATGCGCCTTGACGGCCTGCCTGAGGGGGTCGTCCTCCTTGAGCTTCCAGTAGTCCACCGACACCCTCTCGGTCTCCCCTCCGCATTTGACGCAGGGGACGCCCTCCAGAGGCAGGTCCAGGTCTCCGCATTTCTTGCAGCGGTTGACGTGGTAGATCACGCGTCCGGAGTCGGGGGCGTATTCGTCGTTGCCCCTCAACATGTGGATGAGGACGCTCTTTCCCGCGGCGCTCTTTCCCACCAGGCCGAGGATCTTCCCGGTGGCCAGCTTGGCGCTGACGTTCTTGAGGACGCACCGGCCGTTGAACGATTTGGAAACGTTCTCGATCGTGAGGAG
>JAFWTC010000077.1 GCA_017519045.1 Candidatus Methanomethylophilaceae archaeon
GGACGAGAAGCTCCACAAGAAGCTGTTCCCCATGAGCATGAGGCCCCAGTCCCACGACATCATCAGGACCTGGGCGTTCTACTCCATCCTCAGGGCGGAGCAGATCGAGGAGAGCATCCCCTGGAAGGACATCATGATCCATGGGTTCATCATGGCCCCGGACGGCACCCCGATGCACTCGTCCATAGGGAACGTCATAGACCCTATCCCCATTCTCAAGAACTACGGCGCCGACGCCCTCAGGTACTACGCCGCCACCTGCTCCCTCGGGATAGACCACGCCTTCAGGGAGAAGGACGTGATCCGCGGAAGGAAGCTCTGCAACAAGGTGTTCAACCTGGGGCAGTTCGTCAGGAGGTTCCTCGACGGCGTCCCCGAGTCCATGCCCGAGCTCAGGACCTCCGACAGGTGGATCATCAGCAAGTTCTCGAAAGTTCTGGAATCGGTCACCGACTCCCTCTACCAGTATCAGTTCGACAAGGCCATGAGGGAGGTCGAGGGATTCATCTGGCACGAGTTCGCCGACAACTACGTCGAGATGGTGAAGGCCAGGAACGATCCTGCCGTGAAGTACACGCTCTACAACGTCTTCCTCGGCTGCATCAAGATGCTGGCGCCCTTCATGCCCCACGTCACCGAGGACGTGTACCAGGAGCATTTCAAGGCCATCGACGGCTGCAGGAGCGTCCACCTGACCTCCTGGCCGAAGCCCATCTTCACCGACGATGACGCCGAGGCCTCGGGAGAGGTCCTGAAATCCGTCCTCGCTGAGATCCGCGCCTGGAAGGGCGAGAGGAAGATCCCCCTCAACGCCGAGCTGTCCATGATAGAGTTCGTAGGGCCCGAGGCCAGGGCGCTGGAGTGCGCCAAGGACGACATCAGGGAGACGACCAAGGCCAAGGCGGTGGAGATCGCCCCCGAGGCGACCCTGACCGAGGACGTGGTCGGCATCAAGCCGGTCCATTCCAAGCTCGGCCCCGCGTTCAAGGCCCAGGCGAAGGCCATCGTCTCCGCCGCGGCGGCCATGGATCCGGCGAAGGCCGCGGAGGAACTCTCCAAGGGCCCCCTGGCGTTCGTCATCGACGGGGAGAGGGTGGAGGTCGGCCCGGAGTACTTCGAGGTCGAGAAGCGCCTTCTGCTCGACGGAAAGGCCGTCGACACCATCCAGGTCGGCGGAATACTGATCCTGATAGAAATCTGAAGGAGAGGGGCCTTGCCCCTCTCCCGATCATCCCTTCATGTAGGATTCGAGGGCCTCCGCGAGCCTTCTTCCCTGCTTCTTCAGCTTCTTCTGATCCCGGCCGCGGGTCTCGTCCTCTATCAGTAGGCCGGCGATCGATTCCATGACCGCGGAGTACCCTTCCGAAGAGCCTTGGAAGTCTTCCTTCCCGGCCTCGTCCAGCAATCCGACGGCGAGGTCCAGCGACGATACGTTGTCGTCGAGGACCTGCTTGATGTACCTCCTGTCCTCCGCATCCGGCGCCTTGACGCCGTTCAGGGCCGTCAAGGCGGCCTTCTGGAGGCCTACGATGTCATTCAGGGCGTCGTGGACGTCCTTCAAGGGGCGCACGCGGGAGCCTAGGGACAGCGCCATGGCCTTGGCGGTGAGCGCCGTCAGGGCGACAGGGTAGAATCCCGAGAACCCCTTGTCCATGATCCTCTCAGCCAGCTCGGACGCCGTCGGCCGTTCCGTATCCGGCAGTCCGCGCAGCGCCGTTTCCAGCGGTATGATCGACATGAGGTCGTCCTCCCTGGTCGCGTTCGCCATCCCGTACGATATGAGCTCCAGGGATTTCCCGGCGAATTCGCCGGCGTCCTTCTCGTCCACATGGCCCATGCATGGCGTGAGGACGTCCAGCGCTATCGGCAGGTTACCGTCCAGGGCGCATGAGAAGGCCAAGGAGACGCATCCGCGCCAGTCCGTCCCGTCGAAGCCGAGGATGTGCTCCCCGACGTTGTTCAACGCTTCGGAATCGCGGTTCAGGTAGGCCTCGCCGGCTATTTTGTGAAGGGATTCCAGGTCGTCCGGAAGGTCCTCTATGGCTTTTGTCACCGCCCTTCCCCTGAACCCGCATTTGCATTCCAACAATCCGCCGGGTCCGGCCGGAACGAATCTTCCGCATTCGGGACAGTACACGCCCTCGTAAGGGTTCTCAAGATCCTCGGGGCCGTCCTGCATCTCGTCCGCGCGCTCCGCCGCGACGGCCACGGCTTTGTTCAAAAGTTTTCTGTACTTCTCCAAGGCCTCGTCCATCTTGTTCTTGGCGCCCCTGTTGCGCCTGCCCGAGATCCCGAATTTCAAGCTCTCTTCACAGACGTCCATCAGGACGTCCCCGTGCCCGTCGTCCTCGTCTATCCAATGGTCGCACAAGGCGTCCAGGCAGTCCTCGTGCTCTTCGCAGACTGCGTTCTCCATCTCGGACACGCGGGAGATCGCATCGGCCATGGTCTCGGCCAGCGTCCGGGTCTCGTTGAACGGCCCGTCCATGGACCTCAAGGACTCCAACGCTCCGGAGGCAGCCTCCATGACGTCCTGGTGGTCCGGAAGGTACATGTCCGAGGCGGCGTAGACGAATGCCAGATACGCTATCGATGCGGCCAGGACGCGCCCCTCGGAATCTTTGCCGACTTCCATGAACCCCATCCTGCTGACGAGCTCGGTAACGAAGCGGAATTCGATGACGTCTCCGAAGCGTTCCATGAGCGCGTCGTCGAATCCGAACAGCGGCTCGTACGTGTCCAGCCACAGCTCGCCGTCCTTGACGGCCTTGTCAAGCCTTTCCAGGCACGCGTCCATCACGAGGTCGCAGAACTCGTCGAGGTTCTCCTCGTCCAGGAAGGACACCGAGAGCTCGAAGTCCTTGAACGCGTCCGCGGCCTTGCCCTCGGACATGTCCGCCCAGCCGATGAAGAACCAGGCGAACCATGAGGACACCCCCGCCTTTCCAGCCTCCTTGGCCAGTTCGGCGACCGTCCTGGGATCTTTCTCGTCGTACGCCTTCTGCATCCTTTCGACGTACTTCTCGGACAGCCTGTCGCGCTCCGTCTCGGCCTCGCCGATCTCTTCCTTGGTGAATCTCCTCTTTCTGCCGCAGAGGTAGCATGTTCCGTCCAGCGCCTCTGTGTCCGCGAGCATGAAGTTCTCGCCGCATCCGTCGCACCGCGTCAGGAGAAGGGTCATGCCCGGCCATCCGATGCGCAGGATATTACTTTGTTGATGTGTGGCACAGATCCAGATAGGAGCGGAGGTTGCGGTCCAGGCTCTCCGACCTGAGGTTTATCGCGAGCTCCTCCAGCGCCGCCGCCATCGAGACGGTGCACACGGTCGCGACGATGACGTCCAGGTCCAGGAAGAGCATGAGATAGGGTGCGAGGCGGATCAGAAGCCCTCCCGCCTTGTTCATGAACGTGTGGATCAGCGCGATCTTGCCGTATTTCAGATATCCTATGGACGCCGAGACCACCCTCACGGCGGCCACGGCGACGATGTACGCGATCATCCACGGCTCCCAGGGCATGACCGGGATCAGAACCGCCAGCATCGCAAGGACCAGCGCCAGGTCGGCAAGGCTGTCCAGCATCTCCCCCGTCGGGGTGCAGAGCCCGTGCTTCCTCGCCAGATAGCCGTCTGCGAGGTCCGTGACGCTGCAGAACGTGAAAATAATGAGAAAGGGGAGGTTGAGCCCCCCGGTGAACAAAAGGAGAAAGGCCCCCGCGATCCTCGCAGCCGACAGTGCATTGGGGATCCGGGGGTTCAAGCGAATCAGTCCTGGATCACGCGGACCATGACCTTCTTGCCGTTGTGCCTGGCCTTGGTGAGGTCCATGGTCATCCTGTTGCCGAAGTCCTTGTGGACCTCCACGATCGACGAGTCCGCCCCGAGCTCCACCTTGCCCAGGGACACCTCCCTGATCCTGGCGTTGCGTATTATGAAATCAGCGAGGGAGACCTTCTTGAAGCCGTCGTTCTTGCCGAGGTTGATCTAGAACTTGCACATCCCGAACACGTCGGAGATCTGGTCGTAGTCCACGACCCTCTTGATGGTGTCCCTCTGCCCGGGCTCCGCCTCGGGGACGCTCCTCTTCTCGATGTCGATTCCGATGCGCATCTGGAACTCCTTCACCAGGTGCTCCTCCTCCGAGGTCACGAACGAGACGGCGGTCCCTTCGCGCCCGGCCCTTCCGGTCCTCCCTATGCGGTGGATGTAGGTGTCGATGTCGTCGGGCATGTCGTAGTTGATGACGTAGCTGATGTCGTCTATGTCCAGGCCCCTGGCGGCGACGTCGGTGGCGATCAGGACGTCCGTGCGGCCTTCCTTGAAGTCTTTGATGACCTTCTCCCTCTTGGTCTGGGGCATGTCCCCGTGGATGGCGACCACGTGGTAGTCCAGGTCGGAGAGCCTCTCCTCGAGGACGTCCACCATCTTCTTGGTCTGGCAGAAGATGATGGCCTTCGGCTTGTCGATGTCGAGTATCCTGCACAGGGCCCAGGATTTGTTCCTCCTGCCGACCGAGATGTAGTACTGCTTGGTAAGATCCAATACGACTTCGTCCTGGGAGACGGATATCTCC
>JAFWTC010000078.1 GCA_017519045.1 Candidatus Methanomethylophilaceae archaeon
CCCCTGGTATATCATCATGAACAGGTCGCCGAGGTCGGCCTTGCGGACGCTGATCCTCCTCCCGTTCTTGTACGCCCCCTTCCCCTTCTCGGCGCAGATCACGTCGCCGGTGGCGAGATTGCGAAGATAACCCAGATACAGGTCCGAAAGCGACGACCTGCCCACGGCGAGCGACACCGTGTAGTACGGGACTGCTGCGATGGCGTTGGAGGTCCCGTCTATCGGGTCCATCACCAGCGTCTCCTCCGCCCCGTTGTCGACGAACCCTATCTCCTCGCTGAGGATGTTCACCGGGATCGAGTTGCGCTGGATGTACATCATGGCGGCGTTCTCGGCCACCTTGTCGATCTGCGACGTCGGCGTGCCGTCGGCGCCCATGCAGACTTTCGCTCCCCTCTCGGAATCGGGTATCTTGGAGATGGCCTCCTGGACCGCGTCGGCGATGAGGGACAGCGTCTCTAGGGTTATCATGCGGCGAGCAATCGCATGCAGATAGATGGTTCTTGCTCCCCGGACGGAGAATCGCTTATAGCGTACCGCCCGATTCACCGCCGTGCAACCATTGGATTTCACCGGCGGAAGGGTGTTCACGGACAGGGGCCGCTTCTATACGGAGTCCCTGTGCCCTGGGAAAAGGATATACGGGGAGAGGCTGACGGCGACTTCCGGGACGGAGTACAGGGAATGGGACCCCCGCAGGAGCAAGCTCTCGGCCTACCTCCACTGCGGCGGGAAGGAGTTCCCGTTCCGCAAGGACGGCAAGGTCCTCTACCTCGGAGCGTCCAGCGGGACCACCGCGTCCCACGTCGCCGACGTATGCCCGGACGGGAGGGTGTTCTGCGTGGAGTTCGCGCAGAGGATGTTCAGGGACCTCGTGGGGACCTGCGGGACCCGGCCGAACATGATGCCCATACTCGGGGACGCCACCAGGCCGCAGGAGTACTCCATGTTCGTGGAATCCGTCGACGTGGTGTACCAGGACGTCGCCCAGAAGAGGCAGGCCGACATCGTCTGCGACAACATGGACGCGTTCGGCGCGGAATTCGGGATGGTGGCCGTGAAGGCCAGGTCCGAGGACGTCACCGCCTCTCCGGAGAGCATATTCGCCGCCGCCGAGGAGAGGATCCGCGAAAGGGGGTTCCGCATAACGGATGCGAGGTCCATAGAGCCGTACGAGAAGTCGCACGAGATGATAGCGTTCCGCAGGGCGAGGGCATGAGGACCGCCTATGCGGTGGCGTTCAGCGGAGGCCGCTTCCTGATGGTCTACAACGAGCGCCGCGGAGGATGGGAGATGCCGGGAGGGCACGTCGAGGAGGGGGAGACGTCCGCCCAGGCCGCCGCCCGCGAGTTCGAGGAGGAGTCCGGATACCGCATCGAGGTCCTGGAGGTCCGCGACATAGGAAGCTGCGACGTGTGCGCCGCGGTCGTGGCCGGAAAGACGGGGGGCCCTTGCGAGATGCGGTCGGAGTTCTTCACGGAGCTGCCGTCGCCCCTGTCCTTCGGAAGGGAGGAGTACGAGGACACCGTGCCTTGGGCAAGGTCCGTGGTCGAATCGAAAACCGTTATAATCGCTCCGAACGATGGCGCCTCCATGGAAGAAGCGCCCGAAGAACTCGTTTTGGAAGAGACGGAGCAGAAGGAGGATCCTCAGACGGAAGAACCTCGGACGGAGGCCCCCGTTGAAGAAGCCGTTAAGGAAGAGGTCCAGGAGGCCTGCGACATCGACGGGATCCGGAAGGACGTCGAGGCCCTGGACGGGAAGATCGACGCCCTCGCGGACGACGTGCACAAGCTGGGCTCCATCCTTTCCGACAGGATGATGTCCCGCGACGTTCTGGCCCAGTTCGACAAGACCATGAAGGGGGAGCTCTCGGACGTCAAGAGCTCGTCCATACGCTCGCTCCTGGTGAAGATAGCGAACGTCAGGGAGAACGCCGCGTCCCTGGCGGACAAGATGCGCTCCGAGAAGGAGGCCGTGACCGCCGACGACGCCATAGACGCCATAGAGAACTTCGGCGACATGCTGGAGGAGATCCTCCTCGTGAACGGCGCCGTGAGGTTCCGCGACGAGGCCGGCGCCCCCTACGACTATCCGACCCACAACAAGACCAAGCTCGTCGACACCGACGATCCGGCGCTCAACAAGATGATCGCCGAGGTAATGAGCTCCGGATACGTCCTGGACGGGAAGGTCCTGCTCCCGGAGAAGGTCCGCGTGTACCGCTACGTCGGCGAATCCGGAAAGGAATGACGTCGCAGCGGATGGATGAGACGATACCTGTTGTTATCCTCCGAATCGACGAAGAACAGCTTCATATGCTTGGCGGGCGACTTCACGGTCACCGCCAAGTTGAACCCCTTCATCTGCTGCGCGGGTATCTCCGCCAGGGTCCTGCCCAGAGTGCTCTTCAGAGGCATGGACCTGTCGTCCCCCCTCAGTATCATCGCGGGGATCTCCTTCACGTCGCCTGAGACCGTGATCTTGCAGGTGCATTTGCGGCCCAGGAGGGAATTGTTGAACGAGTACCTAATCACCGGCACGTCGCCCTTGGACGACAGGGACAGCCCCACGCCCTGCGAGCTCCCCTTGGCCCCGTAAAGGCAGTAGAGCTTCACGTACGTCCTCGGGAAGGGTAGCTTTATCCTGGCGTTCCCGTCGCGGGCGTACTTGTCCGGAAGGATGAGCGTCTCCATCTCGAAGTCCGAGACGCCGTTCGGGAACCTGTCGGACCTCATGGCCGCCTTTATCCTGTCGCATCCCGCCGGCCATTGGAAGGTGAGGATGCAGGAGTCCCCGTCCATCGTGGTCCTGACGTTGGTCACGTCCGCCAACGTGGAGACGAACGCCCCGTTGCCTATCACCGACGTGCCCCCGGAGGTTATGACCGCATAGACGTAGCCTACGGTCCCCGGAGGCAGGGTGAACGTGTATGCCCCCGTGTGGTTCTTTATCACGCCTCCCAGGCGCCTGGCGCTACGTCCGAGGTCCGAGGACATGCACGACGACATCCCCAGATCGCGGGACGGGTCGGAGATGAACAGCTCCGCGTCCTCCGAGGAGGTGAACTTGGCGATGAACCTGCCCCCTCCGTACGTCACGACCAGGTCGGACACCGGCTTCGGAGGCGGCCTCGGCCTGCAGCGGACGACCGAGCCGGAGGTCCTGTAAGGGGTGGCCCTGCCGTCCGAATACTCCGCCGCGACCTTGTAATGGTAGTCGACCTCGCCGTCCGTGGCCTCCTTGTCGACGAAATAGGACAGCGTGCCCACGTCCGCGTACGGGACGCCCGCGGCGGCCGGGTCGGAGCCCTCGGCCCTGAACACCAGCACCCTGGAGCAGCCCCGGGGGACCTTGAAGTCCAGACGTATCCCCTCCTCCGCGGGCGAGGCGGAGACGTCCATGACCTCCGCGAACACGGAGATCGGCCCGGACAGCGCCGCGGAAGGCGACACGACCCCCCAGCGCTTGGAGAACACGGCGTAGCGGTACTCGGTCCCGTAGACGATCCCGCGGTCCACGATCTCCCTGTCCCTGGTCTCCGCCACCAGGTCCCCGTCGGTCTCGTCTAGAGGCGAGGAGCCCTTCTTCCTCACTATGAGGTAGCTCGTGTCCTCCGGAGGGGGCGACCCCATGGATATCAGGACGTTGCCGTCGTCGCTTTTCGATACGTCGGCGCGGGATGGCGGGGACGGACGGTTGCTCCTGAAATACGAGAGGAGGCCGGGATGGTCGGAGCACATGGACACCAGGTCTATGTACATCCTCTCCGAGCCCTTCGGGACCGCCTCGAACCTCCTGTCGACGTCCTTCACGATGGCGGAGTACCTCTCCCTCCTGTCCCTGACCTCGGTGAGACCGGGGTACATGCGGATGTACGAGTCGCACCTGGACACCGCCGCACAGTAGCGCTTGGACCCCTCCATGGAGTCCAGCTCCGAGAAGAGCGACTCGGTGTGCTTCACGAACTCCCTGGCGTCCCTCAGCAGGTTCTTGTCCGCGAACTCCTCGTAGCCCTCGAACTTGGCCAGGGTCGCCTTGACCGAGCGCAGGTTCCCGTGCTCCAGGTCCTCCCTGAGCCCCTTCTCCGCGAAGGGCATGTTGGATATGAGCGAGAAGTCTATCCCGCACCCCTTGCAGTGGACGCTGAAGGACGGGTTGCGGACGCCGCATCTGGGGCAGTTGATCGCGACCGGCTTGTTGCAATAAGGGCAGAAATTGGTCTCGGCGTCGGCCTGGAAGCGGCATCCGCAGAATCCGCACACGGCGTACTCCTTGGATACCTTCGAGAAGTCCGCCATTATCCCTTTGGAAAGACAGAACCTCTCCAGCTCGCGGAGGGCGTCCTCCACGTCGACGCCTTTGCCGGCGATCCTCGAGTTGACGAGCGCGATTATGTCCTGGTACCCCATGACGGAGACGCTGGACTGCAGCTCCGTCTCGACGGAATACATAACCGCGGCGGTCCTGAACGCCCTGTACGACTTCTCGTCGGCGAACATGGGCGTCAGCTTCTTCAGGACGGCGGAGTACTTCTCGGCCTCCTTGTAATGGGGGTTCTTCTGCTGCTTCTGGGCCCTGGAGGCTATCGTGTTTATGGTGGTCTTGAACGTCTCGAAGGACGTGGCGTCGGAGACCTTGGCGGGAGGGGCCTCGCTTCCTCCCTCCACGTAGAGATACCCTATGGCCTTGTTCGTCCACGTCACCAGGTCGTCGGTCCCCAGCATTCCGAGGGTCCTGAAGGCCGTGTCGGAGCGGACGTCCTTGAAGTCGCTCTTGCTGACGGCCTTGATCCCCTTGAGCTGGCCCAGAGCCGACGTGCCGACGTTGTTCCAGCCCTTCTTCTTGACCAGGTCCATGATCTCCTCGGACTTCTCCTCGAAGAAGACGTCCGAGCCGTCGAGACGGTGGAAGAGATACGGCTGGATCGAGCCGGTTATTATGGAGAGGACCTCCTCCTTGGCCTTGGAGCGGCACTCCGGGTCGTCCAGGTCCTTGCGGCGGGACGGCAGGGCCTTGAGCGCCTCGTCCACGGCCTTCTTCTGCAGGACGGTCTGGGCCTTGGAGGCGCTACGGACCAGCTCCTGCCTCTTGGCCTCCACCAGCGCGTCGAGCTCCGAAGGCTTGTACTCCTTGAACGGGTCGACCCCCAGTTCCTTGAAGCTTTCCGCGCCCATCCCATCACCTTATGCTCTTGTATCCCCCGGAGCTGATCGTGGTCGCGATAGTCGAGAACGTCGCCGCCAGGCCGTCCACGCTGCTCATGAGGGCGGCCTCGTCCATGGAGGATATCATCTTCAGGAAGTCGTGGTCGGCGCTCCCGAACCCCACGGAGATGCAGCCTATGTCCTTCTTCATGCACTTCTTCGCCGAAGCGATGGCGTCGTCTGTGCAGTACCAGCATCCGTCCGTGAGCGTTATCTCGAATACCCTCATGTCGGACCGGGACGCCAGATCCAGGATCTTGTCGAAGGGGTGGGCCGAGTTCCCGCCGCCGACGTTGGTCGCAGCCAATTCGTCGATATGGCGCCCGACCTCGGCCGCGGAGCAGTTGGAGCACAGGACCTTCACCTTGTCGGCGTAGGCTATCACGGAGAACCTGGCGGTCGGCAGCATGTTCACGAAGTTGTGGGCGGCCGCGATGGCGTTCTTCTTCGGCCTGCCGGACATGCTCCCGGAAAGGTCCATGGAGAGGATGACGTGCATCGGCACGATCTGGGGCTCCTTCCTCTCGATGGGCCTCCCCATCCAAGATATGTCCTCCGGGACCTCCCCCTTGACCATCCTCAGAGGAGTCCCGTCCTGGAACGCCTTGACGTTCACCATGCCGCTGCGGTCGTAGGAGTACTCTATGTCCACCTTGACTCCGCGCCCGTCGTTCTTCACGTCCTCGGCGGTGACCATCTTGAGCACGGTGCACTCCAAGGGATGCCTGCTCTCGCCCTGCATCGTGTATATCTCTATCTTGTCGGTGAGGTTACCCGGCCTTATCTCGAAGCGGCGCTTCTCCACCGCCGGGATCTTGGAGCTGCGGCGGATGATTATGTCGTTGACGTAGGCAGTGCCGTCCTCATTCTCCGCCAGCGCGCCCAGGCTGTGGGCGATGGCGTCGCTCACCTTCATGAGGCGCCCCTCGCCGGAGACGGCCCTCTTGGATATGCGGCCCTCCTCCGATATTGAAAGAAGGGCTGCGCCCTTGGCCACGGCGGTGTCGGTGTCCTCGTTGATTATCAGGTGCACGCCCGTCGCCGCCAGCGCCCTCCTTATGGCGGGAAGGCGCGTGGACCCGCCCACTAGGATGATGTCGGAGAGGTCGTCCCAGGCCATGTGCAGATCGGCTAGGATGCGCTCGCACATCGATATCGTGGACTCCACCAGGCCGGAGGAGCGGAACTCGAAGTCCTCGCGGGTGACCATGGCCACCATGCTCCTTCCCGCGAACCTCAACGGGACGCGGATGGGCGAGTTGAAGGTGAGCATCTTCTTGATCTTCTCCGCCTCCACCGAGAACGTGGTGTCGAAGAAGTCGTCCGTGGACAGGTCGATGGCGAACTCGTCGTAGAACTGCTCTACGAGGATCTCCTTCACCACGTCGTCCCAGTCCTTCCCGCCGAGGTTGGGGTCCCCCAGGGATCCGACCACGTCTATTGAGCCGTTCTCGATGCGGAGGATCGTTATGTCGAAGGTCCCTCCGCCGAGGTCGAAGGTCATGAGGGTGCCGTTCTTGGCGTTCTTCATGCCGTAGCATACGGAGGCGGCCGTCGGCTCGTGGACCAGCATCTCCACGTTCAGGCCGGCTTGGCGCCCGGCGTCGAGCGTGGCGCCCTTCTGGAGGTCGTTGAAATAGGCCGGGACGGTTATCACCGCGGACTCTATCTTGCGGCCCGTGCGCTCCTCCGCCACCTCCTTCATGTGCTTCAGGAGGATGGCCGACAGGTCCGTGGCCGTGTAGCTCCTTCCGTCGCATTCGAACTTGTATCCCGCGTCGCCCATGTTGCGCTTGAAGGACGACACGACGGTGCTGAGGCCCGCGGCCTGGAGCTCCCTGGCCTCGCGCCCCACCCTGATGTCGCCGTCGGCGAACGCGATGATCGACGGGGTCGTCTCCTCGTCGAACTCGTTCTTGATTATCACAGGCTGGCCGGTCTCGTCGACGTACGCCACCGCCGAATAGGTGGTCCCGAGGTCTATCCCTACCTTCATCTCGTCACCTCTTGAACAGTCCGAAGAGGCCTCCCTTCTTCGGCTCCTCCTTGGCCTCTGGCTTCTTGGAGTCCTCCTTCTTCGCCTCGGGGTCCCTGGACGTCCTGGACAGCAGCCCCTTCAAGGGCCCCGGCTGCTCCTCCTCCTCGACGTAGTACTTGTCGAACGCCGCCTGGAGGTCCTCCGGCATCTGCTTCCTGACCTTGCGGGCGGTCTTGCGGTCCAGCCTGAGGGATGCGAACACGGCCTCGTCCGACGCCCCTATCGACTTCGCCGACTTTATGAACGCGGATATCGCGTCGGCGTCCTCGCCGGCTCCAGAGCGCGCTATCATCGTCTGCATGCGCTTGGCGGCCGCGTCCGGGCAGTCCTTGAACCACCTCATGCGGTCGGTAATCCAGCTTTCGACGTTCTTCTGCGGAAGCGGCCCCTTGATGCACAGGGCGACGAACGCCTCAGGGTCCTGCAGGCAGGACAGGTCCAGAAGGCCGTCCACGGTGCCGTTGCGGCGTATCTCGTCGGCTGCCGCCAGCAGGCGTATGCGGGAGACGTCGTCGGCCGGCAGCATCCCCTCCATCTCCGGGAACATCCTCAGCGCCTCGACTGCGGCGGGAAGCGGCCCGTAGCTCGAGAAGTCGATGCTTTGAGCCAGGGCGGACAGGAGGCGTCTGGGCGCCTCGTTCCCTACGGACGAGGCCCTGGGCCCGATGAACGATATGGCGTGCTTCAGGTCCCCTCCGATCGCCCTCTCCACGTACTCCTCGGCCATGGTCTCCGCCAGATCCGTGGATCCGACGCCTATGGCCGCGTCTATGAACTCCTCCTTCACCGCCAGGCCGTCGGTCCTGGACGAGACCCCCTCGAACAGGGCGGAAGCGAGCGCCTGGTCCTTCTCCAGAGCGTATCCGAACACCTTCCCGAGCATCTCCTTGGGAAGCCTGGCCTCCATGCCGGCCATCTTGTCCTTCAGAAGCCTCTTGGCGGAATCCGGAAGCGGGGACCCGTCCCCGACGGCCGATATGAACACGTCCGCATCCTCGCACGCCGCCTCGGCGAAGGCCTCGCCGGGATCGGAATACCCGGAAAGCGCATCGGCGGCCTCCTTGCGGCCGGAGGCCATCCAATCCTTCAGGCAGTAGTATCTTCCGGCGGGGAAGTCCAGCATCCCCGCGGCTCCCAGGCGCAGGCAGTCGGATACCGCGCCGGCGTTCCCGGCGTAGGACTCCGCGATGGAGCGCCCGTCCTCCAGACCGCGGAACGGCTCCAGAGAGCGGACCGCAAGCTCTGCCAGCATCCTGTCGGCCAGCGCCCGGTCCTTCACCGCCGACGCGGCCGCCTCCTTGTAGAACGCGGCGTCCCCGTCGTCCATGGCGCCCTTGACGGCGTCGTAGGCCAGGCGGATATCCTGGTCCGTCGCCGAGCCGATGACCGCCCTGAGGGCATCGGTGCACTTGTGGCAGAGCTCCGCCGGAGGGACGTACCCCTTCTCGCAGACCGAGAACAGATGATAGGCGTTGATCAGGCGCTTCCCGGCCTCGTTCCATCCCGTCCTGGACAGGAACGCGAAGAAGGCCTCCCTGTCGGAGCCCTCCGCGTATGCGCCGTCCACGTAGGAGTCGAACAGCGGGTCCCTCTCGGACTCCTTGAGCCCCTTGACGGAGATCTTGAAGAGAGACACCTCGGGAGGCTGCGGACCGTCGTCGAATATCCCTGCGAGCTTGTGGAAGCAGCGCCCCGGCGTCCCCGTGTAGGTTATGAAAGGAACCGACTTGGACAGGTCCGGCGGAAGAAGCATGGTGGCGGCTGCCATCCAGTCGGCGTTGTCGTAGCCTTCCGCCACGAACACCCTCTTCAGCCTGTCGTCCACGGCGTCCAGCATCCTGTACGCCAGCTCGCGGAGGAACGCCTTGTCATGACCGGCGACGAACGCCTTCACGCGCCCCGTGATATCGGGGCAGGAGACCTCCATGGCCGGAAGGACCGGGGGAGCCACGGAGCAGTCCATCTCCTCGTAATGCATGTCGCCGCAGAATCCCTGGAACCCGAGGGCCTCTATCGGATGGAACGGAAAGCACGGATCCGTTATGGAATGCGATATGAAGTTCCCCATCCTGGCGGGGTTGTCGTAGTCGGCGCCGGTGTAGACCTGCCTGGTGATGCACTCCGAGCCCGACCCGAGCCTCGCGAACCCCAGGCTCACGGGCATCCTGGCTATGTTCGGGTCGTCCGCCCCCGACACGGGGATGGATTCCGGAGCGGTGTAGAGGCTGTACTTCGCCTCGATCTCGGCCCTGTCCGCCGCGGACATCCCCGCCGATGTTGAGTACACGCCGTATCCCGCGGTGACCCCGACCCCGCTCCTGCATAGCGTGTATATGAGCTGCTCAGACATTGAAGAGCCTCCTTATCCTGGAGACGGACTCCTTGACCGGTATCTGCGAAGCGGCGCCCTTGAACGCGCCGGTCTCCTCCTTGAGAAGCCACAGCATGGGGTCCTCGACCCTTATCGGCGAGATGCCTCCCAGCGCGCCCTTAGGATCCGGCTCCGATCCGAGCGCGGACACGGCGAAGTACCTGTAGTTCTTGTAGTCGTTCCTGACCGCCACGGGGAACGTCCCTCCGCTTATGCGGTCCAGGTACGCCTCTATCTCGGCGCTTATCTGCCTGCAGTTCTCGTCATCGAACACCCCGTACTTGCGAGGGTTGTTGACGGCCGAGTCCAATCCCAGGAATACCTCCTCCTCGGCCTCGTTGGTAGGCTCCTTCAGAAGGACGTCGCACTTGGTCATCACCACGGCCAGCGGGATGTCCAGCTTCTTGTTCACGTTGACGCCCTTTCCGGAGCGGTACACCTGGCTTATCACCGACAGCGCCGTCGTATAATTCGCGTTGTTGCTGTCCCTGGCGCCTATCCTGTCCTTGACGTAGTCGAACTGGAGCGGATCCACCAGGAAGATTATCCCCGACGAGTTGGAGATGTACTTCTGGATTGTGTAGGCGTAGTCGTCCGCGGAGACGTCCTCCCCCGCGGTGTCGACGAAGAACAGGCCGGCCACCTTCCCGTTGTACATCTTCAGGGTGTATGCAAGGGGCTCGTACGTCTCCAGAACCACGCGGGGGGTGGACCCCATGCTCTGCTTCTTCGTGAAGAGGGTGTTGGCGTACTTCTTGTTGTACAGGTCGTTCACCTTGGAGTCGATCGGGCTCATGGACCACTCGAACTCCCTGCTCATGTTCTCCAGCACCTTGATCAGGACGCCGATGTAGTGCGACTTCCCGACCGCGCGGGGGCCCACCACGGCGAAGAAGTTCAGGTCCCACTTGTCGATCCCGTAGGGAAGCGCGTTGTGGCAGGCCGGGCAGAGCATCCTTCTCAGGGGGGCGCCGCACACGTCGCACTTGGGGCTGCGCCTGTCATAGTTCCTCACGACATGGCTGGTGCGGGTGTAGGTCTCCAGGCCGTGGTATCTGGCATACTCGAGGTCCTCCTCCAGTATGGCCCTCTTGCTGTGACCCACGTCTGTGCACACGTAATGGACATCGTCTATCCTGTTGATAGATTCGAAGCAATACGGGCAGATGAACGACATATTGGGGCATCGGCATTCGGTTATATTTGCCCTACGAAATCCGCCGCGTCCCCTGCGTTTTGCATCGGAGCCGGCCCAGGCATAAACTAATAGGAACGGTAGCGAATACCGTGCACGACCCCCATGAAGACCTTGAACGCCGTGGTATGGTACACCGGTTACGTCGTATCCATGATAATGGCTGGAGCCATCTTCCTCTATTTCTGGGACTACGAAGATCTCTACATCCAGATCCCCGTGGTCATAGGCGCCTTCGGGACCGTCGTACTCATCTGCCTCAAGGACTCCGGCAAATCGGATCTGGGCATGCCGGAGGTCACGGACTATCCGGTGCCGTTCACCGGCCTGAGCAAGATGGTCGGGTACCAGATAGTCAAGCTGGGCAAGGCGGGCCTGGTGATGCTGGGCGCCTGCATCGTGGCCATGGAGCACGGGGTCGTGGTAGCCGTCATAATTGGCCTGATAACCGTCCCGATAGGCCTGTTCATGCTGATGATGGCCGTGTGCATCGTTCCGTTCAGCCTGATATCCGACGGGCTGTTCCTCCTGTCGGCGTTCGTGGCCAAGTCGATAGACATGTCGCAGTACGAATCCAACACCCGCAGGTTCATATGCCCCGAATGCGGAAAGCTGTCCCCCCGCCCCACGTACGACGCCGCCGGAAAGCTCATCAAGGGCCTCAGCCCCAGCGAGAAGGGGATATTCCACGTGGAGATGGAGCATTCGAAGGTCCCCTGCTTCGGGTCCAAGGGAAAGAGGAAGGACGTCCCCCAGTACTGCCCGGACTGCGGCGCGTCGGTATACACGAGGGAGGGGAAGCCCTGGGTGCTGACGATGGCCGGAGCGCCGGGATCGGGGAAGACCAGCTTCATAATGTCCGCGTCCGGAAGGGCGATCGGCACGTCCTGCGGAGGGAAGGCGACCTCGGTCAAGTTCTACTACTCCAGGGACGACGCCCTGCTTTCCGACTACCGCTCCGGGACCTGCCGCCCAACTCCGGAGGACTTCGCCTCTCCGCGCATCCTCCGCATAGAGTCTGGCCGCCCCACCCAGAGACTGATCTACATGAGCGACGTGAGCGGGAACTACTTCCTCCCGACCGGCTCCGAGATGGACCTCCAGCCGCAGTACGCGTACAACGACGCCATCGTGTTCACCCTGGACCCGACCCGTCCCTCCCCTGAGAGCACGGCCTACGACGCGTACGTCGGATTCCTGGAGAAGTACCGCCAATACAACAGGATGGACGCGTCCAGGAAGATCGCGGTCCCCCTGGCCGTGGTGATCACCCGCGCCGACAAGGCCGGGCCGTTCAGCGGCGTGGGCGAGGACGACCTTCCCGGAAAGCTCTCCGAGAACGGCTACTTCAAGCTCGTCAACTCGATAGGGAAGGACTTCTCCCTCGCCAGGTACTTCTCCTGCGACGTGTCAAAGGAGACGGGGTCCACAGACGCCGTGATGAGCTTCCTGTGCGAGAGGAGCGGCTTCGACGGAAAGGGATTCTTCTGATCATTGAATAAAAAACCGGGCGGGACGCGCCCGCCCGGGACGGCCCTCATCCGAGGATGGACCTTCTGGCGTTGCGTATCTGCTCGTCGGTGAGCATTCCCTTGGCGGACAGGGTGTGGCTCTTGGTTATGTCCCTGAACGTGCAGGTGCATATGATGTCCGCCTTCTCGTTGGCCTCGATGGAGACCTTGACGGGCTCCCCCGCGCGGCTGTCCGAAGGAATGTCCACGGTGAAGTGGCCTATCTCCTCGCACTCCTCCGGAGCGACCTCCTTCCCGGTCTCGGGGTCTTCGAAGTCGCTCTGGAATATCCTGATGGTTAGGCCGGTCTGGCCGTCGCTGTGGACGCAGTAGTCGCCGGTGTCGACTATGGGCAGGTTGCAGTTCCTGAAGATGATGTTGGAGATTATGTCCTTGTTCTTGCCCTCGTCCCAGACCATCACCCCCATCGTGTGGGACAGGACCTTCTCGATCTCGATGTTTCCGACCGACGGGGCGAACTTGGCGATCTTCCCTTCGGCGGTCACTCCGGCCACGGCGCCCTCGATGTCCGTGACGACGTCGCGGGTGTTCTGGTAGATGGCGGCCCCGGTGGCTATGGCCAGATCGGGGTCGTGGATGTGGATCTTGGGCTCGCAGGACGGGAAGGCTGCTATGATCCCGGCCTTGACCTGCGGCATGCGCGAGGACCCTCCGACCAGGACGATGTCGTCGATGTCGTCCATGGTGAGCTTGGCGCTCTCGAGGGCGCTCTCGACCTTCATGATGGTCGCATGGAGCTCTCCCGCGGTAGCTGCCTCGAACTCCTCCCTCGTAACGGCGTACTTGATGGTGGAGGTCCCGAAGCGCACCCCTCCCTTGACCTCCTTGAGGGAGCTGAGGGAGATCTTCTTGCCTTCGGCCTCGGTGGTGATGACCATGATCGCGTCCTCGTCGGCCTCCAGCTCCTCCATGGTGATGTCGCCGTTCTCGCACACCTTCTCCTTGATGATCTGGATCAGCGCGGCGTCCCAGTCCTTTCCTCCGAGGTTGCAGTCCCCGTCCGTGGAGATGACCTTGAACTTGTTGTTGTCCACCCTCATGATGGTCACGTCGAACGTGCCTCCCCCGAGGTCGTAGACGAGGATGTTCTTGAGGCCGGAGTTCTTGAGGCCGTAGGATATGGCCGCGGCGGTGGGCTCCTCGATGATGTTGACCTCCTCGAATCCGGCGATAAGGCCGGCCTGGCGGGTCGCCTCCCTCTCCTTGGGCCCGAAGTACGCGGGACAGGTGATGGTGGCGCTCTTGAGCTCGGCATCGGGGTATTTCTCCAGGAAATCGTCGACGAGCTTCCTGACTATCCTGGCGGAGAGCTCGATGGGCCCGTACTCCACGCCGCCGATGGTCATGCGCCAGGTATCGGCCTCGCTCATGTTCCTCTTGACGGCCTCCACGACCGCCTCGGCGAACGGAGCCTGGTCCTTCGCGGTCTCCCCGACGCAGAACTCCCCGTTGTCGTACGTTATTACGGACGGGGTGGTGTCGTGCTCCATGTTGTTCTTGACCACGATCGGCGCCCCGGTCGCGTTGATTATAGAAAGGCAGGAATAAGTGGTTCCCAGGTCGATGCCTATGTCGTATATCATTTCAGGACCTCCTATGCGGTGAGCGGAAAAAACCTGTCTCCGCATGTTTCCATATCGATATAGCGGTTTCGGATGCCGGACGGCGTCCATTCTGAAAATATAGAAAAACGACAGGCGGAAGTCATAGAAGGTTTAAATACGGATTGCCCATAGGCCGCATTAGCCTCGCCGCATAGACATGATTCGGAGGATCAGACTATGGCAAGAATGCACACCAGAAGAAAGGGAAAATCCTGTTCCAAACGCCCCATGATTTCCGAGAATCCCTCGTGGGTCCCTCTCAACGCCACCGAAATAGAGGACCTCGTCGCGAAGCTCGCTAAGGATGGACTCGTCTCCGCCAAGATCGGGCTCGTGCTCAGGGACCAGTACGGCGTCCCCAGCGTCAAGCTCGCCACCGGCAAGACCGTCACCCAGATCATGGACGAGAAAGGTGTCAAGCCCTCTCTTCCCGAGGACCTCTCCAACCTCATGAGGCGCGCCATCTCCCTCAACGTCCACCTCAAGGACAACAGGGGAGACATCTCCAACAAGAGGGGCCTCAACCTGATCGAGGCCAAGATCAGGAGGCTCGAGCGCTACTACAAGAGGAACGGCGTCCTTCCCGCAGACTGGAAATATTCTCTCAGCAACGCGGAGCTCATGCTTAAGTGAGTCAAATGGGCGATCAGGTCCCTGACAAACTACTTACAACCTTATCAAAAGCCGCGGACGTCGTCCGCGGCCACGATTTCATCCAAGTATACTCCCATTACGACGCGGACGGCGTATCGTCGGCGGCCATCATCGCGAAGACCCTTCTGCGCATGGGAAAGGAGTTCCGCGTGACGCTTTTCACCACGCTGAACGACCGCGGAGTGGACATAATACGCGACTGCAGGGCCGAATGCGTCATAATCACCGACCTCGGCGCGTCATACATAGACAAGCTGGACGAGATGCCGTTCGACATCGTCGTGCTCGACCATCACACCATCATATCCGAAGCCAAGCGCATAGTGTACGCCAACCCGCACCTCTACGGCATCGACGGGATGACCTCTGGATGCGGCGCCACCATGTCGCTGCTCTTCTCGGTCGCCGTCGATGAGAAGAACTGGGACCTGGTGCAGGTGGCCTTCGCCGGCATAGCGGGGGACAGGCAGCACATCAACGGCCTCACCGGGCTCAACACCTACCTCCTCGCGGAAGGGACCAGGCGCGGATACATAGAGGAGATGCCGGGCTCCCTGATACCCTCCGGGGACCTCATGACCCAGCTCTACCTGATGACCGACCCCTACGTCAGAGGAGTCAGCGGCGACAAGGAGGGCGTTGCGAAGCTCATGCGCGACGCCGGGATCTCCAACGGGAAGTCGTACATGGGCCTCACCCAGGAGGAGAAGAGGAAGCTCTCGTCGCTTCTGGCGGTCAAGCTCGTCTCCCAGGGAGTGCAGCTGTCCTCGATGTACGAGGTCGCCCGCAGCAGATACCTCCTCAAAGGCCTGAACATGGATGCGGAGGTCCTATCCGCGGTGCTCAACAGCTGCGGACGCGCCGGCATAGGCGGAACGGGCGTGGCTGCCGGAATGGGCGATTCCAGAAGCCTGGAGGCCGGCGCGAAGGCCGACAGGGAATCCGCCGCCATGGTCGTGGAGAACATGGTCGAGCTGGACCGCAAGGGCCTGAACCAGATGGAGCACATCCAGTGGTTCGACACCAGCGACTCGGGGTTCACGGGGATGCTCTGCGGCATCGCGATGCAGTCCATCGGCGACCCGGACAAGCCCACCATCGGGCTCAACATGTCGAACGACCCGGTCAACATCTCTTCCAGGGGCATGTGGCGCCAGCTCGAGAAGGGAGTGGACCTGTCCGTGGCCATGAGGGAGTCCTGCGCGTCCGTCGGAGGAGCCGGCGGAGGCCACAAGATCGCGTCGGGGGGATCGGTCCCCTCCGACAAGGTGGAGCAGTTCCTGAAGAACCTCGACAAGAAGATAGGGGAGCAGATCGGCTCCTCCATGTGACGGGCACCTCGTCCGTCCTGAACCTCTGCCTGACCTCGGTGTCGGCGATGTCCATCCTGACGCCGGACGAGTACATCTCGCTGCCCAGCCAGGCTATCATCGCGCCGTTGTCCATGCAGAACCTGCGGTCGGGGACGAACATCTCCGCGCCCCTGTCCTCGGCCATCTCCTGGACCATCTCCCTCAGGCGGGCGTTCTGGGCCACGCCGCCACCGAGGAGGACCTGGTCCTTCCCCGTATGGGCCATCGCCCTCTCCGTGACCTCCGTGAGCATAGCGAACGCCGTCTCCTGGACCGAGAGCGCTATGTCTTCGAGCGGGACGCCGTCCCTGTGGAGCGCCAGCGCCGCGGTCATCAGGCCGGAGAACGCCACGTCCATCCCCTTGACGGAATAGGGAAGCTCGTGGTACCTGACGCCGTCCTTGGCCAGCTTCTCGAACACGGGGCCGGCGTAGAAACCCATGCCGAGCTCCCTCCCGAGCTTGTCCAGCATGTTCCCTATCCCGATGTCCTGGGTCTCCCCGAATATCCTGTAGCGCTCGGCGGAATAGGCTATGACCTGCGTGTTGCCACCGGAGGCGTAGAGAAGGACCGGATCGGCGCATCCGGTCAAGGCGCGGCCGATCTCGATGTGCGCTATGCAATGGTTCACGCCGACTATCGGGACGTCCAGATAGCTGGACAGCGCCCTGGCCGCCGTGGCGGCGACGCGGAGGCAGGGGCCGAGGCCGGGCCCCATGGAGAAGGACACCAGGTCGATGTCGCTTAGCCTCAACCCCGCCTTGTCCAGCGCATCGTTCATGACGCGGGCGACCACGTCGGCGTGGTGGTTGGCGGCCTCCCTGGGGTGGAGCCCTCCCTCCTTCGGCCTGAACATGTCCACCTCGTTGGCGTACACCCTGCGGTCCGAATCCACTATGCCGACGCCCAAGGTGTGGGCGGTCCCCTCTATCCCGAGAGTGATCATCGCCACCGGAACTTTGAGCGACGGTTAATATGTGTCGGACGCCTGGCTGGGAACAATGAGCAACCTTTAAATAACAAAACTCTATCCACGGAACCAGCGGACTCGTGGTCTAGATGGTTATGACGTCGCCTTGACATGGCGGAGGTCGCCGGTTCAAATCCGGCCGGGTCCACTCATTCTTCACCCTATTCCTATAATGCGTTCTGCATTTACGAATTCCATAGAATCGGCAATTATTATTCGTTTTTGCAATAATATATCTACGAAATTCGTAATTTTTTGAACAATTGTATTAATAAAATGATTTCTTACCACCCGGCATCGGATTGCGTTGAAATGTCGAGTATCGACCGATTCCGGCATGAAGCAATCACTCATGCTTGGCATGGAGAGATACAATGAGCGATTTACTGACAATCATAGACGGAATGGTGGGCGTCTGGAACACCTACTTCTGGCGCATATCGTTCGTCTTCCTGATAGGGCTGGGCATAGTCTTCACCCTGAAACTCAAGGGGATCCAGATCACCCATCTCGGCGACAACGCCAAGCTCGCCCTGTCCGGAGTGAGCGAGGGAAAGGGGAAGAAGAAGCTCTCCGCCTTCGAGGCCTTCTGCATAAGCATGGGCGCCCGCATCGGCGTGGGAAACATTGCCGGAGTGGCGACCGCAATCGTCACCGGAGGCCCTGGGGCCGTGTTCTGGATGTGGATCTTCGCCATCATCGGATCCGCCAGCAGCTTCATGGAGTCCACGCTGGCCCAGATATACAAGGAGCAGAAGACGGACGAGGGATACCACGGCGGCCCTGCGTACTACGCCACCAAGGGCCTTGGCAGCAGGAAGCTGGGGATCTTCGTCGCCCTGCTGCTGGTGCTGACCTTCGGCGTCGGATTCGTCATGGTGCAGTCCTGCAACGCGTCCAACGCCCTGTGCGGGGCCTTCGAATTCGAGAACAACAACATAATCTTCGCAGTGATGATCGCCGCCATCGCCGCCTTCCTGGTATTCGGAGGATTCAAGGTCATTGCGAAGTTCTCGGCCACGATCGTGCCCGTGATGGCCGCCCTGTGGATCGTGTTCGCCATCATCGCCATGGCCTTCAACGCCGGCAACATCGGCAGGGCCTTCGCGATGATCTTCGAGAACGCGTTCAGCCTTCCGAGCCTCATCGGAGGAGGAATCGGTACGATCATCATCACCGGTCTGAAGAGGGGCGTGTTCTCCAACGAGGCCGGACTGGGTTCCATCGCGAACGTCGCCGCCACCTCCGACATCAAGCACCCCGTGAGGCAGGGAAAGATACAGTCCTTCGGAGTCCTCGTGGACACCCTCCTGGTCTGTACGGTCACCGCCCTCGTCGTTCTGTCCTACGGCAGCTTCGATTCCATCATGGCGTTCGGGGACAAGGGATCCCTCCTGGTCCAAGACGTCATCAGCAGCACCCCGCTGGGAAGCGCCGCGAACATCGTGATCGCGATCTTCATGTTCGTATTCGCGTTCACCAGCATGATCGGATACTACACCATGAGCGAATCCAACGCCAGGTTCATCAAGGACAACAAGCTCACCGTCAACATCGTGCGCATAGTGGTCATCGCGGCCGCCCTGATCGCCGCCATAATCGCGGACGTCACCATCGTGGACGACATCAGCGACACGTTCATGGCCGCTATGGCAGCGGTCAACATGGCCATAGTCGCGCTGCTCAGCAGGCAGGTGTTCGAAGCCTACGCGGATTACCGCAGGCAAAAGAGGGAGGGCGTCGAGGAGCCTGTGTTCCACAAGAGCGCCCTCTCGGACCAGGACGGCGTGACAGAGTGGGAGTGATATCATGGAGACCATAAGCAAAGCAATAGCCGCCGTCGGCGTCATAGCGGTGCTCCTGGGAGTCGCCATGGCCTACATAGAGAGGCACAGCGACGACCTCAACCTCGCCTTCATCCCGCTGATCCTGGGATTCGTAGCCATATTCGCCTTCTTCTTCCTCATCGAGAAGAGGGGCGACGACAGGTACGGCAAGATAAAGGAATGAGGATAAACGGGGGCCTGGCCCCCTTTCTTTTTCAGATTTTAAGAAGGGCGATGTTCTCGGATATCGCCGCGTCGTCGTGAACCCTGTAGCCGAGGATCGCCTCGATCTCGTCGCTGTGCTTCCCGGCTATGGCGGCGAGGTCCTTGGACCCGTAGCTGGGGACCGCCTTGGCGATCACGCTCCCATTGCAGACGACCTCCACGACGTCGCCTTTCCCGAATGTTCCTTCGACCGAGAGGATTCCCACCGGAAGAAGAGACTTGTGCCCCAGGACGGCCTTCTCGGCGCCGGCGTCGACCACTATGCGGCCAACCGCATGGGCATGCTTGATCCACCTGCGCTTCTTGGTGACTTCGTCTCCGGAGACGAACAAGGTCCCGACGTCGTCGCCCGCCACCGTGCGGTAGACCGCCCCGTACTCCCCGCTGGACGCTATTATCATGTTGCATCCGGCATCGGCGCATATCTCGGCGGCGTCCAGCTTCGTCCTCATGCCTCCGGTGCCCAGGCTGGAGCCGACGTCGCCGGCCATCGCCCTCACCTTCTCGTCGATCCTGTACACCACCGGGATGAACCTGGCATGCTTGTTCTCCCGGGGATTGCTGTCATACAACCCGTCGATGTCGGAGAGGATCACCAGAAGATCGGAGTCGGTCCTGCTGGCGATGATCGCCGAGAGGGTGTCGTTGTCCCCGAACTTGATCTCGTTGATGCAAACGGCGTCGTTCTCGTTGAAGATCGGTATGACCTTGTTCTCCAGCAGGGACTCCACTGTGTTGTTGAGGTTGATGGCGCTGTCCCTGTCCGAGTACACGTCCAGCGTCATGAGGATCTGCGCCACGAGTATGCCGTGCTTCTGGAAGCTCTCGGCCCATCTCTGCATGAGTATGCTCTGTCCGACCGAGGCGGCGGCCTGCCTTATCGGCATCTCGTGCGGCTTGGGCCTTACGCCCATCGCCTTCAGGCCTATGCCTATGGCTCCGGAGGTCACTATCAGAACCTCGCGCCCTTCGTCACGCAGGCGGGCGATCTGCTCGGCCACCGAATCCATGAATCCGGTGGACACGATCCCGTCCTTGATCAAGGAGGAGGTGCCTATCTTCACGACCACGCGCCCGACCTTTCCCAGGATCTCCTTCCTCTCGGACATCGCCGGCCACCTCGGAACGGGTACTCCTTATCCGACGGAACGTGGGTGAACGGCCTCGCGTCCTTCCCAACGTAGTCCTTGACGACCTGCCCGCTCCCGATCAGGACGTATTTATAGATCATCAAGCCCTCCATCCCCACGGGCCCGCGGGAATGTATCTTGTTGGTGCTGATGCCAACCTCCGCGCCCTTGCCGTACCTGTATCCGTCGGCGAAGCGGGTGGACGCGTTGACGAAGACGTCTGCGGAATCCACCATGCTGGCGAACAATGCGGCGCTGGACATGTCGGATGTCAATATCGCATCGGTGTGATGGGAGCCGTGCAGGTTGATGAAGGCTATCGCCTCCTGGACGGAGTCCACGACCTTCACCGATATCGTCAGGTCGCCGTACTCGGTGTCCCAGTCCTCGTCGGTGGCGGGGACGGCGGAGGGCACCAGCTTCAAGGTCCTCTCGTCTCCCCTTATCTCCACTCCGCGGCTTCCGAGCGCGACGGCGGCCTTGGGAAGGAACTCCCCGGCCGCTTCGGAATGGACAAGCAGGGTCTCTGCCGCGTTGCAGACGGCGGGGTACTGCGTCTTGGAGTCCACGACCACGTCGACGGCCATGCCCATGTCGCAGACGCGGTCCACGTACACATGGCATATTCCGGCGGCGTGCCCCAGGACCGGGATCTTGGTGTGCGACTGGATGTACTGGACGAACGAGTTCGATCCCCTGGGTATGAGCAGATCGATGTACCCGTCAAGGCCGAGGATCGAGTCTATGTCGGAACGGGACTCCATGAGCACGAAGGCCTCCTTCGGAACGCCTGCGGAAGAAGCGGCGTCCCTGAGCACGGAGAACAGCGAGCGTATGGACTCAAGCGCCTCGCGGCCTCCTTTGAAAGCCACTGAATTCCCAGATTTCAGGCAGAGGGACATTATCTGGGGCACGACGTCCGGGCGGGACTCGAATATCACGCCGAGCATGCCTATGGGGCAGCGTATCTGGTACAAGGTGAGGCCGTCGTCCAGATCCAAAGCGGACATCACCTCCCCCGCCGGGTCGGCAAGGCCGATGACGTCGCGTATGCCGGCGATCATCCCGTCTATCTTTGAGTCGTCAATCTTGAGGCGCTTGAACATGGATTGCGAAATCTCCCCGCGGCTCAGCATGGCGGACGCGACCTCCAGATCCCTGACGCTCGCCTCCAGGATCTCCGCCCTGCGGGAGTCCAGCGCCGAAGCCATGGCCTCCAGCGCGGCATTCTTGACGGATGTCGGCAACACCGCCATCGAGATGGATGCCTCCTTCGCCCTCTTGACTTCTAAGACCACGTCGGACATGTGCGCCCGATTGACCAAGACGTTAAATAATGTAATCCTAATCGCTCGGACAAGCCGAGATAGCCAAGCCCGGTATGGCGGCGGTCTCGAAAACCGCTGGAGCAATCCTCGGGAGTTCGAATCTCTCTCTCGGCGCCATCTTACCCTTCTGGCACCCCTCATGGCGAGGAGGAACTCTCTCGCCATAAAGACTCATTCTCCCGCGAAAAACGTAGCAAAGCTGCCGGTCTTCACAGTGTTGTTAAGTGGTTTCGTGGAGGATTCTACGGAATCCCCCGTTGTCATTGGTCCTCCCGTGGCGCAGAGCGCCTGCTATCGAACCCTCTGGGCATCTGGGAGTCGTTGTACTCCGGGGGAGCGTCCTCCATGTGCTCGAAGGTCTTCGCGACCTCCTTCACGGCGACCGCGTGCTTGACACGTGCGTAGTGCTGCTCGGTGGTCCTGGTGCTGAGATGGCCCATCACCACGCTGACGACCGAGATCGCCACGCCTGCATCCACGAGCCTCTGACCGTAGGTGCGTCTGCACTTGCGGAGATCGAGGTCGATACCGAGGTCCTTTGAGACCTTATCCGCATACATCCTCGTGGTGTTGCTCGCAAGGTATCCGTCCGTGGGGACGGTGCCGAGGAACAGCGCCCTCGTGGATGCGCCGATGGCCCTGACGTGCTTCTGCCTCGCGACGAAGTACCTGGTGAGGAACGGGTACGCATCCAGGTGGATGGGCGCTTCCCTCTCCTCGCCGTACTTGCCCTCGCCCTTCGGGTGGAGGACCTCCACAGTCCATGTCCCGTCGTTGATGTGTATGTCTCCGACGTTGCACAGCCTGAGCTCCTTCGACCTGAGGCCGGAGCAGATCGCGAATATGACCGTCGCATACCTGACCATCCCGGACCAGTCGTCCTCATCGACCTTCTCGGCTGCTTCCAATACGGCCCTGATCTCCTCGGGGGCGAGGGAAGGGAGCCTCTTGTGGCTGGCCGAGACCTTCAGGTGAGGGTACTTGGCGAGAGCGGTCTTGTACGCGTCGTTGCCGATGAAGGTGAAGATGTTCGACAGTGCCGCCATCTCGGAGTCGGAGACGTCCAGGCTCATCCTGTAGGAGATGAAATTGTGGACGTCCTCGGGAGTGAACTTGGCGGGCGACGTGGTGGAGAGCTTACCGAGCCTGTACAGGTAATCGATGTCCTTGTCCATTCTCTTGTATCTCCTCCATACGCTGTCCTTGGTCCCCTCCATGTACTTGCGATCCATGGATCTCATGAACTGCGCTCCGTAGGTCTTCATGGTGGCCCTGCCTCCCGATCCGCGCCTGTCGGACTTGCTCGGGGAGTAGGACACCTTATCGGTGTCGAGACCGGGGGCGGTCTTCCTCTGGTGGTTGCTGGTGGTGTTGACGTCGAGGTACGGTACGGTTGCGTCGAAATCCTCGGGCATCTGGCTTGCTGGCGTGTCTGCGTAGTCTATGGTGTTGTATTCTCTTGTCTTCCTTTCGTCGGGCATGACCATTTCCTTTCCTCCGTTGCTGTGTGAGGGCCTTACACCCTCCGAATACTGCAAGTGTTCTCATCGTATTTATACTCTCTGAAATCTGCAAGCGTAGAATACGGCAAGAATTGGGAAGAATCGGTGCGGAAGTCTGCAAATGCAGGCCTTTACACTTGTAGTAATCAGATAATATAATAAAGAGAGAAGGGGATATGGACCAACCATGGACGCAACCACGCTGATCATCGAGCAGCGCTTCGCGACCTTCATCCTGCTGAACGTGTACCGCAACCCGGGCATACTGAAGAAGATGGCGGTCGATGAGGACGGCGGATCGATGAGGGTGAAATACCAGACGCTGAACAAGCTCATAGACTACGGATTGATCCGCGAGGACGAGCAGAAGTACAAGCACAACGCCAAGCCACTGTTCTGCACAGACATGGGGAACATCGTCGGGGAGAACCTCGAGAGGATCTATCAGGCGCTGCCTCACAGGGAATGCAGTCCCGACGAGTACAAGTGATCGTTCACATCCAGCTTGCAACCAGGCGGCCCTGACGTGTTAGGACTATCGTCCTGTATCTCCTGTCAGACTTACCATTAGGAGCGATGCCGTCGGAATTCTCGACGAGACCCTCGTTACGAAGTATGTTGATCTGATGGTTCAGGCTCTGCTTGGTCTTGTCGAACTCCTCCATAAGGCCCGCGGTAGTGACAGGTCTTTTGAGCTCGGTCTGTTCGAGTATGTACCGAAGGATCCTCTTGGTATCATCCTTCAGAGCGGCCATGTTAGGAGTCTTCGGAGTCGGGATGGACACGACCTGGTCCTTTACCGAACCGGGGCCGTCCATAACGTAGTAGATCGTGGCCCCGATGAAGAAAGCACAGGAGCATGATGCGGCGGCCATGAGATTGGTTCCTCCTGTGATGTTGATAGAGAACGTGACCTGGGGGCCGTTCTCGGCTTCATAGATACGATAGATTGTATCAACGATCTCCTGGAAATCGAATCCGGAGACATATTCCGGACATACTTCCACCTGGAAACCTGAGAGGGATTCTTCGACATGGTCCACTGAATCGCTGTACTTCTTGTTGGTCAGGAGATAGAGCTTCTCGTAACCTAGAGCCTGGAAGGACTTGGTTACCGGTTCCGTGGCCTTCCCCATCATCGCTATATGTATCTGCATCAGTAAAAATATTCATTTTACGGTATTAAGATTTTGAGATATAGCTACGACAATGAATACCTATTCATGGCAACAGACAACCATGAAGAGAAAGAGGATAAGAGAACTGAAGAACAGATAAAGGCGGACAGGGACAATCACGCCAACCAGATGAACCCGAACAATCCCGCATATTGGTCATCGAGAGGCGTCAAGCGCAGGTGATACCTTGAAGAAGGAATGCTGGTGCCCGATTTGCGGGATGAAGACGGAATCTGTAAAGATCAAGTGGACCTGGTTCTGGGTGACGTTGCTCTTCATCACGCCCGTCTTCCCGTTCTATCTGATCTACTGCCTGCTGACAAGCCAAAGGATCTGCACTCGCTGCCACAACAGGGTAAAGTTCTATTTGGACGAAGCGGATTTCTTAGGTGATAAGAATGACCGTTGACATCCCAGAAGAGATCACGTTGGAATTCGCTGAGGACAACGTGTTCGATGAGGACTGGGCAGAATATGTGAATACCAATTATCTCGCTATACTGAACAGATTCAAGGAGGATGCACAGCTTCCGGAGATATGCCGCGCTCTGGCGTTCACACTCATCAATATGGTCGACGGTAAGGAATTCAGCGATAGGACATATCAGATCAATCGCCATACGATAGACATCTGCCGCATCGGAATCAACTCATTCAGCGATGAAGCGGACAAGAAGACAATAGCGATAAACCATCTCGGCAATTCAGAATTGGAAGGTGACCTGCTTGCTTACATGGCCACGGCCATGTAAATTCCTCTTACCGGTGCTTGGAATCGCCAATCCGTATTTATGATGTGGGGGAGACGCTTCGCGGCCAGCAGGAAGGCGCGGTCCCGCCGGAGCGGTCCGCACCGAGAACGGAGGAAAAGATGCGGCGGACCGGACCCCGCACCGCCAGGCGGAGGTCTTTCAAATCAATTAGGTACAATTCGTCCCCAAATCATCACTTTTATAAACGCACTCCGAGGTCAAAGGGCATCTCCCGCCTGAAGCGCAAGATATCGGCAGATACGGAGCCTGCAGGAAGGGACATCGGAATCGACGAACGGAGAGGGTCAGATGAAGGTCAAGGTACTGGACAACGGATGTCATGATGAGGAGAGGAAGCTCAAGGTGGTCCACATCGTCGGAGGGATGATGGCGACGGACTACATGGGCCCCGCGTTCGACCAGCTTGCCGAAACAGGCGTGGACATCAGGGCCGTCAGCACCACCTCCGAGCTGCTCGACTCCGATGCCGAGGCCATGGCCGGCGTCCTCGATTTCGCCGAGGAGGCCGACTTCATCATCGTAAACGTGCACAGCGACCCTTCCCACTTCGGCAACATCGACAAGCTCTCCAACATCGCCTCCCGGGAGAAGATCCCGTTCTTCCTGTTCTGCAACAACAAGGAGCCCATGGAGGAGTACCGCGACTTCGCCCTGCTGAACGACGAGGAGTACTCCCTCGTGTCCAAGTACATCGAGCTGTCAGGCGAAGCCAACTGCCAGTCGGTGCTCATCTGGGCGTGCAACCGCTTCGCCGGGACCGACCTGCCCGTCCCGGAACCGCACGTGGAGGCGCCCCAGGGGATCTACGGCACCGAGCTCCCCGAGGAGGAGTTCCTGCTCTCGATCGACCCGGGGCGGCCCTGCGTCGGCGTGCTGTTCCCGGCGCTCTACAACGTCCAGAACAACACCGGATACGTCGACGCGCTGATCTCCGGAATGCGGTCCCTGGGCACCCAGGTCGTGCCCGTCTACTTCACGTCCACCCCCAGCGAGACCAGCGGCTCCCTCGGCATCCTGGGCGTCATCGAGAGGTACTTCATGCGCGACGGTGCCCCCATCGTCGGCTCGGTGGTCTTCGCCACCGGGTTCTCGCAGCTCTCGCTCTGCGGAAGGGACATCCAGGAGGCCAAGGTGATCCTGAAGTCGTTCGACATCCCGCTGGTGCAGGCGCCCAACATCCTCCGCAGCCGCAAAGACTGGGAGGAGGACACCGTGGGCATGACCACCATCGAACTGTCCACCAACATCTACCAGCCGGAGTTCGACGGACAGATCATCTCCGCCCCCCTGTCCTTTAGAGAACGGGATGCGGACGGCATCTTCCGGATGGTGACGGTGGACGACCGGGTCCGGAGGATCGCGGAGCTGGCCACCGCCTGGGCCCGCCTGCGGCTGAAGCCCATCGGGGAGGTAAGGGCGTTCATCATGCTCAACATGTACCCCCCCTCCAACGACCGCCTGGGCGGCGCGGGCGGCCTCGACACCTTCGAGAGCATCCGCCTGTTCATGCAGAGGCTGGCCGACAGCGGCTTCAAGCTCGACAAGGTCCCGGAGACCTCCCGGGAGATAGTCGACGAGCTGCTGGCCGGGCTCACCCCTGACATGGAATGGGTCCCGCCCGAGCAGATCCCGGGCCGGGCCGCGGACATGATCGAGCTCCGGCAGTACCTGGACTGGCTGGACGCGGAGCCGGAGAAGGTGCGCACGGCGATATGCCGCAACTGGGGCGACCCGCCGGGGGAGCTGTCGGTGCTCGGCGACCGGATGATAGTGCACGGGGTCCGCAACGGCAACCTGTTCATCGGCATCCAGCCCAACCGGGGGCACCACGCGAACGCCGAGCAGTACTACCACTCCGCCGACTCAGTGACCCCGCACCAGTACCTGGGCTACTACCGGTGGATCCGCGACGTGTTCAAGGCGGACATCCTGATCCACATGGGCACCCACGGCACCCTGGAATGGCTCCCGGGGAAGGGCAACGGCCTGTCGCGCTGCTGCTACCCGGACGCGGTGCTGGACTCCATACCCAACGTGTACCCGTACATCATCGACGACCCCGGCGAGGGGATGGAGGCCAAGCGGCGCACGGACTCCGTCCTGATCGGCTACATGGTGGCATCGATGACCCGGGCGGACTCCTACGAGGAGATGGCGGACCTGGACGCCGCCCTCCAGATGTACCTCAACTCCAACACCGGCGAGAAGAAAGAAGGGCTCCTCGACACCATCTACGGATGCCTCTCCGAGCTGGACCTGTGGAAGGAGATCGGGCTAGAACCCGGCGCGCCGAAGGAGGAGGTCGCCGGCATGGTCGACTCCCTGTACGACTACATCTGCGACCTGAAGGACGCCGTCATCAAGGACGGCCTCCACATCCTGGGCAAGGTCCCCGAGGGGAAGCGCATGGAGGAGATGGTCTATTCGATGACCCGCCTCCGCAACGGCGAGGTCCCCTCGCTGAGGAAGTCGGTCGCCGCCGCCAAGGGCCTCGACCTCGACGCCCTGCTGGACTCCCCGTCGGCCTGCACCGGCGGGAGGCTCAACGGCGCATGGGTGGACGAGATCGACCGGGAATGCTGCGGCATGATCTCCGACATCATCGCCAGCGGCTTCGACCGGGAGCGGTCCCCGCCGTCGGACGGAGGGGCGATGGGGACGATAATGGACTTCATCTGCGGGCCACTCCGCTACGGCATCACCCACATATCCGACGAGCGCGACAACCTGCTCGGCGGGATGACGGGCGGATACGTGCCTCCGGGCCCCTCCGGCTCGCCGACCAGGGGCAACGCCCATCTGCTGCCCACCGGCACCAACTACTTCTCCATCGACCCGTACGCCATCCCCAACGCCTCCAGCTGGGACATCGGGGTGAAGATGGCCGACGCCATGCTGGACAAGTACGTGGAGGACAACGGCAAGTATCCCGAGAACGTCGCCATCGTCGTCTGGGCCACCGACACCATGAAGACCGGCGGCGACGACATCGCCTACATCCTCTACCTCCTGGGCCTCCGCCCGCGCTACTCCTCGTACGGGGGCAGGGTCGTGGGGCTCGACGTCATCCCACTGGAGGAGCTGGGGCGCCCGAGGGTCGACATGACCTTGCGCATCAGCGGCATGTTCCGCGACTCCTTCCCCAATCTGGTCGAGCTGATCGACGGCGGGGTGGAGATGGTCTCCGAGCTGGACGAGGGCGACGAAAGCAACTTCCTCAGGAAGCACCTGCGCGAGGACATGGCCAAGCGCATATCGGAGGGCCTCTCCGAGCAGGAAGCCCGGGACCGGTCGCTGATCCGCATCTTCGGCGACCCGCCCGGACAGCACGGATGCGGCACCGGGATCCTCATCGAATCGTCCAAGTGGGAGACCATCGAGGACCTGGCCCAGGTGTACACCGTCTGGGGCGCGTACGCGTACGGGAGGGGGTGGAAGGGGGAGAAGGTCGAGAAGGAATTCATCGACCGGATGTCCGCCCAGGACGTGACGGTGAAGAACCACAACGACCGCGAGTTCGACCTGCTGGACATCGACGACGACTACGAGGTCCTCGGCGGCCTGAACGCCGTGGTCAGGGCCTACGGCAAGCACAAGCCCGCCACCTACATGGGGGACAGCTCGGACACCGACCGGCTCAAGCTCCGCTCTCTCGAGGAGGAGACCGCCTACGTCATGCGCAGCCGGGTGCTGAACCCCAGATGGTTCGAGGGGCTGAAGCCGCACGGCTTCCGCGGGGCCATGGAGCTGTCCAAGCTCACCGAGTACATGCTCGGATGGGACGCCACCTCCGACAACATCGAACCCTGGATGTACAAGGCGGTCACTGAGAAGTACGTCCTCGACGACGAGAACCGCAAGTGGATCGAGGAGAACAACCCGTACGCGATGCACGAGATGATCGACGACCTCCTCGAGGCCATCGACCGGGACCTATGGGACGCCCCCGAGGAGATCCGCGAGCGGCTGCGCGACCTGTACCTGGAGAGCGAGGGCCTGCTGGAGATGCTGAACAACGACGAGCGAGGTCGCTCTTGACCCACCTCATCCTCCGGCGCCGGTCCGCAGACCCCTCCGGGGCAGGCATGGACACGTGCTCGTAGCCGAGGCCGGAGAGGATCACGTGCACCTGCTTCGGGGAGTAGCCGATCCCGAACTCGGAGCCGATGAACAGCCTGACCTCCTCGGTGGTGGGCCGGGAGGACTCGACCATGCGGCGGAGGGCGGCCCGCTGCTCCTCGTCCATGAGCGAATGCCTCCCGCCGTTGAAGCTGGGGTATACGGACCACATGCCGTCGCGGTTCCACGCGTTCTGCCAGTTGTAGCCGGTCTGCACGCTCACCCCGATGATGTCGGAGGCCTCCTTGACGGAATAGCCGTTGTAGCGGAGCCTGATGAAGCCCAGCCTCTGGATTGCGCGACTCGTCCGGGCCGGATCGTAGTTGTCCCCGCGGTTCCTCTTTTCGAGGCTCATGCGGGCGGAGATCTCCTCCAGAGGCAGCGAAACATCGATCCCGTCCCTCATGTTCCCGGACATGTGTCTCCCTCCCGTGCGGGCATCATTCAAATCAATTAGGTACTATTTACCTGTTCATCACTATCTTTATAAAACGTCCGCGGAAATCGGAGGCTATCTCCAATTCAGGATATGTGACCATGATTCAGATAGCAGTGTACGGGAAGGGAGGCATCGGCAAGAGCACGGTCTCTGCCAACGTCTCGTTCATACTCGCGCAGAAGGGAAAGAAGGTCCTGCAGGTCGGATGCGACCCCAAGCACGACTCCACCAGGCTGCTGCTGGGCGGCCAGGAGCAGCGCACCGTCCTCGACTACATCAGGAGCACCGCCCCCTACGACCGGAAGCTGGAGGACATCCTGATGAACGGGTCCAACGGCGTCAGATGCGTCGAGGCCGGCGGACCCGAGCCGGGGATCGGCTGCGCGGGCAGGGGGATCCTCTCCACCTTCGACGCGTTGAAGAAGCTGGGCGTCGACCGGATCGACACCGACGTCCGGCTGTACGACGTCCTGGGAGACGTGGTCTGCGGCGGCTTCGCCGTGCCGCTGCGCAACGAGTACTCCGACGCAGTCTTCATCGTGACCTCGGGCGAGTTCATGTCCATCTACGCGGCCAACAACATCCTGAAGGGGCTCCGCAACTTCGACAACGGGGTCCCCAGGGTGGCCGGCATCATCCTGAACAGCCGCGGCAACGAGGACGAGTACGAGACGGTAAAAAGGTTCGCGGATGCCGTGGGCCTGCCCATCGTCGCCGCCGTCCCGAGGGATGCGGTCTTCGCGCAGGCGGAGGCGAGAGGCTGCACCTCCGCCGAGTTGTTCCCCGATTCCGCAGCGGTGGGGGAGATCCGCAAGGTCGCCGACCGCATCATCGGCATCATGGACGGCGAGGTGGAGCTCCACCATCCCAGCCCGCTCACCGACGCGGGACTATCCGACTACGCCAAAGGGCTCCCGGTCCAGCCCCAGAAGAGCTAGGACGGGGTCGCCTGCGGCGGCTGCCGGCCGGCCTCCGTCCGGGACCGCTCCGAAATCGGGACCGAGCGGACCATCATCCACAACTGCGCGGCGGCCGGCGCCACCTACCCGCTGCTCTACCTGGAGGATGCGGTGACCATCGTCCACGGGCCCAGGAGCTGCGCCCACATCTTCGCCTCGTCGATGGACCTGGTGGAGATGAAGCGCGCCGACCGGTCCACCCTGGCCTCCTCCCGGCTCAGGTGCACGGACATGGACGACTCCGTCTCCGTGTTCGGCGGCCTCGACCTGCTGAGGGACAGGATACTGGATGAGATCAACTCCGGCCGCAGGTACATCTTCGTGGTCACCGCCTGCGTATCCGGCATCATCGGAGACAACGTCCCCGACCTGGTCGAAGCGATCGGCCGCGAGCACCCGGAGGTGTTCATCAGGGCCGTGATGGCCGACGGGAACATCCTGGGCGAATGGGACAAAGGGTACGTGGCCAGCGCCGAGGAGCTGCTAACCCTGGTGGACGACCGGGTGCGGCCCGAGAACGGCTATGTGAATCTTATCGGGGAGAGGTACTTCTACCGGCAGGAGAGGGACATGAGCGAGGCCGCCGAGCTCTTCGAGATGTTCGGCCTCGAAGTGAACTGCCACCTGATGTACAGGACCTCAGTCGACGACATCAGGAACTTCCGCCGGGCAGACCTGACCGCGATCGTCGAGGTGGACAAGGTCTCGATGGCGCTGGCGGCGATGGTGGAGAACCGGCTGGATATCAGGGTCGAACGGGACCTGATCCCGACCGGCATAAGGTCCTTCGAGCGCTTCGCGGAGCGCATCGGCGAAATCACCGGCGACCCCGGTCCTGCCATCGAGGTCGCCGCCAAGGTCAGAAACGAATACGACCGGAGCATGTCGCTTTACCGCCGCCGCACCGCGGGGAAGCGCGTCATCGTCATCTCCAAGTTCACCGAGGACATCGACTGGCTGCTGGAGCTGCTGGCCGACCTGGGGATGGACGTCCTCAAGGTGGGCATCGGCGTCAAGCACATATGGGCCCAGGAGGTCAAGGTCTCCGCATACCGCGACGACTACCGGTTCCAGAAGGACTACGAGCTCGAGGACCTGAGGAGGGACCTGGACGAGCTCGCGCCCGACGCCGTGGTGTCCGACAGCGGCAACCTGTATCTCGAGGAGTGCAGGTGCCTGATCTACAGCCGCCCCGGCCCGGGGGTCAGGGGGACACTCGCCCACGCCAGGAGACTCTATGACCTGATGGTCCTCCCCGAGGTTCCCGGATGGAGGTGCATAGAATGAACCGCACCGCCTTGGACGGCTTCGCCGCCGCGCTGCTGGCCGTGGAGAGCTTCACCGACGGCCATGCCGTGCTCCACGGGCCGGGAGGATGCCGGAACTACAACTCCTTCACCTCTTCCCAGTGCTTCCCGAGGAAAGAGCGCCGGGACAACGAGAGGTTCTACGGGAAGTACTTCTTCGGCAACCGCCGGTTGCCATGCACCTACGTGGACGAGTACGACTACATCAACGGCACCAAGGAGAAGCTGATGGACTCGATCCCCATCATATGCGATTCGTTCCCCGGGGAGTTCTGCGTGTTCGTCCAGTCCCCCGGAGTCGCCCTGATCGGCGACAACATCACCGACTGCATCGCCAAGGCCGGCTACTCGAACCGGGCCGCCGCCGTCAACGAGTCCTTGATCTCCCAGCCCTTCGCCCCGAGCTACGACCACACCGTGCTGACCGTCCTCAAGTGGATGCACCCCGCCAGAAGGAAGGCCAGGAAGGGCACGGTCAACATCCTGGGGCTCCCGATCACCGCCAACGATTGGTCTGTCGCCCTGGAAGAGTTCCGCGGCCATCTGGAATCCATGGGCCTGGAGGTAATCAGCGCACCGGGCGCCGGCTGCAGCTCCGAGGAGCTCAGGGCCTCGGTGGAGGCGGAGTTCAACGTCGTCATCCAGAGGGAGTACTGCCGCCACACCGCCGACTACTACCGCGACGAGTACGGGATCGAATGCATCGAATGCGACCAGGGCGCACCTGTCGGCTTCGACGCCCTGGAGTCCTGGATCGACCGGATCGCGGAAGCCACCGGCGCCGACCCGGAGAAGCCCAGGGAGAAGATCATGGACGCCAAAAGGCGGGCGTTCCGCATCCTCTCCTCCACCGTCTACCTGAAGAGCCCGAAGTACCGCCGCTTCTCGGTGGTGTCCGAGAGCTCGGTGGCCCTGCCGCTGACCAGATGGCTGTTCAGCTACCTGTTCATGATGCCGGCCGCCGCAGTGTGCACGAAGGGCTCCGACCAGGAGTACCGCGGGCGCCTGTCCGGTTTCCTGGAGGGGATCGACTGCCCGGACGCCATGGACCGCGACCCCGACGGGGCGGAGACCTCGTACCTGTTCGCGGACGGACAGTACGCCGCCCTGGCCGAAGCCACCGGCCTGTGCGATAAGGGCATCGACATCGGCCTCCCGAGCCTGCTGAGGGTCAACTTCCTGTCCCGCCCGATCTTCGGGATCCACGGCGCCATGTATCTCCTGGACGAGATCTTCAGACGAGCCTGAAGGAGGGGCCCTCCTCGATGGCCCCCTCGGCATCGAGGTAGGCGTCCCTCAGCGCCATCAGGGTCTTGGCCGGCGCATGCCAGACGCCGTCCTCCACCGCCTTGTACATGTCGCTGACGATGTCCCTCATCGCGAAGGGGTTGTTGGCGAGCATCCACTGGCGCACGGTATCGCTGAGCACATAGCGCTCGGTGACCCCCTGGAACATCCAATCCTTCACCACGTCGGTGTGGGTGGCCCATTCGAACAGCCCGTGGATGATGCGGCTCAGCTCCCCCGCGCCGACGAAGCCGTGGTCCATCATCCGGGAGATCCACTTGGGATTGAGGATGCGCCCCCTCATGACCAGCGACATCTCGGTGGAGAGGGTGCGAACCTCCTCCCCCACCAGCATGACCTGAGCATCCTTGTTCAGCCCCTTCTCCATGGCTATCGACCGCATCAACGACTCCATGTTGCCGCCGAACAGGTCGAAAGAGCTCACGGCGGTGACATCTATCCGGCCGCTCCACCACCTGAATTGTATCGAAGGGGTCAGACCGTCCCCTTCGGCCATGGGCGCCGCACCCTCGGGCCCGGACCCTTCCTCCTCCAGGAACATGCGCATCCTCGACCGTGCCCGGGCGCCGACGGAGTCCACGCCCTCGCGGATGTACTTGGTCATGTCCTCCGAGAGATGCCGGCGGATGGCGTTGCTCTCCTCCTCCTCCTCGTCCAGCCCGGAGACCAGGTCCAAGGCCTCCTGCAGGAGCAGGACCAGGTTAGGGAAGGTGTTCAGGAACATGCTGCTGGTGCGGAAGACGACGTCCACCCGCGGACGGCCCAGCTCCTCCAGGGGTATGACCTCGAGCCTGGACACGTGCCCATGGCGCCAGACCGGCCTGACCCCCATCAGCCTGAGCGCGTAAGACACCTCGTCCCCGCCCGTGTTAATCAGATTGGAGACGCCCATGCTGATTGAGATGGTGCTGGGATACTTCCCATTGATGTCAACATACCTCTTCACGACCTGCTCCGCCACGGCGGAGCCGGTCCCATAGCTGAGCTGGGTCGGCACCAGGGTGGGATCCATGGAGCAGAAGTTCCTCCCTGTGGGGAGGATCTGCAGGTTCCCCTCCTTGAGCGAGCCGGGCAGCCCGGGCATGATGAATCCCCCCCGGAGGCCGCCGATCACCGCGTCCATCTCGTTCCTAATGCCCACCAGCTTGGGACGGACCTCATCGCAGACGAAGGAGACCACCGACTCCAGGCTCTTGTCCCCGCCGCAGAGGGGGAGGCAGTCCTCGGCGACGAAACCTCTCTCGGCCATGTCCCCGATGAAAGCGGAGAGGGCGTCGCCCCCGCCCTCCTGGGACGTCCGGACCGCCTCCAGGGCCTTCACCAGCGAGGCACGGCGCCTCTCGTCGGTAGCGACCAGCTCCTCGATATACTCCAGCAGGCCCTTGCCCTTGGGGACATCGCCGAGGATATGGAGCCCATAGCTACTGCTGTAGCCCTTGATCTCCTGGATATAGCGGTAGAACACGTCCAGGTACGCGATTATCCCGCGGTCCGTTATCTCCTCGGGCAGGCAGAGGTCGTGGAGGATGCCCATCCTCCGGACCAGGCCGATGATCCGGGGCTCGATGATGTCCAGCTTCTCCTGCAGCGAGGATGAGCTGAAGAGCATGTGCTGCTGGATCAGCGAATCCAGCTCCTCCAGGTCCCCGTAGGCGCCGGACCTGAGGGTGGGCGCGTCCACGTAGCCCACCAGCACCGAGTTGGTGCGGCGCTTGGCGACCATCCCACCGCCGGCGTCATCGACCGCGAACAGGTAGAGGTTCGGCAGTGCCCCGATGAGGATGTCGGGCCAGCACTCCGCCGACAGGTTCACCGTCTTGCCCGGCATGCTCTCCAAAGTGCCGCGGGAACCCATGTGGACCACCACATCCGCTCCGAACACCTCCCTGACCCACCTGTAGAAGGCATAGTACTGGTGCGAAGGGACGCTGACCCTATAGTCGAGCTCGGCATACGTCCGGGGCTGCACCCCGATGAACACGTTGCCGTCGATGACCCCGGGGATGGGGATGCCACCATCCTCGGTGAGTATGCCGCCGGGCAAATCGCCCCATTCCCTCTCCATTTCCCGGCACTTGGCATGCGGCAGGTCCATCGCCCATTTCGCGTAGAGGCCCCCGGACACGGACAGGCCGCCCGGGCTCGGAGACGACTGCCCATATGGCCCGTATACCGTCCCGGCGCTCTTCAGCAGCCGGTCCAGGAGCTCGCCCTCACGCTTCGGGATCCAATCGATCTTGAAACCCTCCTTGGAGAGCCGCATGAGCAGCCGCCTGAGGCTGCTGAACGCATCGAACCCCGAGGCGAGACCCAGCCTTCCTTCGGACTGCCCGCCGGAGTTCAAAATGAGGGCCACCTTGAGGGCGCCGATCGGCTTGCGCTTCAGCCTCGCCCAGTTTAGACCCATCGATGCGATCTTGTCGACCCGGTCGGGGATGCAGTCGTAGCGGAAGTTCCCCTGCAGGTCCGAGCCTACGAAGCAGAACGGCACCGAGATTATCTGGCCGTCCATCTCCGGCTGGACGATGGTCGAGGCCAGGGAGGCCGCGTCGAGCACGCTGTCCCGGTTCTTCCACTCGTCGACGGTGGCGTTGACTATCCCCGCCTGGATGATCGGGACGTTCAGCTTGGCGAAGATGTTGCTGATGAATCCGTCCGAGCCCCCTCCGATGTTGAGGGCGTTGTGGGAGAAGCCCCCCACGAGGATGACCGAATCCACCAGGGACCGGCGGCCGCGCATCAGATACCTCTTGATGACCCCCGCCGTTCCGATGGACCCGATGCCCTTGTCGGGGACCGACATGAAGAACACCGGGAGCGCCTGTCCCCCCTTGGCCTCGATCGATTGGACCAGGGCATCGATGGCGAAGAGGTTGTTCTCCATCCACATCCTCTGATGGAAGAGCACCGCCACCGTGGGCTTGGTTGGATCCAGGGAATCGAGGAACCCGTCCTCTCTGAGCAGACCCTTGGACCCGGGGCGGTAGATGCCCTGGCAGACGGGGACAATGGGGTCGGGGACGCGGATGTCGCACCCTGCCATGTTCCGGCACATCCACAGGATGGCGTTGAGGCTGTTCTTCTCTCCGCCCAGCCTCATGTAGCGCCGGAGCTCCTCGGCCTTGTCCTCCGACAGTCCGGAGAGATGGGCGTACCCCCGGTTGACCTCGTCGTAGCCGCTGTTCATGAAGAGCGGGATGCGGTTGTTGTCGGCGACCAACAGGAGGCGGCCGAACTTGCTGAAGCGGTCGGGATCGTCGTGGGTGCTGACGATGAGGACATCGGAGTCGCGCACCACGTCGAGGAACTCCAGGAACGCCCCCTCGTCGTTGTCCAACTTGTTGGAATCGGCGTAGGTGACGCTCACATCCACATCCAGCCATTCCAGGTTGCGGCAGGCGTCGATCATGGAGCATGAGTTCAAGATGTCCACCGACGTGTACGCTATGCGGAGATGCTTCTCCGCATGCCGGTTGGAATTGTCTTGATGAGCCATGTCCATAGACATAAGGTAGCGACAAGTTTCGCACCTTTATATAGTCATAGAGAACCTCGGCCTGCGGCACCATCGGTGCGCGTCCGTCAAAGGGCTTCCGCGAGTAGCGCCGAAGGGGACCCCGCGGATTACTGTGTCCTTCAGCGACCGTCACGGGGAGCGGAGTCCCGCACCGGCTCCCCGCTGCCATCGGCGATCGGGATAGAGCCCGGGACCCTATGCCGGCAGATGCTGCGCCGGCCATACCATCTCCCCCGCCGATACGGGACCGAAGCCGTTCCAAAGGCGAATTGCCGAGCGTTCTTCTGATCGTTTAAAATCAATTATGTAAAAAACAGCTCTTTTCCAAGGCCTTCCCACAAAACCATATATATCGGTTTACGAAGTTGGTAGTTACTTCCAACTAAAATCAGGGAGAGGTATCTCATGGCAATAAGCAAAACGATCATGATCGTGATCGCGGCGGTGGCAGTCCTCGCAGTCTGCGTCGCCTGCGTCCTGATCGTGAACAACCACGGAAACAGCGGCAACGACGACGGAGGTGACGATGATGTCATCGACTTCACCCTCACCGACGCTGTCGGGCGCGAAGTGAACTTCAAATCCTATCCCACCAGGGCCCTGTGCACCTCGGCCATGGAGGTCGAGAGCCTGATCTACATGGGCCTCGGCGACAAGGTGGCCGCCATAAACGGCGACGACACCAACTATCGGGAGTACTCCGACGACATCACCGGCGTCAAATCCTACGGGAAGGGCACCATCAAGAACATGTCGTCCCTGATGACGGCCGTGGAGAACGGCACCGTCAAGCTCCTCGACCCCACCTGGAGGCAGACCGCCGAGACCCTGGCCAACAACTACCAGGAAGGCGACCTCATCATCTTCGGATACACCTCCTACGAGAAGTCCAGCATCGGAAGCCAGTTGGACGCCCTCGGCTTGAGGTACTTCGTCTGCCCCTACGCCACCAGCGTGCAGGGCGTGTACGACGACATCGAGGTCCTCGGGAAGATCTTCGGCGAGGAGACGACCGCCACCAAGATCGTCGACAACTGCAAAGAAGTCATCAGCAAAGTGAAGGCTCTCGTGTCCAACTACTCCGCCCCCTCGTACGCTATAACCATGAGCAAGTACGCCTACGGCGGCGGATACATCCTGGGCGCCATCGCCGAGGAGCTCGGCTCCAAGAACGCCTTCGGCATCACCGCCAACTACGCGCAGATCTCCGCCGAGGACGTCATCCAGGGCAATCCCGGAGCCGTCCTCGAGGCGAGCTGGGGCAGACAGGGGGAGGCGGTCATCTCGAACACGGACCCCCTGATGGCCGACCTGGACTTCGCCAAATTCGACCGTTACTACACGCTCAGCACCAACCTCTCCTACAAATACGGGCCCTCCTACCGCGCGCTGACCTCCACCTCCCCCCACCTGGTGGAGACCTACCTCATGATCACCCTGGTGCTCTATGGGGACCAGCTCGGCATCGAGGTGCCCAACCACGTCTTCACCGATGACTACCAGACCTATCTCCAGAAGATAGTGGACAAGTTCTGAGGTGGAAATATGAAACACGAGTCAGGGCCAGATATCACGAATAAGCTCCATTACGACACGAAGAAGCGCTTCCTGACCGTACTGGCAGTAGGATCCGTAGCTCTGTTGGTGATATTCGTGTTCTCTCTGACTCAAGGACACTATGTGATGACCTTCATGGAGGCCCTGGACAGCCTCTGTGGGGTCATCACGTCCTGCTTTACCGGAGAGGAATGGGACACCGGGGAGATGGTCATCTACCATCTCAGGATGCCGCGCTCGATATCCGTCATCCTGGTGGGCATGGGCCTGGCCGCCGCAGGCACGGCGATGCAGGCCATGATCCGCAACCCTCTGGTCGACCCTTACATCACCGGTGTATCCTCCGGAGCCTCCTTCGGGGTGATTCTGGTGACCCTCTCCGGCCTGTTCGCATTCTCGGCCCTGACCATCCCGGTCGCCGCCGCCATCGGGGCCATCGCGGCCTTCGCGCTGACCATCACCATGTCGGAGATGGTGGGCGGCCGGGCCATGGCCTACGTGCTGAGCGGCACCATCATCGCCGCGGGTCTGTCCGCCGCCTCCACCCTGGTGATCACCTTCAACTCCGCGGACTACCAGAGCATCATGTATTGGCTGTTCGGCACCTTCGCCTACCAGACCTGGGACAACGTCTACGTGATGCTGTGCGTCCTCATACCCTGCTTCTTCGTCGTGATTATCGCCGCGAAGAGGCTCAACATGATGCTGTTGGGCGACGAGAACGCCCAGTACCTGGGCCTGAACACCCGCCAGTTCAAGCGCCTCATGATGACCATCATCGCCATCATCACCGCGATGAGCGTGGCCTACTGCGGCGTCATCGGCTTCATCGGCCTGATCGTTCCCCACCTCACCAGGATGCTGGTGGGCGGGGACCACCGCGTGCTGTTCCCCGCATCCATGCTCGTGGGCGCCATCGTCCTGCTGGTCGCGGACATCTTCTGCAAATCGGTGGGCACCGCCGGAGAGCTCCCCATCGGCGCGATTGTGTCGGTGGTGGGGATACCGTTCTTCTTCGCTCTGCTGATCAAGGAGGGGAAGCACTATGTCATGTGAATCCCCCATGCTGGAGCTGGAAGGAGTCCAGTTCGGATACACCAAGGCGTTCATCAACCTCCGCGGCATCAATCTCAGCGCCGACAAAGGGAAGTTCATCGCGCTCATGGGGCCCAACGGCTGCGGGAAGACGACGCTGATGAGATGCGTAAACTGCCTCCTGAAGATCCAGGAGGGGTCCATCGACATCGAGGGCGAGGACGTCCTGGCGATGACCCGCAAGCAGGTCGCCAAGGTCTGCACCACCGTGCCCGCCGAGATGCCGGTGGAGTTCTCCCTGCTGCTGAAGGACTTCGTCTCGCTCGGGAGGGCGCCCATCAGCAGCGGCATCTGGTGGGACAGCGACGAGGACCAGAAGGCCATCGAGGACATCATGAGAGCGTTCGGGCTCCTCAAGTACCAGGACCGCCGCCTCTCCCAGCTCAGCAGCGGGGAGAGAGCCCGGGCGCTAGTGGCCAAGGGCGTCGTCCAGGAGCCCAAGGTCATGATGGTCGACGAGCCCAGCGCCCACCTCGACATCAAGTACAAGGTCCAGGTGATGGAGCTGCTGAAGGAGCAGGCCAAAAACGGGATCACCGTCATCATGGCCAGCCACGACCTCAACCTGGTGACCAGGTACTGCGACGAGGCGATGATGATCAAGGACGGCGTGATCTACTCCTACGGCGACCCCAACGAGATCATCAACGAGCAGTCCATCAAGGACGTGTTCGGGATCGACGTGACCGTGGTCAACGTCGGCGGGATCAACTACGTGGTCCCGAGACCGCCCTCCGAGTCGGACTCCATCAGAGACCCGGACTCCTACCGAGGTGAAAGGACATGGTCACCTGGAGGAAGGTCCTAGACGGCGAGCAGGTGGGGGACCCCATCGAGGTCCAAAGGCTCCCCGGCGGGCAGAGGGTGTACCGGCACGGCCGGTCCCTGGTCGTGCTCCCGAAGGAGGACAGCGCGGTGCTGTCGTCCGCCTACTACCATGGCGGCGTCTTCGACCGGCCGTCCGCGGTCTTCAACACCACCGGCATCGGCGGGGAGGCCGAGATGGACCTCATGCACGGTCCCAGGGAGAACTATCTGGAGTACTGCTCCAGATGCGCTGAGAAGATCGGACTCGACCCCGCCACGGTGGTCGGGCTCGGCACCGCGGTCACCATGGACAAGGCGGCCGTCGTCTCCGAGACCTTCGGGAACCTGTCGGTCTCGGCCGTGGTCACCGCCGGCGTGGAGGGAAACGGCGGACGCGTCGGCGACCCCGCCTCCTACGACGAGACCGAGAAGTACCACCGCCCGAGCGGCACCATCGTCATCATCCTGGTGGTAGACGCCGACCTCCCGGTCCAGACCATGGCCCGGTGCATCATGACAGCCACCGAGGCCAAGACCGCGGCGCTGCAGGAGCTGATGGCGTCTAGCAGATACTCCGAAGGCATCGCCACCGGATCCGGGACCGACCAGATCGCCGTCGTCTGCGACCGCGGTTCGGAACTTCGCCTGACCGATGCGGGAAAGCACTCGAAACTGGGGGAGCTGATCGGCAGATGCGTGCTCGCGGCGGTGAAGAGGGCGCTCGGGAACTGGGCGGGGATGACCCCGGAGTCCCGGATGGATGCCCTGATCAGGCTCGACCGCTTCCGCATCCCCCCGGATTTCTACATCGACGCCGCCGACGCCTCCGGAAGAGACGGCTTCGCGGAATCGCTCGCGGAGACGGCCCGCCGTCCCGAGGTGGTGGCCGCGGCCGCGGCCGCCATCCATCTCCACGACGAGATGGCCTGGGGCATCTGCGACCGGAGGTCCGGGACCGAGCTCGCCCGCAGGACGATCGCATCGGTCTGCCCCGGATTCGAGCCCGACATGGACGAGGGCATCCCCCGCGCCCTGGCGAGGGCGGTCTCCCGGCTCGCCTTGCGGTCCCTTGACCGAGCGGACCCCTGGAGAAATATCCCTTCACCGAATCCAGATCTGTGAATCTCGCGAACAGCTCCGCCGCCTCGTTGATCCTGTCCTCGGTGGAGATAAGCGCACCCCTGCCGAGATAGGGTTTGAACCCATGGTCCCAGGCCGAATAGTACGTGGACATCACGCAGGCCTGCGTGACCATCCCGACGATGACCAGCCCCTCGTTGCCGAATCCCCGGAGAACCTCCTCCAGCCGGCTGTCCTGGAAACTGTTCATGCGGGTCTTGTCGACGACGGGGTCCTCGGTACGCGCATCGATGCCGTCCAGCCAGGCGTCGCCGTCATCCCCCTCATAGACCAAGTGGAACTCTGGGGTGTACCTGACGAACACCACCGGGGCCCCGGACCGCCTGAACTCGGCGATGTAGCCGTTCATGGCGGCGACCGCGGCACGCCGGACCTCCGGCCAGTCATCGCGGTCCAGCTGGAACTTCCTCTGCGGGTCGATCAGCACCAGGCTCAGACCGTCCTCGGACATCTCCCGGACGGCCATGTCGCTCGCCCCTCTTGTCCGCGGCCATCTCCTCCAGCATCCCTTCGGCCTCCAGGTATAACTCGCGCAGCCTGGAGAGAGTCTCATCATCGGGCTCCCACATGTCGCGGTCGACCGCCTCGAGCAGGTCCTCCAGGATGTCCTTCAGCGCATAGGGATTCTCCTTGGCGATCCATTCGTAGTTGTCTTGGTCGAAGAGGAAGTGCTCGATCAGCGACTGGTACATCCACGGCTCGATGACATCGGAGGTCGCATCCCATCCAAAGACATGATTGATGTCCTCATGCACCCAGGCGGCCCCGGTGAAGCCATGGTCCTTCATGCTCTCCACCCACTTGGGGTTGAGCACCCTGGTCCTGAGGATGTAGGCGATCTCATGCTCCAGGTCACGGGTCTTGATCCGGTCGGGGTCGGAGGTGTCGCACAGGTAGTTGACGGGAATCTCTCTCCCGGCGGCGCGGCACACGGCGTTGATGCCGCCGAGGAAGGCGTACCCGTCGTCGATGTCTACGAGGTCGATCTCGCGGTCGACCTGGTTCTTGACGGCCACGTCGAGGCTGACCAGGCGGTGGCGGAAGGTCTCGGGCATCTTCTCTCCCCGGTGCTTCCTCCCGTAGGCGCTGCAGCCGAAGGTGATGTAGATCTCCGCGAGGTCGCCGACATCCTTCCACTTCCTCGACTCGATGAGGGTGTTGACGCCGGCGCCGTACACCCCGGGAGGCTCGCCGAACACGCGGACCATGGCCCGGTCCTGGGCCGTCTCCGCGGACAGGCCCTCCTCGATCATCCGGGCGATGTCCTGCTTCAGATGCTTCCTCAGGTAGTTGTCCTCGTCCGACTCCTCGACATTGGCGGCCAGCTCCACCGCCTCGTCGATCAGCTGGAAGAGGTTGGGGAACGTGTCCCTGAAGAGGCTGCTGATGCGGACGGTCACATCGATGCGGGGCCGCTTGAGCTCCTCGCGGCTCATGACCTCCAGGCCGGTGATCTTGCCTCCCACCGAACCCCAGACCGGGCGCACCCCCAGAAGGTAGAGCACATAGGCGACGTCATCGCCGCCGGTCTTCATGGTGTCGATGGACCAGATCACGATCCCGACGCTCTCGGGATACTTGCCCTCCCGCTCTATGTAACTGCGGACCATATCCTCGGCCATCTTCTGGCCGGCCTTCCAGCTCTCCTCCGACGGGACCGTCTCCGGGTCGAGCGAGTAGTAGTTCTTGCCGGTGGGCAGGAGGTGGGCGTTGCCGCGCGAGGGGGCCCCCGAAGGGCCGGGAGGGACGTATCCTCCGGCCATGCCCACGATCATGTTGTTGATCTCGTCCTCAATTCCGCAGATGTTGGGGTAGAGCTCCTCGCATATGTAGCCGGTCACCGAGGCGATATCATCGTCCTCGCCGAACTCCTCCTCCATCATCGCCAGCGCCTTCCCGCGGTCGTAGCCGGTCTGGCGGATGGCGGTCACGCACTCCTGCATCCGATCGTCGATGAGGTCCACCAGCTGCCCGTTGAGCTTGCCGGTGGAAGGGTCCACCTCCGACATGTGATCGAGGAGGTGGTCCAGGTCGTACCCCATGTTCTTGGCGATGGACCTCCGGAAGGAGGGGATCCGTCCGTTCTTGAGGCGGGTGAGGCAGTAGATCATCTCGTCCAGCTTCTCCTCCTGGGGGATGTCGCCGGCGATGTGCAGACCATTGATCATCAGGCCGTCCTTGAGCTCCGTGACGTAGTCGAAGACGACCTCGCACTTGGAGAGTATCTGGTCGGAAGGCGTTCCCTCCGGGATCCCCAGCTCCCCCCACAGGCTCAGCTCGCCGATGAGCTGGCAGATCTTCTCCCCCTCCGACTCCATCTTCGAGCTCTGCATGGTCTGCTTGGCGTACAGGTATCCCTGGAGGTGCCCCTCCAGATCGCCCAGCTGGTCATAGGTGCCGGCCCGGGCCAGGGACGGCATCAGGTAGTCGACCAGGATTGATTTCTTCCTCCGCTTGGCCACAATCCCCTCCGAGGGGTCGTCGATGACGTAGAGGTAGAGGTGGGGGAGGTCCTCCATCATGATGTCCGGGAAGCACTCACGGGAGAGACCGTTGCCTTTCCCGGGGAGCCATTCGCAGGAGCCGTGGGTGCCGATGTGCAGATGGACGTCGGTCTTGAAGACCCTCGAGATCCAGCGGTAGTAGGCGTAATAGTGATGAGGCGTCGAGAGGTCGGGGTCGTGGATCAGCGCCTCCGCCTGCTCATGCTTGCCCCGGGGAGGCTCGAACCCGATGTACACGTTGCCGTTGAGCACGCCGGGGATGATGAAGCGGCCCCGGTGGGACATGATCTCGCCGGGAGGCTGGCCCCAGTTGCGGCACACCCACTCCATGTATCCGGGCGCCTCCTCCTCGGTCCATCCAGTGTACTCCTCCGTGTCCAGGAAGTCGGCCGCCCGCTCCTCGATGGTCTCCTCCGTGTCCCAGTCCAGGTTGTCAGTGATGTTGGCCAGCAGCTCGTCGATGAGCTCCCGGCTGTTCCGGGGCACATGGTCGATGGTGTAACCCTCCTGCTTCATCCTCGCCAGCAGCCTGCAGACGCTCTCGAGGGCGTCCAGCCCCCCGGCCAGGCCGATGGAGGCGTTGGAGAGGGAGCTGGCGTTGAAGAGCATCGAGACCTTGCGCTCGCTGGTCGGCACCATGTGCACCTTGGACCACCTGACCGCCATGCGGGCGATCCTCTCCAGGCGGTCGGGGATGAAGCTGCGGTACTCGATGCCGTTCTCGTCCTTCTCGGTGAACACGTAAGGGACGGAGGTCAGCTGGCCGTCCAACTCGGGGAGGGCCACCGACACGCAGAGCTCGCCGCCGTCCATGCCGATGCCGTCGTTCCTCCACTCCTCCTGGGAACGGAACATCGCCAACGAGGCGATGACGGGCACGTTCAGCTCCTGGAAGTAGTTACGGAAGCCTTCCCGGCTGCCGTCCCCGGGGTTGGCCAGCGCCAGCGACGAGAATCCGAGGCCGCAGAGGATCAGCGCATCCACCAGGCCCCTCCCGTCCCTCGTCAAATACTCGCGCATCACGCCGGACAGGCCGATGGAGCCGTTGATGTCGCTCTGGATAATGTTCAGGAACACCGGGAGGGCGTTGGCGCCGTGCTTCTCCACATATCCGATGATGAGGTCCTGCGGCTCCAGGTCCCCGTTCAGCCAGGACTGCTGGCCGATCAGGATCCCGACGGTGGGCTTCGAGGGGTCCAGCGTCGCCATGTAGTCGTCGAGGGAGATGTCCCGGGGCATCCCCGGATGGTACACCCCCTGCATCCTCTCCATCTTGGGCTCCGGGACCGCGAGCGAGGGGTCGCCGTAGAGCTTGACCAGATACAGCAGAAGGTTCCGGCGGTTCTCCCGCCCGTCCAGGGACAGGTACTTGGTGATGGCGATGTACTCCTCAGCATCACCCAGAAACATGGAGGAGGCCTCCTTCATGGATTCCGGCATCGCACAGGTTAGGTACGTGTTCACCCGGTGCTTCTCGATATCCTTCTTGAGGGCATCGTACTTCTTGTAATCGCAAACGTCACCGTGAATGTCAACGACCAGCAGGTCGCAGCCGACTATCTCGTCCCGCAGCGCCGAGAACTCCATCGGATCGCGGACGGTCTCCTTGCCGTCGAAGACGATAAGGTCCAGGTCGGCGCGGTCGAGGGATGTCGACTCGCATTCCTCCCCCAGACTGTTGGTTCCCTTATTCCCGCCGATCTTCAGGTAGACTACCTTCACATGCCCGCCGTCGGACCGCTTGCTCCTGTATATCCTCATATGGCCTCACTTCTTCCATGAAAAAACGATAAGGGCCCCATGCGGCTCCGGCCAATCCGATTTCAAACGCCGGAGCCGCATGGGTCCCATCACCCTTCGATCGCATACTTGACCGAGCACTCGATGTACTCGGCGTTCAGGTTCTCCAGCCTGAGATAGGTGCCGTCCAGCGCCCGGCACAGCTCCAGCGCCAGGCCGAACTGCATGCGTCCGGCCTCGGTGTCGATGACGATGAAGCGGATCCCCGTCTTCGACAGGGACCTCGCCGTCGAGAGCATCTCGTCGACGGGTTTCTGGCCGCTGGTGTAGGCGACGTTGCACCGCCCGTCCGAGAGGATGACCATCACCGGGCGGGAGTCCTTGCCGTCGACCCCCTTCAGGATGTCATATCCCTTCAGCAGACCGTGGATCAGGGGCGTCCTGCCCCCGGTGGGGATGTCCTGGAGGACGTTGTAGGCCTTCAGGATGCTCTTGGTGAGGGGCAGCACCTCCTCGGCAGTGTTCATGCGGAAGACTGCCATTCCGATGCGGTCCCGCTTCTGGTAGGCGTCCTTCAGCATCGAGAGGATGGCCCCCTTGACCGCCACCATACGCTTCTGGGCGCCGATGGAACCGCTCCCGTCCACCAGGAATAGGATGCTGTTGCCCTGCCGCTTCTCACGGACCTTCTCCCTGAGGTCCTCCCTCTTGAGGACGATGGCCAGCTCCGAATGGTCACGGTAGATCTGACTGGGAGCGGAGGCGCGTATGCTGGCGCACAGCGCGATGTCGGACACCTTGCCCTTGGGGATCCGGTACCCGATGACCTTGCCGGCGGAATCGCGGATGTTGGCGCCAGACCGGCGCCCGGAGACGCCCTGATTGAGAGTGGCGTTCTCCTTCGGCATGTAGTCGACCACCTTGTAGACGTCCCCGATGTCGAACACCTGCTCCTGCATCCCGTCAGGGTCCACGGGCGGGGGGACCTCGGCATCGCCCTCCTCGGGCGGCCGCTGCTCCTGCTGGTCATCCGGCTCCTCGGGCGGCCGGTCCTGATCGTCCTGCTGCTGATCGTTCTGCTGCTCCTCCGGTTCTTCGTCCTCCCGGTCGTCCGGGGGATCCTCGGAGGGCTGCTGGTCCGGCTGCTGTTGCTGCTCGGGAGGGTTGTTCCTGCGATGCTCCAGGCACATGGCAGCGGCGTCCTTCAGATGGTCCAGGTTGGCGAGGTCCTTCCCGTCGAGGGCCGCCAGGGTGCAAGCGGCATTCATCACCGAGATGTCGCCCCGGTGCCCGGCGACGTTCAGCTGGTTGCAGACTTCGGAGATGGCGGCGCAGTATCCCTCGGGCACCCGGGTGAAACGCGCTCTGGCACGTGCCTCGGTGACCTCGTCCCGCATCCTCCCGGTCTCCTCGGCGAAGGAGAGGATGAACCCCTCCGGGTCCTTCTGGAAGGAGAGGCAGCGCTCGCAGAGCGTCATCCTCAGCTCCTCGTCCTCCAATGTAGACAGGAACACGCAGATGTCAAAGCGGTCCAGAAGATGGTCGGATATCCCTCCCTCCTCCGGATCCATGGTGGCCACGAAGAGGAAGCGGCAGTCGTAGGTCTCGGAGATGCCTTCCCGCTCCACGACGTGGAAGCCGTTCTCGGCGGCGTTGAGCACCTGGTTGAGGACATAGTCGGGCAGGAGATTGACGTCATCCACGAACAGTATGTTGCCGTCCGCCCGGAGGAGTACGTTGTTGGAGAGCACCCGCCTGCCTTTGCGGAGGGTCTCCTCCACGGACATGCCGCCGAATATCTGGTCCTCAGAGGAATTGAGCGGGAGGTTCACTACCTTCCTGCCCTCGGCGATGTCCTCCATGGAGCGCGCGAGGACGGATTTGCCCGTCCCCTTCGGCCCGCAGATCAGCACCGAATGGATGTCTGCCGACGACGCCGCCACCTTCAGCGCCTTCCGGGCGAGGTCGTTGCCCACGAAGGCGGCGAACGGATAGTTCAGTTGGTCCCGAAGGTGCTCTTGAGCCATGCGTCCAATTCCTCGCTGTTGAGGTTCGAATCCTGGAAGGGATTCCTTCTCATGCGGTGCGGCATGACCAGCTTGGCCACGTGGGTGACGTCGGAAGGGTAGACCTCCGTGCGCATCTGCATGGCCGCATAGGCCTCCGCGGCCTTGATCAGCGTGAGATCGGAGCGGTGCCCGTCGACCCCCAGATGCAGGGAAATCCTGACCGCGGCGCGGATTACATCCCTGCCGGCGTCTATGCCCTTCAGCAGCTCGCGCGCCTTCAGGATGTTCTCGCGTATCTGGGCGTTCTGCTCCCGGTAGTCCTTGCAGAAGCTCTCGGGGTTCTTCTCGAACTCCATGCGGCGTTCGATGATGTCGGTCCTCCGGTCCTCGTCCTTCTCCGATACGACGTCCACCATCATCCCGAACCTGTCGAGGAGCTGGGGCCTCAGGTCGCCCTCCTCCGGATTCATGGTCCCGACCAGGATGAACTTGGACGGGTGCGAGTAGGAGATCCCCTCCCGCTCGATGTAGTTGACCCCCATGGCGGCGGCATCGAGGAGCAGATCCACGATGTTGTCGTCGAGAAGGTTGATCTCGTCGACGTACAGGATGTTGCCGTTGGCCTTAGCCAGCACCCCCGGCTCGAACCTCTTCTTCCCGGTGGTGATGGCGGCCTCGATGTCGAGGGTCCCGGCCACACGGTCCTCGGTGGAGCTCAGCGGCAGCTCGACCACCGACATCGGCACGGCGGTGGACGGGAGCTCCCCCTCCTTGCGCCTTTCCTGGCATTCCGGGCACATGGCCCCCGGCACCCTCGGATCGCATCCGCAGGGGCATCCGAGCACCACTTCGCGCTCCGGGAGCAGACCCGCCAACGCCCTCACGGCAGTCGACTTGGCCGTCCCCTTCTCACCACGGATCAGCACACCACCGATCAAGGGATTGATGGTATTCAATATCAGGGCCTCTTTCATATCCTCTTGCCCAACGATAGCGGAGAACGGGAATACCGGTCTGTTCATGATATTGCCTCTAGAAATACCGATTGAGAATATCCACATATATAAGTGGAGCAGGCAGGCACGTTTTATTACCTAATTGTTTTAAAACCCGGCATTGGCAACCGACAGATGACGACGACCGCATGCGGCCTGTCCCGCGGACCGGCACAAAGAGACCCTAAATCAATCGAGTTAGGCTGCAAGTCGCCTCGAATCGAACATGGCCCAACCTATGGAGGATGGATGGTGCCACGCACCGGCCATAGGTACTCGGTCCATGAAGCCGCCCGCACGGAGCCGGAATGCCCCCAACGGTGCACGTGATGAGAAAAATCGGGCGGACCGTACTGCAGGTCCGCCCATTGTACTCGGACAGGGACTCAGTTCTTCAGACTGAGGATCTTCTTCATGAGGACGACGTCTCTGAGGTTGACCTTCCCGTCATGGGTGATGTCGAAGGTCTTGTCGGTCCCGCCGGCCTTCACCGCCTTCTTGAGCAGCGTCATGTCCCTGAGGTCGACCCTGCCGTCGTAGTTGAAGTCCGCGTCGAAGGGCACGGCCGAGAACCTGGCGGTGTAGGAGGCGTCCCCGGTGGCCGGGGAGAGCGCGAGGGTCCAGCCGGCGAAGGCGTAGCGGTTCTGCTCGTCGCTGGCCTTCTTCGGGGTGGCGCCCTTGTACACGGGCATCTCCCCGTACGCCACTGTCTCCTGGTCGAGCAGGGTCTCGCCGTCCTCGTCGTAGAAGCTAATGACGCACTCGCTGGGGACGGCCTCGTAAACCGCGGTGTAGGTGGCCGCCCCGGAGACGGGGACGACCTCGGGCTCCCAGCCGGCGAACACGTAGACGTGCTCCTCGTCGGCGGGCCTGACCGGGACGGACCCGAGGTACTCGGGGAGCTCGCCCATCGCGTAGTTGAACATCTGCAGCACCTCGCCGTCGTAGTTCTGGAACTTGACCAGCACCCCCTCTCCGACCCGGAACTCGGGGGTGACGATCTCGGACTTCTGATAGCTGAGGATGATGTAGTACCGGCCGTCCTCCAGGAGGGGGACGTCCCGGAGCAGGGCGCCGGTGAAGGGCCCGGTCTTGGTGCTCTTGACCAGGACGTTGGCCGCGGTGTATATCGGTTCGCTGTCGTCCTCGACGTTGTAGAGGGCGGCGCTGGCCTGGACGGGCGGCGGATTGCCCAGGGCGACATAGATCATGCCGTAATCCGGCCGGTAGTCAGGTACGACCACGTCGCCGGCGCTGCCCTCCACGGAAGAGGCCAGCGGTACGGCCAGCAGCAGCGCCACCATGGCGACGGCCATCGAATTCGGATCTCCCGCTAAAAACGCAGAATGGCTGCCGGTTTTCCACAATGATGCTAAGTGATTTTATGGATATTATACAAGATCCACACCATTTTGGTCCTACTATGGCGCAGAACGCCTGCTTTTTAACCTTCTGAGATCTGGAATTCGTTGCACTCCTCCGAACAGCGAAAATCCCGCATCCCTGCTGCTCCGATATCATGAAAGGACCCGGTGGCCAAGGCCGCCGGGAGGTTTGAAGGCTTTCTCAGCTCTCCTCGCCCCAGTCCAGCGCATCCTCGTCAGCGCCGAACGTGGACTTCAGGATGACATGGGGGCTATTCTCGAAAGTCACGATCTCGCAATCTATCCCATAGATCCTGCGGATGACGTCCTCCGTGATGACCTCGTCGGGGGTCCCGACACAGTCGACGACGCCTGGAGGGGCCATGACTATGATCTGATGCGCGTATCTGGCCGCGATGTTCAGGTCATGGCAGATCATGATCACGGTGATGCCGCTGCGCGTGGACAGGTCCCTCAGCATCTCCGCGACGTAGACCTGGTGCTTCACATCCAAGTTGGCGGTCGGTTCGTCCAGGATCAGGACCGGGGTCTCCTGGACCAGTCCCCTGGCCAGGGCCACCCTCTGGTGCTGTCCCGCGGAGAGCTCGTTGAACCCGTGCATGGCCAGAGACCCGAGGTCGAGCATGTCCATCGCCTTGTGGACGATGTTCAGGTCTTTCGCGGTTGTGCGCCACTTCTGCTTGTTGTGCCTCCCGATCAGGATTGTGTCGATGACCGGCATCGAGAAGCAGTCGAAGGAGTTCGCGGGGACGAACGCGACGTAGTCGGCGACCTCCTTGATGGTCATGTCCTTGATGGACCTGCCGTCTATCGTGATGTCCCCTTCGGTGGGCTCCAAGAGCTTGTTGATGCATTTCACCAGGGTGGACTTCCCGACCCCGTTGGGTCCGATGATGCAGTACAGGCCCGGATGGTCCATGCTGAAGGTGACGTCCTTCAGCACGGGCGTCGACGCGTTGTATTTGAAGGACACGTGATTCAGATCGATCTTCGTCATGTCATCATCCCCAGACCCTGCTGTTCTTTCTCATCAGAAGCCACAGGAACATGGGGCCTCCGATGAAGGCCATCACGACCCCCACCTGCAGCACGACCGGCGAGAGGATCGCCCTTCCCAGAAGATCCGCGGTCACAAGCAACGCCGAACCGGCGATGGCCGATGCGGGAATCAGGTATCTGTTGTCGGCGCCTATGAAGATCCTCACGATATGCGGGGTCACCAGTCCGACGAATCCTATCAGTCCGGTGAAGCTGACCACGGCCGCGGACATGAGGGCGACGATCACCAGGAGTATGATCCTCATCTTCGAGGCGTCCACTCCCAAGGCCCTTGCGGTTTCGTCCCCCGTGGCCAGGACGTTGAGTTTCCTGGACAGGAGCTGGACCGCGATGATCCCTGCCAGAACCGCCACTATCATTACCGGAACCTCGTTCCAGGTCGTCCCCGCAAGGGTGCCCACCTGCCACTGATAGACCTCCGCCAGGGTGGATTCGTCGGCCCAGAGCATCATGACGGTCGTGAAGGCGTTGAAGATGTACATGATGGCTATCCCCGCCATGATCATTGTCGTAGGGGATGCGTTTTTCATCTTCGAGACGGAGATGATCATCGCCGTGGGGATCAGTGCGAAAAGGAATGCGTTGATGACTATGGCTTGCGAACCTGCCGCCGCCGTCATTCCCAGCGTCATGGCGAGAGTCGCTCCGAACGAGGCGCCCGAGGACACGCCGGTCGTGTACGAGTCGGCGAGGGGGTTCATCAGGGTGCTCTGCATCACCGCTCCGGCCACAGAAAGTCCCGCTCCGGCCACGATGCCCACGACGACGCGCGGCATGCGCAGATTCACGATTATGTGGTCCTTCGTCGTGTTGGTGATGTTATCGGTCAGATGGTCCCAGATTATCTGATATGATTCCAGGAATCCTATATCGTATGTCCCGTATGTGACGGCGAACCCCATGACCATCACGATGACCACGACGCATATGGCCATGAAGACCCACTTGCGGGCCACGTATCTCTTGTAATCCAGGAAGCTCTCTTCTTGCTGTTCTAGGTCTGCATCCTCGCTCAGCCACCGCGTGACCTTGTGGCTGACGATTCTGCTGATGCGTGGATCGGCTTCGTAATCTTCCATCAAATCACCTTGTGAGGAGGCCCATTATCAAATTCAGAGAATGTGCGGTTCCGATGTTCCCGGAACCGCGTTTTGATCAGGCTTTAGCGTTCATGCGGTACAGATACGTGTATCCGGATTTCCTCACGTCGATGTGGTTGATCAAGGTGTCATCCAAGCATTTCTGCAGCGTGTCCCATCCGGCCTCCTCGTTGAAGGATCCGGGCCAGAGATACGATGCCAGCAGATTGAGCTGACTCACTCCGATGACCGTTCCCATCACGGCGTAGTACGAGCCAAACACCATTCCGCTCTTGTATGCCCTGCTCTCTGAGAAGTACGCTGCCCTTTCCTCGAACACGGCCTTGGCTTCTTCGGCCGTTTCCGCGGTATTGCCGGAGACCACCACGAATATAACATCCGGGTCCCACTGCAGAACGGTCTCGATGTCCACCTCGTAGTAGTTCTTGCCTGAGTGGTCCGCGATGTCCGTCATCGGAAGGTGATTGTAGATCATCCAGGTGTCGCCAGCGCACGAACCGTCGTTCGCGACCGTGTCGATGTGAGTCGTTACTGCGTTCTTGGTGTTGTAGCAGATGACATAGGACATGTTCTTGAGCTCGCTGGCGGCCTTCTTGACCTGGGACTGGATGTCGTCATAGTATCTGACGTACTCCCTGGCCTCGTCCGCGCAGTCCAGAAGGACGCCCATGGTCATGGTCTTGGCCACCACGTCGGGTCCGCCGCCTGTGGCGATGAAGGCCGAGGTGTAGAGGAGGATGTAGTCATACTCTCCGGGAATCTGGTGCATGGCGTCGTAGACCGGCTGGTAGACTCCTCCGAGCGCCACGGAGCAGCCTGCGGTCATGATGTTCTCGACCGTCGTGTCGATGTCGCCGGAGTTGTAGTTCCCTATGTCCTTGAGCTTGCTGACGCCGGGGTAGATGGACTCGTCCATCGTGCGCAGGCTGCTGTCAGCCGCGGTGATCTTGTCGTAGAATCCGAGCATCTGCCCGGCGATGAGTCCGTGATATCCTCCGCTGGAGGATCCGACGACGGCGATCTTCCTGTCCCCGAGGGGGTAGTTGAAGTAGGACGTGTTCCCGTAGTGGTCGATGTAATACATCTTGCCCTTTCCGCCCTTCAGGAAGTTCTGCATGTACGCGACGTCGTCTTGATTGACCTTTCCGTCGTTGTTCGCATCGGCAAAGGGGTTTTTCTTGGAATCCCAATTTCCCGAGTCGGCGATCTTCTTTATAAGATCGACATCAGCCTCGTCGTAATAGTCGTCATTGTCCGCGTTGCCGTAGACCAAAAGCCTTCCGGATCCCAGACTGGTCTTCCCCTTGTCGTCTTTATTGTTCATGACGAAGAAGACTGTCAGAGCGGCGGCGATGACGATCACAATCACGGCGATTGTGAGAATTTTCGTCGTTTTTGAGTCCATAATCTTCACTTGGATTATATATCCATTAAAATGTTAAACTATCTCCATATATAATGGGGTGGTTTCAACCTTACGAACAATCGACAAAGTTATCCGTGATTAAGAATAGAATGAATTTGAGAATTGCCGATTTCCGCAAGACATGGCGAAAAGAGATTGCCAGACAACTTTCGGAAACCCCGCCTGATGGCGAAGAGCACGCTTCGTCTGGCTCGATGCGTTTAGCATCCCAATCGGCGCCATTCTCACATTCCTGCATTCTTGATGGCCGGCATCAATCGTTCCTGTGAACGTCTCCCCATTCGCACATCTGATCAAGGATCGGCACCAGGGACTTGCCTTTTTCAGTCAACGTGTATTCCACTTTCGGAGGGATCTGGGGATACTCTTTGCGGTAGATCATTCCGTCGGCTTCCAACTCCTTGAGATTGGTGCTCAAGGTCTTAAACGACAATCCAATGTATCTTTGCATGTCGTTGAAGCGGACGGTGTCGAACTCCATCAAGGTGTACAGTATCGGCATCTTGTATCTGCCGTTGATCAGCGACAACGTGTAGCTGAATCCTGTCGTGTTCAGGTTCTCTTTCGATATGCATCTCAGGCCGGTCATCTAATACTTTCCTTTAGGTAAGTATTTGTTATGAATGTAAGTACTTTATTTATTTATTATGCAAAACTTACAGCACATACCACATGGTCGGACTTCGCTGGCCTGTGAAGAAGGGATCGTATGGAAAAGACGAAAGTATCGGATTATGAAGCAGTCGTCGCAACCGTCTCGAAATACACGGACGGATGCAAAGAAGGGAAGAGCCAGATCATGAAGCCCGCCTTCAAGGAGAATGCGCTCATGTACGGCTACCTCAACGGCGACTACTTCAACGGATCCATCGAGGCGCTCTACGGAGCGGTCGATGCGCTGGGGCCGGCTCCCGAATCCAAGGTCAGGATCGACGTCCTCGCCATCGAAGGGACGGCCGCCGCCGTTCGCGTGACCCTCGAGAACTGGCATGGACTGGCCTTCACCGATTTCCACAACCTCATCAAGGAGGACGGACAGTGGAAAATCGTCGCCAAGGTGTTCCACCAGTACCTGCGATGGTCCATATGAGCTTCATGGAGCTCGCAAAGGACAGGTACTCCGTCAGGTCGTTCTCGGAAAAGCCCGTCGAGCAGGAGAAGATGGACGCGATCCTCGAGGCTGCCAGGATAGCGCCCACGGCGGTGAACTACCAGCCCCAGAGGATCTACGTTCTCCGGAGCAAGGGCGCGGTCGATCTGATCAATGGGCTATGCAAATGCATCTACGGCGCACCTGTGGTCTTTCTGATCTGCAGCGACGAGAGACGCTCTTGGAAGAGCCGGACAGAACGCGGATACAGTTCGGGAGAGATGGACTGCAGCATCGTCTGCACCCACATGATGCTGGAAGCGTGGGAACTGGGGATAGGATCGGTCTGGGTGAGGTTGTTCGATGTGGAGGAAGTGAGAAAAGCGTTCTCGCTCCCTCCGCATATAAGACCGATCTGCCTCCTGCCGATAGGATACCCTGCTGCGGACTGCGTACCGTACGCACCGTGGCACAATGTGTATCGCCCGATAGAGGATTTTGTTGAATATCTTTGAAAAGAGTCGATGTTATGAGGTCAAGCATAGAGGAATACGCGGCTGTTGAAAAAGCAGCGAGCAATTTCGTGAAGAGCGTGGCAAGAGGAGACAGCAGATACGCCAAGAAGCTTTTCACAGACGACGCCGTCCTGTTCGGATTCCTGAACGGCAAGATGGAGCGCGGATCGATAGAGCAGTTCTATCACAACGTGGACACGGTCGGGGCGGGAGAGGCCTTCAAGGCTAGGATAGACGTCGTGGATGTGGAGGAGACGCTAGCTGTCGTCAGGGTACTGGAGGAGTCTTGGGGAGGATCCATCGATTTCACCGATTACCTTCTGCTCATGAAGATCGAAGGCGAGTGGAAATGCGTAGCCAAGGCATACAACCAAAACAGCGACACCGTCGTGAAGGGGTGATGGAGATCAAGAGTCTAGGCGTGATTCCTGCAGTGTACCCGATGCCCGTCCTGATGGTCGCGGCTTACGACAAAGACGGAAAGATCAACGTGATGAACGCCGCCTGGGGAATGACCAGCGACGCGGACAAGATCGCGTTGTTCATCGACGAGGGCCATAAGACCACGAAGAACATCAGGGAATCGAAAGCGTTCACCGTAAGCGTTGCAGACAAGGTCCACATGGATGTCGCCGACTTCTTCGGCATCGCCACCGGGAACAAGATGGAGAACAAGTTCGAGCGCACAGGCTATAATGCCGTGAAGAGCGATCTCGTCAATGCCCCCATAATCACCGAATTCCCCCTCTGCATGGAGTGCGAGCTTGCTGAGATCGTGCAGACCGAGAACCTTCATGCCGTCGTCGGCCTTGTCAAGGACGTGAAAGCTGACGAGAGAGTCCTCGATGAGGACGGCAAAGTCGACCCTGCCAAGCTGAACGCGCTGATATTCGACCAGTATCAGAACGGCTACTATGTGACGGGCGAGAAGGTGGGCAGAGCCTGGAATGCGGGGAAGGAGCTTATGAGGGGATAAGCGAGGACGCTGCCGCGCTGATTGTCTCCCGGACCTTCGTTCTGATGAACGCATTCTGCGCCTCTGAAGAACGGGAAAAGACGGCTGCTGAATGATTTAATACGGCCAGAGAGGGAGCAGCCCCCTCTTTGGCCGACATCTGCAGTAAACGTTTCCCGAAAATGGTGCCATGGTCCGTCCCAAGACGCCTACAGAGGTCCCCACGAATTCATTCTGGCGGCCTCTGTAAACAGGTGGAAATCCTCGCCCCGTTCCGATTTGCAAGAACGCCAGGCGGACATCGCTGATGATCTTAGAGGACGACTGCAACAACGATAAAAGCGCCGTCTGACATCCATATCCAGTGAGGACAAGATGTGTAGCAGGATAGTGGCTATAAACGCCAGCCCTCGCAAGGGATGGGACACGGACATGCTGGTCGACGAGGCCTCGAAGGGCGCGGCATCCAACGGCGCGGAGATCGAGAAATTCGATCTGTACCGTCTAGAGAAATTCACAGGATGCATATCGTGCTTCGGATGCATGAGGGACGGCCACAAAGGGGAGTGCGTAGTCAAGGACGGACTCAAACCCGTTCTCGACGCATGAGGGAAGCGGACGGATTGATCGTGGGCGCACCCAACTATTTCGGGGACCTCTGCGCGGAATTCAAGCTGTTCTACGAAAGGCTCCTCTTCCAGTACCTCACATACAGGAAGGAATGCATATCCTACAACGAGAGGCCCGTCCCCGTGCTCCTGATTTCCACAAGCAACGCCCCGGTCGGAATGTATTCGGACCTAATGGAATCCTACAGGACGAGGTTCGAGACGTTCATCGGACCCACGACCGTCCTGGAGGTGGGGGCGACCATGCAGGTGAAGGATTACGGCAAATACGACTGGACCATGTTCGACGGCCCTTCGAAAGTCGAGAGGCGCGAGAGGATATTCCCCCAGGAGCTCAAGAAGGCATACGAGCTGGGCGCGTCCGTCTTCCGGCGATGGATTGCATTCCGCGAGCGGAATCATGCCGTCTGCTTGAACGGAGTCCCGCTCGGATGACCCCTCGGGACGAGGGAGACGGGTGACGCCCGTATCCGTCGTCCTTCAACCGGTGGTGATTTTGTCTCCGACGTATTCGACCGGTTCGAAGTAATCGTCATCGTCCTCCGTCGGCCTGCGCAGATCGCCTTCTTCGATGAATATCCTGAGAAAGAACCCGTCGTCGCCGTACAGGCGCAGGTACTTGTCATCTCCGAACTCCTCTATTGTGTGCCCCCTGAGAACGAATCCGCTTCCGTACAGCCTGTACTTGATGTCGGGCGCGATACTCACCCTTATCGCGTCTTCCCCCTTCCATCTGCAGGACGTGAGGTACACGATCTTCTTTCCGTCGCGGACCTCGGCCGTGTACTCCGACTCTATCGGATCGGCATCGCCGTTCACGGTCCAACCGGATGTATCGGACCCCGTCAAGGCGTTCACGTCCTTCGATCCGATGGAGACCGACGGTTCGGACACCAGCTTGGAGCCGACGACTATGACGCCCTTCCTCATCCTGCTCTTGACCGACTCCTCGCGCATTCCGGGCCTCAGCAGCACTATCATGAACACCAAGAGGAAGACGCACTCCACTATCATCCACCAGAAGGTCGTGTATCCGAGCGTGTAGTCGGTGAGTTCCAGTACGTCCATGATCTGGGCCGAGAACGTCGTCACGAAGCTGATGAGGCATATTCCGAGAAGACGCAGGGATCCATAGCGGTCCCCCATGAGGCAGAGGATCGAGCTGATTATCATGGCGAGATCCATGATCACTGCCAGCACGGCCGACGGGACCGTCCCTATCTGGGTCAGTATAATCAGCTGCTGGAACATGTTCATCGCCCCGAAGGTCACCCCGGCCATGAAGACGGCGAATCTAAGGGGCCTGTCCAGGGAGAGGAGGACCACCACCCCCGAGTAGGCGTAGACCGGCATCAGCATGTAGCCCCAGTCCACGCCTATCAGCGGCTCCTCCAGCGTCATTATGGTCCCGGCTATGGCCATGCCTATCATGAACAGCCCCATGGCCGCCACCAGAACCTTGTTGACGGTCTTGATGCCGGCTTGGCTCTTCCACCATCCCTTAGAATTCATTCGGATCCCTCCCTCTGATGAGGACGCTGAATTTCGTTCCGTCCTTCCCGAGTCCGTGCAGCACGCCGTCGGATTCGGTGAACCTGTCGACCCTGAACCTGTTGGCGTTGAAAATCGAGTCGCCCTCGTGCATCACGGTCATGAAGAGGGGCTCCTTCCCCTTCCATATCTGAACCACGGCGGTTGACCTCAGATCGCCTGTGAAGATGTCGAAGACGATCTCCGACTGCACGAAGCCGTCGTCGATGCGCCTCCAGGACGGGCCCGAACGGTTCAGGAGGTCCCTGGCGACGTCGTCGTAGATGTACGATCCCTCCTCCAGCGAGTGGGCCGCGCGTATCCTGTCGAGTACCAGGGTGTATCTGGCCATCACCGTGTTGTCACGGATGACCTTGGTGTCCAGAAGCGCGACCAATGCGACGTACATCAGGAAGTTCAGCATGAAGTAGTACGGATCTATCTCGAACGGCAGATAGGCGGAGAACTGTTCGACGTAATCCTCCGCCACGATCAGGAACAGGTCCGTGCTGGCCATTATGGACGCGGTCATTATCAGCGACGTGCGGCTGACCACGTTCCCCCTGGCGAAATGGAACCCGATGCGAGCCAGGTTCAAAGCCAGCGCGACGAACACGAGCTCGAAGATGATCACGTAGACCTCGGTGGTCGAGCATATGTCCCCGCAACGGAGGCATAGACGGGAAAGCCCGAGGGTGAGCGCATAGGCCCCCGTCATCCTCACCCTGTCCTTGAAGCTCAGGACGACGACGGACGCCCCGCCCAGGATCATTATCGAATAGCCGAGGTAATACAGGACGCTGGCATCGCCGTCGAATCCCGTGGAGATCCTTTGGAGCCCCTGGCCGATCATCGCCAGGCCCAATATCGCCCCCACCAGCAATGAGAGGATGTCGAAGGCTATCTTCGTCCTTGCCCTGGTCTTCTCCCAGTCCATTCCCTCACTCCTCCCGATTCGCGAAACGGCGCCTGCCTATCAGCAC
>JAFWTC010000079.1 GCA_017519045.1 Candidatus Methanomethylophilaceae archaeon
GGAGGGCCGGATGCAGGTTCAGCATGTCGTACTCCCTGCAGGTCTCGTCGTCCATCCACATCATGTAGCCTGCCAGGATCCCCAGGTCGAATTCGTACTCGGACGTCTTCTCCCTCAGGACGCGTCCGTATTCCACGCGCCACGCGTCGGGGTCTTCTTTTCTGAGCTCCGGCTCGAAGGTCTTCCAGGACGCGGTCACCAGGGGGATCCCGTATCCGCGGACCATGTCGAAGAACACGGCCCTCTGCTCCCTGCGCGGGTTGTCCTCCTCCTCGTTGTCCCAGTTGCAGAAGACGAACGGGATCTCGACGTCCAACACGCCTTCCTCCTTCTTGTCCATGACCGCCTTGAGGAGATTGCGGGAGCCAGGGCCCCTGCCTGTGGAGAACCAGCCTAGTCTGAGCATCGGTCGGCAATCATTGAACACGTAGATAAAGGGAATCGGACGTCGAATACCACGGTGACGGACGGCTCCTTCCTGTCGACCTCCATCATGTGGTACGTGACTGCCTTGATTTCCGACCTGATCCTGTGGCGGGACCTGTCTAGCTTTTCCCCTCTGCCCACGCAGCGGACGTCGAGGCCGTCTATGCTGACTTCTAGCTCCTTGAGTATGAGGTTGTCGCAGTCCTCTATGAACAGGAGCTCCGACAGGAAGGAGTACAGCATGTCCTCCTCGTCTATTCCCGAAACCTCGAACTCCGTTCTCTCGGAGGTGCCGATGCCGGAGAGGTCCACCGTCTCGTTGAACAGAGCGTAGCCGGCGTTCGCGAAGCATTCCTCCAGGGTTTCCCCGAACGCCTTAACCATCAGGTCGGCGGTGTGATCGATCAGAACGTACCTGTCCACGCCATCCCCAGGCCTAACGGCGATATCAACCTTGCCCGGCGTAGACACGTCGATATACGCATTCGCGCATCCGGAGGCATGGACGACTCGGTGTTCGACAGGGCTCAGGATTTCGCGGCCAGGCTCTTCGAGGGGGATTCCGGAGGCCATGACATCTACCATACCGTCAGGGTCCACGCCCTCGCCAGGACGATCTGCGAGGCCGAAGGAGGCGACGAGGACGTGGTGAGGCTTTCAGCACTGCTGCATGACGTCGACGACCCCAAGCTGTTCGGAGGAGGCTCCCTCAGGAACGCCCGCCGCTTCATGGAGTCGGAGGGAATCCCTCCGGACGTCCAGGAGAAGGTCTTCGCGATAATCTCGTCCATCTCCTTCAAGGGGACCGGGAGGTCCGTCCCGGAGTCGCTGGAAGGGAAGATAGTCCAGGACGCGGACCGCTTGGACGCGATCGGGGCCATAGGCGTGGCCAGGGCGTTCGCCTACGGGGGCAGCAAGGGGCGCGCCATGCATGTTCCGGGCGCGGAGTCCAGGGAGTTCCGCTCCGAGGCGGAGTACCGCTCTTCCGACGGAACCACCATCAACCACTTCCATGAGAAGCTCCTTAAGCTGAAGGGCCTCATGAACACGGAGTCGGCCAGGAGGATGGCTGAGGCCCGCCACAGGTACATGGAGGGCTTCCTTGAGGAGTTCATGGCGGAGTGGGACGGGTCCCGTCGACGTCATCTCCACGATTAACGTAATATTTTTACGAAAATCGAATCATACAAAACTCCATCAAACGAATAACGAAAGAAAAGCGGATTCATGCGTTAGTTCTTAATAGGATTTCGACGTAACGGCGCCTCATGCGTATAACGATCGTAGGCTGCGGCTCCATCGGGTCCAAGCTCGCCAGGGCGGCGGATGAGATGGCCGAGGTCAAGAGGATCTATCTCACCGACATCATTCCCGGCCTGGCCGAGAGCCTGGCCTCCCAGCTCAAGAAGGCTATAGTGATAGAGAACGTGGAGGAGGAGCTCTACCACTGCGACCTGGTGATAGAGGCGGCCAGCCAGGACGCCGCCAGGACCATCCTCCCCAAGGTGGTCTCCAGAGGCGTGGACATAATGATAATGTCCGTCGGCGCGCTGGTGGACGACGACTTCAAGAACTCCGTCTCGGAGAAGGCCAAGGCCTGCGAGGCCCGCATATTCATCCCCTCCGGGGCGGTGTGCGGAACCGACGGGCTCAGGTCCTCGTCCGTCGGCGAGCTGGACGAGGTGGAGCTCGTGACCACGAAGGGCCCCAAGAGCCTCACCGACATCCAGTACGTGATCGACAAGGGCATAGACGTGGAGGCCGTCAAGGAGAAGACCGTCGTGTTCTCCGGCCCTGCCAGGGAGGCGGTCAAGCTGTTCCCCAAGAACGTCAACGTGGCGGCCACGGTCAGCCTTCTGGGAATAGGGTTCGACAGGACCAAGGTCACCGTCGTCCTGGACCCGGAGACCCACAGCAACTCCCACGAGCTCAGGATCAAGGGCGAGTTCGGCATGATGACCTGCCACACCTACAACGTCCCGTCCCCGGACAACCCCAAGACGTCGTATCTCGCGGCCATGTCCGCCATATCCGCGCTCAAGAGGATAGTCAGGAACGAGTGGATCGGAATCTGATCCCGGACCAACACGGTTATCATTTCCGCGGACATCATCCGTCCATGGCATTCACGAGAGCCGAGAGGCTCATTTCGAACGCGGAGGGCATGGACGCGATAGTCATAGCCAACGACGGGGAGCCTTTCCTGGACTCCACGTTCTGGTATCTGACCGAGCAGGCGTCCGGGACCTTCGAGGGGTCCTTCGCCGTCGTCGGGAAGGACGGCTCCCTGGACGTAATAGTCAGCGTGCTGGAGGAGGAGTCGGCTTCCGAGGGCGTCGGAGAGGTGCACGTCTACCATGACCGCGAGGAGCGGGAGAGGTTCATCAGGGACGCCCTGTCGGGGTGCTCCAAGGTGGGCTTCAACATGCATTCCGCCACCTATGCGGCGGTTCAGTACGTGAGGAAGGTCGCCGAGGGGATAGAGCCGGTGGACGCCGGGAAGGTGATAGGCGACACGGTCTCCGTCAAGGACGAGAAGGAGATAGCGGCCACCAAGGAGGCCTGCAGGATATCGTCCGAGGTTGCCGGGGAGATCCCGGACTACCTGTCCGAAGGCGTCTCCGAGAAGGAGGTCGCCGCTAGGATGGACAGCAGGATGAGGGAGCTGGGAGGCACCGGGAACGCGTTCGACACCATCGCCGCGTTCGGGGCCTACTCCTCGCAGCCGCACCACATGCCCTGCGACTACAGGCTCAGGAAGGGGGATGCCGCCCTGTTCGACTTCGGCTCCAAGTACGGGAGGTACTGCTCGGACATGACCAGGACGGTCTTCCTGGGGAAGCCTCCGGAGGTCCTGGAGAGGGCGTACGAGGTCGTCAGGGAGGCCCAGCTGGCCGGGATCGCCGAGTACAGGAACGGAGCGTCCGCCAGCGCCGCGGACCTGGCCGCCAGGAAGCTGATAGACGGAACCGAGTTCAAGGGCAGGTTCATACATTCGTTCGGCCACGGGATAGGCATGGAGGTCCACCAGGACATATCCGTGTCGCCCAGGTCCGACCAGGTCCTCAAGGCCGGGAACGTCGTGTCCGCCGAGCCCGGAATCTACATACCCGGGGTGGGCGGGATAAGGATCGAGGACACCTGCCTGATAACCGAGGACGGATGCGAGGTGCTCACGTCCTTCGACCACTCGTTCACGGTGATCTGATGCAGTCGGCCGTGCTGGTAAAGGCGGAGGATTCCCAGGACGTCCTCCACAAGGCGGTCGGCAGGATGTCGGACCTGGGCGCGGAGTTCGCCGACGCCAAGTCCCAGACCATCCGGAACGTCGGAATCAGCTCCATGAACGGGGAGCTGAGGCAGCTCGTGCGCAAGAGCACCGGAGGGGTCTGCCTGAGGGCGTGGATGAACGGCAGGTGGGGGTACGGGACCGCGACGTCCTTCGACCCCGCCGCAGTCATGAGGGCCGCCGAGGACGCCGTGAGGAACGCCTCCGGGGACGGAAGGCCCGGCATGGAGCTGGAGCCGTCCGCGGTCAGGAGGCACGAGCGCGCCCATGTCAGGATACACCCCGATTCGGTCGGCATCGACGAGAAGATCTCCGCGGTCCTGGAGCTGGACTCCGCCCAGGGGGTGGACCCCAAGGTGGTCAACCGCATGGGGGCCTATTCAGAGGAGATCAAGGACAATCTTTTGGTGAACTCCGCCGGGTCCGATCTCGGATGGGAGGAGGTCCGCACCCTGTGCAGGGCCATGTCCGTGGCGGCCGACGGCGGCAGGATGGAGCAGTACTACGGCGGCCCGGACAGCACGCTGGGGTTCGAGGTCGTCAAGGATTCCGACCTGGAGCTCATCGGGAGGACGACGGCGGAGGAGGCGGTCAAGACGCTGTCCGCGGAGAGGGCGCCCTCCGGACAGATGACCGTCATATCGGATCCGATGGTCTCCGGGCTCCTAGCCCACGAGGCCATGGGCCACGCGTCGGAGGGGGACGAGATAACCAAGAGGCGCTCGTTCCTGACCGGCGCGGTGGGAAGGAGGGTGGCCTCGGAGGCGATCACCATGTACGACAACGGGACGGTCCCGGGGGCCCACGGCTCCGTTCCCTTCGACGACGAGGGGACTCCGTCCGGATGCACCAAGATCATAGATAAGGGAGTGTACACGGGCTACATGCACAGCCTTGAGACGGCCGCCCGCCTGGGATGCCGTCCGACCGGGAACGGCAGGGCGGAGAACTTCGGGAAGAGGACCTGGGTCAGGATGACCAACACCTACTTCGGCCCGGGGGACTGGGAGAAGGACGACCTGGTGGCGGACACCAGGAGGGGGATCCTCTGCGACAAGATGGTCAACGGGATGGAGGACCCGGTCGGAGGATGCTTCGAGGCCAAGTGCCTCAGGGGGTTCTTGATAGAGAACGGCGAGGTGACCAGGATGGTCCGGTCGTTCACGCTGACCGGGAAGTCCGTGGAGATACTCTCGTCGGCGGACGCGCTCACTAGGGAGGTCGTCCTGGACGGAGGGATGTGCGGAAAAGGCATAGAGGACTGGGTCAGGGTCTCCTCCGGAGGCCCGTACATGCGCGCCAGGATGATCGTGGGGGGAGGGCAGTGAGCGTCTATCCCGACGACAGGGCAATACAGGCCTTGAAGCGCTACGACCAGGCCGAGGTCTACGTGTCCGAGACGGTCGTGCGCACGGTGTACATTGACGGGTCGCGGATAAGCAACGTCGAGACCAAGGTCGACTCCGGAATGATGTTCCGCATGACCGACGGCGGAAGGACGGGGAAGTCATCGGTGTCCTTGAACTCGGAGGGCGCGGTCCAGGACTGCCTGGACATGGCTGAGTCGGTCCTCTCCCGCTCGCCGGAGGCGAAGTCCCTGAACGGCTATGCAATCCCTGCCAGCCCGAGGATCCCGGCGCCGGACGTCTGGGACCGCAGGGTGGAGGACGCCTCCGCGGAGGACCTCAGGGAGCTGGCCAGGCAGGTCATAGACAACTGCCGCGTGGACATCCCCAGGGCGCAGATACGCGTATCATGCACCGAGTCCCGCACCGTGAACGGGAACGGGGTCGACGTGGGGCACAGGAGCACCCTGGTGTACGGGCATTTCACCTCCATGGCGAGGCTGGAGCATCCCGGCGAGGGGATGGAGACGTATCACGGCACCGGGTTGGATTTGGACCCCGTCGCGATAGCCGAATCGCTGTCCCGCAAGGCCGAGGCCGCCGCCGGGTGCAGGGAGTACAAGGGCTCCGAGAAGCTCTCCATGATCCTTCCTCCCAGCGAGCTCGGCGACATGCTGCTCTCCGCGGTCGGGTCCGCGGTGAACGGCGAGAACAGGAAGTACGGGCGCAGCAGGTGGGCAGGATCCCTGGGCGAGAAGGTGGCGTCGGATTCGCTGACCGTCGTCGACGATCCCTCGGTTCGGGCGCCGCTGTCCTGCGTCTACGACGACGAGGGGACGCCTGCGGAGAGGAAGCCGGTCATTGAGGGCGGGGTCCTCAAAGGGTTCTTGAACGACACGTTCTGCGGCGGCAGCACCGGCAACGGAATGCGCAGGTCCAGCGTGGAGCCCCAGGGAGCCTACGACAGGACTCCGACGATAAAGCCCCTGAACCTCGTCGTCAAGCCCGGAAGCATGCCCCTCGACCGCATCATCGAGAACACGGACAGCGGCATACTGGTGGAGAAGTTCGCATGGCCGGAGGCCGACGAGCTCACCGGGAGGTTCGGCCTGAACGTCCGGTGCGGATACGTGGTGCGCAAGGGCGAGGTCGTGGGCACCGTGAACAACGCGCTGCTGATGGGGAACATGCTCGACGCCGTCGCCAACATAGAGATGATCGGGAACGACCCGGTCCAGACGGGGGTCGTGACCACGCCGACCATGAGCTTCTCGGGAACCGAGCTGGTCGGGAATTGAAAAACCCGTTTGAAGACGTCGGAGGACGGGGCTCAGGATTATCCTTTGCCTATCCCCGATGTCGTCCATCCGGGAGCAGTCGCCGTCCATCCTGCCGATCCTGATGACAGGATAGGGCGCGACGGGCTTGCCGTCCTCGCCGCTGAGCGGGGTGGGGCCGAAGAAGACGCAGAATGCGCCGGGGCCGGGCCAGTAGGCGATGTCGCCGATCTCCAGATCCGTGACGCGCCCTTCCTTCGGCATTATGGCGCTGAGCGGAAGCTCGCAATACATCATCCCGCCCAGCATGTTGGTCTCGAGGGTCGACGGAGGGGCGAGCCAGATGGCGTTGGAGATGTCGGAGCCGTCAAGCTCCCCCGTGAACTCCCCCGCCGCGCTCCTTATGGAGATTTTGCTCACCCTTCCGCCTCCTGGAATCATTTCTTCCTCTCGAAGAGCCTGCGGATCTCCTTTCCGGTGACCTCGAGCTGGAGGCGCTTCTCCTTCTCCTCCATGGCCTTGAGGTTCACGAGCCCGTCGGCCCACTCCTGCCTCCACTGGTTCTTGAAGGTCCCGTCCTCGATCTCGCGGAGGATGTCCTTCATGGCGGCCTTGGACTGGTCGGTGACGACCCTCTCCCTCCTGGTCATCCCTCCGTACTCCGCGGTGTTGGAGACCACGTGCCACATGAGCTCGAATCCGCCCTTGTTGATGAGGTCGACGATCAGCTTGGTCTCGTGGAGGACCTCGAAGTAGGCCATCTCCGGGGGATACCCGCCCTCGACCAGGGTCTCGAACCCGCGCTTTATGAGCTCGGTCTGGCCTCCGCAGAGGACCGCCTGCTCGCCGAAGAGGTCGGTGTAGGTCTCGTTGTCGAAGGTCGTCTCGAACACTCCGGCGCGGGTCGCTCCAAGGCCCTTGGCGAGTCCGAGGGCGATCTTCTTGGCGTTGCCGGTGACGTCCTGGTATATGCATATGAGGGCGGGGACACCGAACCCCTCGGTGAATACGATCCTCTCCATGTCCCCGGGGGCCTTGGGGGCCATCATAATGACGTCCACGTCCTCGGGCGGGACTATGAGCTTGTAGGTGATGGCGAATCCGTGCGCGAACTCCAATGCGGCGCCCTTTTTGAGGTTGGGCTCCACGTACTGCTTGTAGATGTCCGGCTGGATCTCGTCGGGCAGCAGCATGAGCACGACGTCGGCGCCTTTGACGGCGTCGGCGAACTCGGCGACCTTGAGGCCGTCCTCCTTGGCCTTCTCCCAGGACTTCCCGGATCTCCTCACTCCGACGGTGACGTCTATGCCGGAGTCGTGGAAGCAGAGCGCCTGGGCCCTTCCCTGGGCCCCGTATCCGAGGACGGTGACCTTTTTCCCCTCGAAGATTCCGAGGTCCGCGTCTTTGTCATGATATAGCTGCATCATCGCACCTGTCACCGTACTTTGGATTACGCACTTAAACTTTCACGCATGCCGTCCATCCATCAGTCGCTTTTTTAAAGTGATATATGCCTGTTCATCCATGGATTACAGGGCGATCGTTCCTCTTCTGACGTACCCGGACCGGATGTCCCGTTGTCTGAAGGTGCTAGCCGAGGAAAGCCTGGACGGTACAGCGCTGAAGCCCCATCACGTACCGTTCATATTCGCCGTCGGGACCAGGGACGGGGTGTCCCAGAAGGAGCTCTGCGCGGTGATCCCGGTGGACAAGTCCAGGGTCTCCACCGTGATACATGAGCTGATGGGGCTGGGGCTGGTCTACAACGGAAGCTCAAGGAAGACCTGGGACATCAGGCTCACCGACGCCGGGAGGGAGGCGTTCCGCACGATGGAGAGGGGGCTGTCGTCCCTGTGTGAGGAGATCTTCGGGCCCGTCCCCGAGGAGGACCTGAGGGAGTTCGTCGGGATGACCGTGAAGATCAACGCTAGGGTAGACGAGGTCATGGCGTCCCGCCTCGTCAGGCGACCTCTGTTGTCTATTACCGGAACCATGGGTTGCTATTATATAGAAGAAAAGTTTGAACCCCACAGATTCAATGGCTGTGGAACAAATCACTTATAAAAACATCAGTCCCCGCGTTCGCAGGATGATCATGTTCGGCCTAGGGCTGGCCATGCTCACCGCGTGCTTCGACGGAACCATCGTGGGGACTTGCGCCCCCGCCATAGTGGCGGACCTCAAGGGCGCGGAGCTTTATGCGTGGATGGTTACGGCGTACATGCTGTGCGAGACCGTGATGATCCCCATATCGGGGAAGCTTTCGGACCTGTACGGCAGGAAGCCCCTGTTCCTGATCGGTCTGACCCTCTTCGTGTCCGGTTCGATCGTGGCAGGCCTGTCCACCAGCATGGAGATGTTCATCGTCTGCCGCGCGGTCCAGGGACTCGGAGGCGGAATACTCATACCCGTGGCCACCGCCGCGGTCGCCGACCTCTACTCGCCTCGCGAGAGGGCCAAGATGCAGGGGATACTCGGGGCCGTGTTCGGAATCGGCAGCGGGATAGGCCCCCTCATCGGAGGGTACATAACCGAGTACATCAGCTGGCACTGGATATTCTACATCAACGTTCCTCTGGCCGCGGCCGCGTTCATTCTCACCATCAAGAAGTTCCCCGCCCCGATCGGCAGCAAGGACGACGTCCACATCGACAAGGTCGGGATGCTGCTGCTCTCGCTGATGCTCGTGGACGTGCTCCTGTTCTTCGAGTTCGGAGGGGACAAGTTCGACTGGGTCAGCCCCGTCTCCCTCGCGATGGTGGCGGTCGCGCTGGTGCTCCTGGCCCTGTTCATCCTCACCGAGAGGAAGGCGGTCGAGCCCATCCTCGCGCCTCACCTGATCAGGAACAAGGTGGTCGTCAAGGCGGCGCTGTTCATGTTCATCTTCGGGCTGGCCATGATGGGCGCCATGACCTACTCGTCCATGTTCTCCATCTACGTCCTCGGGTTCTCCGTCCTGGACTCTGCGTTCTACTCGCTGGCCCTGGTCCTGGGGATGATGATCACGGCCCTCTCCAGCGGAGCCCTCCTCATGAAGACGGGCTACAGGCCCTGGCTGATCGCAGGCCCCCTGATAACCTTCGCCGGCCTGTACCTCCTGTCGCAGATGACCATCGGCACCACCGTGGAGTACTACGTCATATGCCTGTTCGTCTTCGGAGTGGGGCTCGGATGCATGATGGGTGTCATCATGACCGCAGTGCAGAACAGCTCCAAGCCTTCCGAGATGGGCATGACCACCTCGGCCGTCAACCTCATCAGGTCCGTCGGAGCCACCATCGGTACGGCGGTGTTCGCCATGCTCATCGGGAACAAGATCAACGGGGAGCTCTATTCGCTCCTTCCGCCCGACATCTATGCGGCCGTCCCCCACAGCACCGGCGTCCTGGACTTGCTGGTCCCCGATGCCACCGGCCTTCCCGGAATCGCATCCGTGATGCTTCAGATCGGCTACCTGCCTGCACAGCTCGTGACCGAGGTTCCCAAGGTGGTCAATGAGATTCTTCTCGCGTTTGCCAACAGCGTGGACTTTGCGTTCATCGCCGGAGGCTGCCTGATCCTCGTCCTCGTGGTCATAGGCATAATATTCAAGGTCGAGAGGCCCAAGGACGTCGACAACGAGGTCCTGATCCCCGAGACCGAGGAATGAACAAGGGAGGGACTCCTCTCCCCCTTTCTTTTTATACTTTTGACGTGAAGTCCTCTTCGAGGTATGCGGAAATGGAGGATCTCAGGATTGCGGCCGTCTGCATGCGCTCCGACATCGGAGACGTGAATGGCAACCTCGAGTCCATGCTGGGACGCATCGACGCCCTGTCCCGTTCGGGAGCGGACATGGTCCTCTTCCCCGAGATGTGCCTCACGGGATACTCCATGGCGTCGGAGACCCGTCGCCTGTCGTTCTCCTCACCCGAGGTCCGCGCCGTCGCGGAATCCACCGAGTCGGGGCAGTGCGTCTGTTTCGGGTTCGCGGACGAGGACAGGCGCATAGTCCAGGCGGTGGCGGAGGACGGCCGCATCGTCGGAGCGTATCGCAAGACTCATCTCGGCGCCATGGAGGCGGAGCGCATGGTTCCCGGGGACTCCCTGGACGTGATCCGCACATCCAAGGCCGTGGTCGGGATACAGATGTGCTGGGAGTCGCATTTTCCCGAGATCACGTGCTCCTACGCCCTTCAGGGCGCCGATCTGGTCCTGATGCCCCATGCGTCCGGGCTCGCCGGCGCCCGCAGGTCGGACGTCTGGAACAGGATCCTTCCGGCGAGGGCGTATGACAACTCCGTTTTCGTCGCCTGCTGCAACGCATGCGGCCCGAACGGAGCCGGGACGTCGTTCGGCGGCGGCGCCATGATCCTCGACCCCAAGGGTAAGGTCCTCGCCGAGGACGCGTCCGGCGACGAATGCGAGATGATCGCCGATCTGGAGTCGGAGAAGCTGAGAACGATAAGGGAAGGAGACGGGTACAGGACCATGAAGGACGTCCATTACCTTTCGAAAAGGCGCCCGGAACTTTACAGAAGATTTTGAGAGTGGTATACGGCCGGTCCGCGATACTACAATGCCACTGGAACCCTGCGGACCGGCATGATCAATCGGCTCTTTTCTTATCGCCTCCTTTTCCTGTTTCTGATTTTAGGTATGCCTAAATAATATTTAAATTTAGGGTTTCCTAAACAATCAGGCGCGGTTTTTGAATCATTCTTAATAGCATGAGGGCCATTAGTCTAGCATGGATGGCTTCGTCGGGCGGAAAAAGGAGCTGGATTATCTGGAGGAGCTGTACAAGGCGGTTCCGCAGAGCTGCGCCGTCCACGGAAGGGTCCGTCTAGGGAAGTCGTCCCTCCTGAAGGAATTCTGCAAGGACAAGCCGTACATCTACGTCAGGGGCACCGAGGGCCTTCCTGCCGACTGCCTCAGGAGCATGGAGGACGCCGTCACCCGCTACAGTGGCAACAGGGAGACCCTGGAGGACGTCCAGGACTTCTTCAGCCTGGTCAAGCGGGTCTGCGGGCACAAGAAGACCGTCCTGATACTGGACCACTACGAGGAGCTCATCGACACCTTCCCGGAGATGTCCAGCTACATCTCCTCGTTCCTCCGCCGCGACATATTCGGGACCAGGATACTGTTCATCGCCTGCGACACCGACAGCACCGTGTTCGGGAAGATAGTGAATTTCGTCGAGATCAAGCCGATGAACTACATCGAGTGCAAGGGGTTCCATCCGGAGTATACGCCCCTCCAGCATTTGAAGGCCTACGGGATGGTCGGGGGCGCCCCCGCATACCATTTCCTTCTCAAAGGGGATCCGGACGAGGCGATCCGCGACCAGTTCTTCGGCAGGATGTCTGTCTTCGCGCTTGAGGTCGAATCCATGGTGAACTCCGAGGCGACCCTCAAGTCCGAGTGCATAAGGATACTCCATGCGATGGCATCCGGGGCGGAGAGGTTCAAGGACATAATGGACATCGCGGACGTGTCCCAGACCACCTGCTCCAAAGCGTTGCAGGAGATGGAGAACAAGGGTTTCGTGGTGAAGGAGTCGTCCTCCAACGGGTTCCGGAACTCCATATTCTCGTTCAGCAGCAACCTGCTGAGGTTCTATTACTCCGTGATCACCCGGTGCAGGCGCAACTCCGACTTCTTCTCGGTGGAGGAGTCCTACGCCATGTCCCTGGGCACGGTCTCGGAGTACATGGAAGGCGTCTTCAAGATGATATGCGCCGAATACGTCGGCCTGCATTACGAATGCCTGGTTGTCGGCAAGGTACGCAGGACGGACGGGTCCGTGTTCCCCGACATCGATTACGTGGCGCTCATAAAGGACAGCCACGGGGTCAAGAGGGCCGTCCCGATGGTCTGTAGGCTCAGCGGAGAGCCCTTCGGCATGGCGGACCTGTCAAGGCTGGTGGACAACTCCAAGAAGGTCAACGGCACCAACAAGCTGTATATGATGTTCTCCGGATGCGGGTTCGACGACGACCTCGTGAAGGAGTCCTCCTCCAACGCCGGAGTGGTCCTGGTGACCTTGGAAGACGTCTACGGGATCGAGCGATGCCGTGACAGGCGTCTCACAGGCTTTCGATCACGTCGGACCACGACTTCAGCTCTTTGAAGGTCGGGAAGTCCTGCCTGTCGGTGGACATGTAGACGCTGTCGCAGTAATTGGAGATCATCGTGAGGGTCTCGCCCTTGTCCTTGTCGATGAGTCCCTTGTCGACGCCTTTCCGGATGAACTGGTCGAGGGGGCCTATGATCCTCTCCTCTCCAAGGATGGCCTTCAACTTGCGCTCCATCCTTCCCCTGTATTGGAATGCAGAGAGATACGCCTTCGACGTGTTGAAATGAACCTCGTCCATGGATGAACCATCCAATAGGTTCTATAATAATATGACGTCCAATGTCATCCTGAAGGAAATCACGGGGGAGGGAAGGTTCCCAATCGCCGTGTCCTCAGCCTGACAATGGTCAGAGCGGCGGCGACCACGACGAACGCCAGGATGCACAGGGCGACCGCGGGCATCGCCAGGCCGTCCGGCTCCGGGAATCCTTCGGCTGACAGCGAAACCGTCATGAAAGCGGGAGATCCTTGAAGCCGTTCCGCACGTATTCGATCGTGAAGTCCAGCGTCGTGGATTCGCTGAACATCATGTCGTATCTGCTGTCCGAGGCTATGAGCCGCTTGCCGTCGGGCAGGGACAGCATCATCGCGCTGCAGGACATGTCGTAGGTAAAAGCGAAGCTGACACGCTTGTTGGCGGGGGCGAACAGGTACAGATGCTCCGGGAGGTCAGGCCTTATGGCCTCGCATTCCGACGGGTGTATCCAATATAAGGAGCCGGACTGCCTGTAGCTTACATCCATGGCGTCCGAGGATCTGAGGTCGTAGAACGCCATCCTGGTGGTCTTTTCGACTACGGTCGGGGTGGTCCTCGTCGATTTGGCCCACTCCGGAACGTCGGTCATGAATTCTTCCGCCACTTCGGTACGGAACCTGACGTCCTCCGCGCTCCCTTCGGGGAACGCATAGCAGCTGAACGAATAGCTTCCGGGCTCGACATCATACGTCCCTCTGATCCAGCGGCTTATGGTGCACATATCGTGCGCGACCGTCCCCGACTCATGCGGAAGGACTCTGGCATCGCCGGAGACCAGGGTGAAACGTATGCAATGGTACGGGCACTCCCTCAGCAGCATCTCGTAGGTGCCGTCCCTCCATATCGTCACATCGAGGACGTCGGAGAACGAGGCGATCATTCCGCCATTTCCTGAGATCTGGACCCGTCCGGAGGTCTGGATGGACGGGACGAATCTGCACTTCCCCTCGGTCATGTACAAGTATATGGTCGGCGGCGAATCCATCTCCACGAATTCCGGGTTCCCAGGCACCCTGTTCATATAGCTCTCATAGCAGAATACGTAGCAAGGGGCTTTCACATCCCTTCCCCTTTTCGATGAGGTCGTCCACCGTGGCTTCGCCGTATAGGTATGCCTTCATCAACGGGTCGTCCGGATCCTTGGATAGATATATCGTTTCGGGATGGTAACCGCTGGGCGCGGTGTCCACCGGCTCCGCGGTGCGGAACCATCTGATGCCGTCCGTCATCATGATCTCCAGAGGCGCATCGGAATCGGATTCCGGGATTACCATGGCCATGGAGCTTGCCATCGCGAGAAACACGAGGAGCAGAGCGACCGCCTTGGACATCAGGCATCCCTCCTGCCGGCCCAACGGCATCCCGCCGCGACGCATGTCAGGCCGAGGGCCGCAGACACGGCGGACATGAGGACAGAATCGGCTCCGGCCACGAAAGATCCCAGACGTCCTTCTATGGCAACAGACATCAAACCGTCCAGCGACAGGCCGGCGCCCCCGAGGATGTTCAGGGCCAGGTCGGCGGAGAACACGGGCAAGCATCCTATTGCGGGCGCCAGGCCCGGGACTGCCCAGACGATCAGCAGGCACACGGCCGGCATGGCTATGGCGAGCAGGAAGAACGAGAGCATCCCGTCTCCGAACCGGATCCCCATCATGAAGCTGAAGGCGCAGAAGAAGAAGGTTCCCGTGAGGGCGACCCCCAGGGACGTGAGGAACAGCCCCGTGTACGCCATGGGGCACGTCATTGACGAAATGGCGAAGGCGACTCCGTATGCGCCGCAGACCACGGCCATCGGTATCGTGAGCCCGGCCAGGAACCTGCCTATGAGAGGGGCTGTCGGGATCTTGGCGCGTCTCTGCTGGATGATGCTTCCGCATACGACCGACGCTGATGCCATGGATACTATGGGGAGCGCGATGAGGATGTGCGACGCTTCGACGTTCGCAGATTGTACGGGCCCTATGATGGCGGCCACGGGCAGGTATAGCAAGGGTATCGCCGGCACCATGAGGAAGAAGAACAGGACGGCCGCGCTCCTGGAGAGCGTCTTCATCTGGTCGCGGAATGACGTCAGAATCGGGCGTGCATTCTCTTCTTCAGGATTATCCTGTCCTGTCATGTGCGATGGTCTGCATCATCCTTTTGGATGATAATGCCATCGAATCAGGTTGTTCGGGAACAGGATTACGTTTCTGCGGGCAGGGATGCTCGACGATTGACATCGTCAATGCGGAGCTGTCCGTCGATCCGGTCAGGGTCGCATGTCCCGACTACACCCTCTGAAGAAGATAGGTCTACGATGACATGACCATGGACGACGTCTTCAGGATAGGAGGCTGGCGTCCATGGGAATGCCCGTCGAAGACGTGTCCAAGGCCACTGGGATGGCCCCGGACGAGGTCCGCCGCTTTATGGAATCCGACGCCCGTGGCGGCTATTAGGAACAACAGCGTCGATGGCGGCCTTTCGAAGTCCCGCCTGCGTGTCTTGTCGACGCGATGTCAGATTCCCTTTAGGCGCGTCTCCTCCTCTGCACGAAGGCATCTGGGGGGTATCGAGTCCACCGACCATAACGGGACGAAGTCCACTGCTTCCTTGTCGCGGCTTTCATGGGAGACGACGAACGCCTTCTTCGGCTAGTAGCGCTCCATGTATACCTCCAGGCTCTGGAGTCTCCCGACCTTGCCGGACTTCACCTCTATGGGGAAGACATCCGCGCCCTCCTGAAGAAGGAAGTCCACTTCCGCCCTGCCGTCCGCGTTCTGCCAATAGAACGGCGCCTTGCCGGCAGCAGCCACCAGTTCCGTGAGGACGAGGTTCTCCGCTAGCGCCCCTCTGAATTCGTCGGACAGCCGGGGGATGTCGGTCAGGACGGCGGCGGGAGGGATCCCCATGCGCTGCCGCATCATGCCCACGTCGCTGTAATAGAGGCGGAACTTGCTCCCGTCCTCGTCGGATCCTAGTGGAAGGCTTGGGGAATGCGTCAGCCTCACCTTGTGCAGGAACCCCGCGTCCAGCAGCCATTGCAGGGCGTCCTCCAGGTCCTTCGCCCTGGCGCCTTTCACGGCATGTCCGAACAGGAACCGTTTGTTGTCCTTCGCTATCTGGAACGGCACCGAAGACCATACCGCGGAGATGCGCTCAAGGTCCTTGGGCGGCGCATATCTGCGGTAGTCCATCTCGTATGATTCCGAGAGGTCCCTCAGGACCTTATCCGTCCGGTCCGCGTCACGCGAGGACAGCCAGGTCTCGACCGCTTCCGGCATGCCTCCGAACGCCAGGTACTCCCTCATCGCTTCGGCGAGCGCCTGGCCCATCGCGCCATCCGGATCCCTGCGGGCGTCCGCCATGAGGGCCCCGTCGCGCGCGCGGACGAACTCCCCGAAGGTCATTGGACGGAGGTCGATGAACGACACCTTCCCCACAGGGAAGGAGAGCTCCGCATCGCCGTACCTCCTGTTCTTGGAAAGCTTTATCCCGAGCAGCGATCCGGCGCACAGGACGGGGATGTCAGGGCGGGACTCGTAGAAGTATTTCAGGGAGGTCAGGGCGGCCGCGGAGAATTGTATCTCGTCTATGACAAGCAACGTCCTGGGCCCCAGAGGGGATCCGTGGATTGCTGATAATCCGGCGATTATCTGCTCTATCCGGCGGCCGCGGAACACGGACTGGAGGGCGTCGTCGTTCTCCAGGTTGAAGTAGGCGCAGTCGTCGAACTCCCTTCTTCCGAACTCCTTCATCAGATACGTCTTCCCGCATTGCCTGACGCCACGTATCACCATCGGCTTCCTGTCGGGGGAATTCTTCCACGCCACCAGCGCCGCATATGCGTCCCTTTCCATGCATATATGATTATGGCCCTAGTATAAACATTATAGCATCCTAAAATGCAAATAAAATATTATTTTAGAATTCTAAAATGATAGTAAAGGGCTGATCGGCGTTTCTCGACTTATCGACATTAAGATATTCGGGAAAGCTGAACGCAACATGGCCGGGTGTTCGTCTGTATAAGGAGGTACGAGATCATGGGGGTTTACGAGCAGATGTTCGACGAGGAGGAGAACCTGAGGATGAACTGCGCGGCCTACGAGAGGAAGGGCCGCCTCGAGGGGCTGGCTGAGGGCAGGAGGCTCCAGAGCGAGGAGGTGGCCAGGAGGCCGGCGTCCATGGCCATGTCCGTCGAGAACGTGTCCAGGGCCACGGGGATGACCCCTGACGAAGTCCGCCGCCTCGTGGATGGCGCCCGTGACGGCTCTATGGAGCGTCAGAGGCGACGGAGGGAGCTCTTTTATGAGCATAGTATATAAGGTAATGATATAAAATTCGCTTTATCGAAAAGTTTTGTCGCGTTAATGCCGTCTTCAGGGGGCGCGATCCGTCCGCGGAGGTTCTTAACAGGCCCCTCATCTACGTGAGCAGGGGCCGGCTTCTCCGAGTCTCGGCAGTGACATCCTAAAAAGGTCAAAAATGAGAACGCTGGCTATGGAGAACACCGCCCTTTTAGAAGTGAAAGTGGGCCTGCCCGGATTTGAACCGGAGTCAACGGCTCCCAAAGCCGCAAGTATACCAAGCTAGCCCACAGGCCCACGGGTCTCGAATCCCCGAATCCGTATTAATTGGTTGGCTTCACCATTCCCATGGCAGCCTGGGCTCCAGCAGTTCGGTGAGCATCATCGGGTCGCCCAGCTCCAGGGTGTCCTCGTGGTCCAGCACGCTCATCGTGTCCGGGTCCAGGTCCCTTCCTATTCCGGCGACCGCGGCCTCGTCGACCATCATCTCCTTCGCCGTGAAGTACAGGCGCTCGGCTATGACCGCCCAGCTCCCGTCCTCGATGAACGGCTCCCCGTACTTGTTCCCCCTCCATTTCTCCAGGAAGGACTGCGATGACTGCACCCATACCGGGGGGCCGAAGTGCTTGTACGTCTTCGAGAGCACGTCGCGCTCGAGCTCGAACATGATCACAAGGTCCTTCTCCTTCATGTCGTGGGACGCCCTAAGGACGTTGAAGGAGAACTCGTTGAGCTTCCTGCAGAGGGCGTACTGGGTCTTCCACAGCTGGGAGTACAGGCTGTCCTCTATGACGTCCGGCCTGACGAATATCACCGTCAGAAGCCTGGACCCGTGCTTCTCCGCCTTGCCCCTGAGCGCGTCCTCGGACAGGGGGGCCCTCTCGTTGGGGAAGAAGAACCTCATGTCCGGCGATGCTAGATACGTCTTGGCGGCGGCTATGAACAGCCCCAGCGTGTCCTCGTGGACCGCGGAGGCGACGTTCCTGCGGGGGTCGACCGGGTCGTACACCACCAGCGGGGCCACGGTTGCGGGTCCCTTCCCCTCGATCGCTATGGCGGTGTTGTCCCTCCATTTCTGGGCCCCTTCCAGCACTCCGCGGAACGATTTGTAGTATACGACCAGAAGCTCGCACAGGTATCCGGAGAACCCCCTGGAGTCCTGCTCCGCGCCGTAGGCGCCTATGCCCTTCATGAACTTCTTCAGCAGGCGGACCTGGTTCTTCTGGCCGTCGCTCAGGTGGGAGAGTATGTACTCGGTGTGGAACGGGGTCCTGTCCACGGCGCTCTTGAGCTTCGCGGTGCTCTCGAGGCGGTAGCAGGGGACCATGTCCACCTCCACGCTCTCGAAGACGCCCCTGGTGTAGGGGTGGTCCGAGAACATCCTGACGCCGTGGAGGACGTCGTCGCCTATCTTGAGGCCTATGCGCTCCAGCTCGTCGTGGGGGACCGAGTCGGGGAACAGCATGAACACGTCGAAGTCCGGGTCGGACAGGAACGTTCCCTTGGAGAAGGAGCCGGCCATCCTGACCTCCACGTCTATCCCGTGGTCCGCGGCGTATTCCTTGACGACGGCCTCCAGGCGAATCGCCTTGTCCTCGAGGGACGCGACCGTCTCCGCGGAGGGTACTATCATCTCCAATACCCTTTCCTCGATGTCCATGGGGCATGGTATTTTGATGCCCGATATAACCGTTAGGGTTTGGGCCGGAGATCACGCCAGGATTCAGGGCTTCTTCGGATCAGTAGGCGCAGCGTCCTTTTGGCACGGGGGCGTTCGGGTCCGCCGGAAGCATCGGCAGCACGTCCTCGTCCGCGTCTATCCTGATCTCCACCAGGCAGGTCCTTCCGCAGTCCCTCCCCTCGCGGAGAGCGTCGGCTATCTCGCCCGGCTTCTCCACGAGTATCCCTTTGGCTCCGAATGCTTCTGCCAGCTTCACGAAGTCTGGGTCCCCTCTGAGGGTGGTGTTGGAGTACCTGCCGTTCCAGAACAGCTTCTGCCACTGCCTCACCATGCCCAGCGTCCCGTTGTTCAGAAGCACCACGGTCACCGGGAGGTCCTCCGCCATGGAGGTCGCCATCTCCTGCATGACCATCTGGAATCCGCCGTCCCCGGTGACGGCGAACACGTCCGAATCCGGCTTCGCCGCCTTGGCCCCGATGGCCGCGGGGAGTCCGTACCCCATGGTGCCGAAGGTCCCCGACGAGAGGAGCCTGCGGGGGTGCTCGAAGTTGAGGTGATGCATCGCCCACATCTGGTTCTGGCCCACGTCGGTGGTGACTATGGTGTCGTCCTTGATGATCCTGTTGAGCTCGTGCATTATCTTCTGCGGCACTATAGGGACGCATCCCAGGTCGGTGTCGCAGGCGCACCTCCTCCTGAATCCCGCCGCCTTCTCGCGCCAGGACTCGTCGGGCAGGTAGCCTCCTAACGCGGCGGTGAGCATGGGCACTATCTTCTTGACGTCGCCCAGGAGGTCCACGTGCTCGGGATGTCCGTGCTTCCCGAACTCCGTCGGGTCGGCGTCTATGTGGATCACCCTTCCGCGGGGGTCCTGCATCCTGCTGCGGGGGCTGTAGGTTCTGTCGGAGAACCTGCTCCCTATCGATATGACGAGGTCCGCCTCGTTCATGACGCTCTTGGCGGACAGCCTGCCGTGCATCCCCAGGGGGCCCATGTTGAGTTCGTAGGACGAGGGGACCACTCCGAGCCCCGTCAGGGTCGTATCCACCGGGGCGCGGAGGAGGCGGACGAGCTCCCTGACCTCCTTGGGGGCTCCGACGGCTCCGCCTCCGACGAGGACCACGGGCCTCCTGGCCTCGCGTATCCATTGGGCGGCGGTCCCGATCCCGGAGAGGTCCTCTGGGTCCGGCTTGATTCCGTACGTCTCGTTCAGCAGGGACTCGTCCATGTCGGAGTCCATCTGGTCCACCGGGAGGTCCACGTGCACCGGGCCCGGCCTTCCAGTGCTGCAAACCTCCCACGCCTCCTTTATCGCATGCGGGAGGCGCTTGACGTCCAGCACCCTGAAGTTGTGCTTCGTGATGGGCATCAGGAGGCTGTACGCGTCCACCTCTTGGAATGCTCCGAGCCCGAGCATGTTGGTCTTCACCTGCCCGGACAGGACTATCATCGGGACCGAGTCGGCATAGGCGGTGGCCACTCCCGTGACCAGGTTGGTGACGCCCGGCCCGCTGGTCGCGAGGCATATCCCGGGCCTCCCGCTGGCCCTGGCGAATCCGTCGGCCATGTGGGCGGCGCACTGCTCGTGGCGTACGAGGACGTGCCGGATCGACGAGTCGTAGAGGGCGTCGTACAAGGGGATGACGCTTCCTCCGGGGTATCCGAACATGGTTTCGACGTTCTTGTCCTCCAGCATCTTGACGAGGGCCTTGGTGCCTTTCATGGGTCTCCGCCTCCCGATTCCCGAACCTGTTATACTAATTTACGTCGGAATGCGCAGTAGCCTTTCACGATGGGCACGCGCGGGTCCGCCGGAAGCATCGGCAGTATGTCGGCCTCCGGGTCGATCTTCACCTCGATGAGCGTGGTGCGGTCGGAATCCTTGGCGGCCTTGACCGCGTCCGCCAGCTCCTCCGCCTTATCGATCCTGACCCCGTCCGCTCCGAATCCCTTGGCGATGGCTACGAAGTCGGCCTTGTCGCCCAGGTCCACGCCGGAGTACCTCTCGCCGCGGTAGTGCTTCTGCATCTGCCTGACCATCCCCAGCTTCCCGTTGTTCAACAGGACCACGGTGACCGGGATGTCCTCCTCCACGGAGGTCGAGAGTTCCTGGATGACCATCTGGAGCCCCCCGTCCCCGGTGATCGTCAAGACGTCCTTCTCCGGGAGGGCGGCCTTCGCCCCGATGGCGGAGGGGAGGCCGAATCCCATGGTGCCGAACGTTCCGGAGGTTATGAACTGCCTGGGGCGCTCGATCTTGAGATAATGCATCGCCCACATCTGGTTCTGGCCCACGTCGGTGGTGACTATCGTGTCCTTGTCGATGACGCGGTTGAGCTCGGCCATGACCGACCTGGGGGAGATCTTTCCATCATCCTCCGCGCGGCAGCAGCATCTCTTCTTGAACGCTAGCGCCTCCTCCCTCCATCCGGAAATGCGAGGGACGTCCGAGCCCAGTGCGCAGATGAGGCGGGACACGGCCTTCGCGGCGTCCCCTTGGAGGTTCACGGAGGGGTGGCCGTGCTTCCCGAACTCCGTCGGGTCCACGTCTATGTGGATGACTCTGGCCTTCTGGCCGCTCATGCGGTCGTGGGCGCTGTAGGTCCTGTCGGAGAACCTGCTCCCGATGGATATCACCAGGTCCGCGTTGGTCGTCGCGGCGAGGGCGGACATCCTGCCGTGGAGCCCCAGCGGCCCCATGTTCATCTCGTAGGACGACGGGACCGCCCCGACGCCCATCAGGGTGGTCTCCACCGGGGCGCCCAGGAGCCTGGCCAGCTTCATGACCTCCTCGGAGGCGTCCATCGCCCCGCCGCCGACCAGTATGACCGGGCGGGAGGACTCCCTGATCCACTTGACCGCCTCGTTGATCCCGGAGAGGTCCTCGCAGAGAGGCTTGACCCCGTACACGGCGTCGATGGTGGACTCGTCTATGTCCGAGCTCATCTGGTCCACCGGAAGGTCGATGTGGACCGGGCCCTTGCGGCCCATGCGGCAGATGTCCCACGCTTCCGAGACGGCGTGGGGGAGCCTGTCCACGTCCAGGACGCGGTAGCTGTGCTTCGTGATGGGCATCAGGAGGCTGTATGCGTCCACCTCCTGGAAGGCGCCCAGCCCCAGCGATCCGGCCGCGACTTGTCCGGTGAGGGCTATCATTGGTACGGAATCCGCGTATGCGGTGGCTATGCCGGTGACCAGGTTGGTGGTCCCGGGTCCGCTGGTGGCTAGACACACTCCAGGCATGTTCTTGGCGCGGGCGTATCCGTCGGCCATGTGTGCGGCGCATTGCTCGTGGCGGACGAGGACGTGCCTTATGGGGGAATCCAGAAGCTCGTCGTAGATGGGTATGACGCTCCCTCCGGGATAGCCGAATATGGTGTCCACTCCTCTCTTCTCGAGCATGTCCAGGAGCGCCTTCGTCCCTTTCATCTTAAGTCCCCGCTTCCTTATGTCTGGATTCAGATATAGTTATTCGGAGCGGAGGCTCCCGACGTAGTCGGAGACGGCGTCCTCGTACCGCTTCCACTTCTTGTCCTTTCCGAGGATGGCGGAGTAGAAGCGGCGCCAGGCGTCCTTGGCTTCCGCGTATTCTATCTCTTCGTAGGGTTCCGGGGGAGGCCCGTACAGCCTTCCGGCCAGATCGTGGAAGAACTCCTGGTACGCCTCGATGTCGTAGCCGTCCTCGCCGTACGTCTCGACGGATTTCGATTTGAAATTCTCCAGGATCGGCATCATGCCGTCGATGTGGACGCGAAGGTCTTCCATGCTCTTCAGACAGCCGGCGTACTCGTCGCTCACCCGCTCCGCCATGGCGAAGGCCGCGCTGTAGATGTCCATGTCCTCGGCCGGGTATTCGCTCAAGGACTTGCAGAGATCCCTTGCGAAGCTCCGGTCCTTGATCAGGCGGGCGAATCCAGAGCATAGGCCGGGAATCTCCGAGAGGTAGTCTGCATCGTCGGGGCATGCCTCCTCCACCAGGAATGCGGTGAGCACCCTCAGCAGATCGTCATAAAGCATGTATGCGTGCTCTGGATCCGCATCATCCAGGTATCTGATCCATGCATCGAAGGCGAGTTCGGGATTTCCGTCTTTGAGATGCCCAAATCCGCTGACGTACTCGGGATCCTGGCATTCGAGGGTCGAGAACCTGCCTTCCGGCTTGCGGAATCCCACGAAGCAGTGTCCGCAGTAGATGCAGATCTTGTCAAGATCGTTGAGGTCGGCGTTGCATACCGGACATCTCATGGCCGCACATCACCCTGTCGTACATAGTGATGTCGGAAAATGAAGAGGAAAAGTGGTAGACAGCGTGCCTGAGTTCCCGTACGCTTGCGCAGTACAGTACAGACAGGTACGCGGGCGGACTTTACTGCCGGGTTCGGGATGGGACCGGGTGTTTCCCCGCCGCTATGGCCGTCTTACCGAAACTGCGCAAGCATGGATAATATTTATTTTTTTCGCTAAAACGGCTACCCGTTCACTTGGATTCAGGGTTTTTGCCGTCCGCCATGTGATAACCTTTTTATCCACATCGGGATAGGCGTATGCGATGACTGATTCTGGTTACGATAAGGGTTCCGATGACGGAAGGAGATACAGGGACAGGTCAGACAAGCGTCCCTACGGGAGGGGCCCATCGGCCGGAAGGCAGGGTGGTTCTGATCGCAGGGGAGGCCGCTTCAACGACAGGCCTCGCGGGAACGACCGCAGGTTCGGATCCGGGGACAGGCCCAGGCGCAACTTCGGAGACCGTCCTAAGAGGGACTTTGGCGATCGCCCCAAGCGTGATTTTGGGGATCGCCCCAAACGTGACTTCGGAGATAGGTCGAGGCGCGACTTCGGAGACAGACCGAGACGTGATTTCGGAGACCGTCCTAAGAGGGACTTCGGTGACCGCCCCAAGAAGGATTTCGAGGAGCGTCCGTCCTACACATCCAAAGCGAAGATGGAACGTAACGCTGCTCGCAAGGGCGGATTCGAAGGCGAGAAGAAATGGAAGGAGTCCGGAACTCCGTCTGAATGGGTCTCGAAGAAGGACATATACGAGGGCACGTACGTCGATCCCGGATATGAGGCCAGCGGTAGGCCCCGCTGGGGAAGCGAAGGTTCATCCGACGAGCATCCCAGGAGGGCTGGCGACAGGCCGTGGCGCGATTACAGCAGCAGGTCCAGCAAGGGGCGTTCCAGGTATGGGGACAGGCCCAGGCGCGAC
>JAFWTC010000080.1 GCA_017519045.1 Candidatus Methanomethylophilaceae archaeon
ACCGCAGAGCCAATCGGCTGCGCATGGAAGACTGGATGCTGCGCCTCAGGGAAGGATGGGTCGGGATGGACGACCCGGACATCGACGACTACGACCGCGCCTTGGCGGCATGCGCGGAGAAGCTGTCCCTTTTCAACTCCCTGCAGACGGGTCCCGAGGAGAGGCGCAGGATACTGGTGTCCCTGACCGGCGCCGAGCTCCAGGGAAGGACGAGAGTCCTGGCCCCGTTCAGATGCGACCTCGGCTTCAACATAAAGCTGGGGAAGGACGTCCTGATCAACTACAACTGCACGTTCCTGGACACCGCGGAGATCTCCGTCGGGGACAACACGATGATAGGCCCGGACTGCCACCTGGTGACAGCGGTACATCCCATCGACCCGGTGGAAAGGAGGGACTGGAGGTTCAGGGGCAGCCCGATCCGCATAGGAAACGACGTCTGGCTGTGCGCGAACGTCACCGTGGTCCCGGGAGTCACCATAGGCGACGGGTCCGTCGTGGGCGCCGGATCGGTCGTCACGAGGGACGTCCCGCCCGGCACGGTGGTCGCCGGGAACCCCGCGAGAATCATAAGGAGAAGCGTCGGCGAGTCCTGAAACGTGATCTCAGGCCCTGCCCCTCTTCCTCAGGGCCGCCTCCCTGCAGACCTGGAACTCCTCGCGTATGTTGTCCGAGAGCCCCCTGGCGAAGCAGTTGGCGTACATGAACCCGTATATCATCGAGACCGTGAAAAGCGGAATCAGGTACTGGGCGTAGTATCCGAGCATGGTCTCGACGGAGTTCCCGTAATAGATGGCTATGATGAAGCTGAAGAAGAACAGCCCCAGGGCCATGAATCCGGTGAAGAGCCTCCTCTTGGCGCCCGTCCAGAGGTAATACGGCCTGGGGGCCGCCGAGATGACCTTCGCGCCGACGTGCCTGACCGCCTGCCACGGGACGACCATGGCCGGGAGGAACAAGGATATCAGGACCATGACCCTGATAAGTATATGCTCCGGGACGGTCTCCAGGACCACGGGATTGAGGAAGAGCATCGTCCCCACCAGCATTCCTAGCGCGAACGTGTACGCGGCCAGCCAAAGCAGGGACTCCAAGTCGAAATCGCCGCGGTCGTCGTAGGGATCGAGCTCCACGCGCTCCACGTCCAGGACGTCCGGCACCATGAAGAAGTTCGCGGCGGTCCTCTTGTCGCCGTTGCCGAACTCGACGGACACCAGGAGCTTGGGCATGTACTTCCCGAGCATCGCCGACACGGTGGCGATCACGCCAATGGACGCGAACAGCATTATCGCGATGGACATCAGGACGTCGGCCAGGAAGAATCCGGGGCCGACCTCGCTCTCTATCGGCGCGAGGGAGTAGATTCCTCTCAAGAAGAGGACGGTCTCGGAGTCGGTGAGGCAGAGCCACATCACCGCCAGGGCGGCCATGGCGAGGGAGGCGACGGTCCAGAGGGGATAGGACCCCTTGGTGAGCCTGACGGAGGTAACCGCCCCGATGAGAGCGAACGCCACCGCGAATATCGTGCAGGTCTGGCTCAGGAAGTTCCAGAAGTCGGTTATATGCCTGAAGTAGGCCAGGATGAACGTCGTCGCCACGCATGCGACCACGAGCCACGGCAATGCGCGGACGAGGAACGCGTCGACGGCCTTGGAGCTGGAGCGCCCGCCGGAGCCGTAGCGCTCTGCGTCGTCCAAAGCCTCGCGCATCCCCCCGTCGATCTCCGCATCCGCCGACATCGCGCATCGGTTACGTCTATGTGAACAATATAATTTACCACGACAGAAGGCGGAATCGACGGATGAAGCCGCTTTCGCCGCCAGGAACGATACGGTATGTCGCCGACTTGGTGCTTCCCGACGCCTTCTCCACCGTCCCGTCTCTCCTCAGAGATTGGAGGATGTTCGTCGCCTTCACGGACAGCTGCTCCCTCGTCATGGGCTTCGACGACCTCGCGGAGAGCATAGCGACGACGTCCGCACGGGTGCACGGGCCCGCCTCCAGGAGCCTCAGCACCGCTTCGCGGTCCGTGCCGCCGGCCGCCTCTGCGACGCCGAAGACCGCGCACGGCACCCCTCCGGAGGTGTCCGCCAGGCCCTTGGATATCAACGACCTCATCCCCCTCTCGGAGACGAACCTTCCTGAGCATAGACGGTCCAGATTGATCGCGTCCTCCGGATCCAGCACGCCCACCGCGTCCAGTATGCGGGGGAAGGGGCCGGACCTCATGCCGGGTATGGTGACGGACACGCTGTCGTCGTATATGGAGTAGCGGGGAAGCGGAAAATGGCGATGTATCTGCGACAGGTACATCCCGCGGATCCCGGAGCCGCGTCCCGGAACCATCCCCGCCTCGGACATCGCCTCCCTCAGGAAGCGGTTGCGGGACGGGGACGGCGACGAGCGGCGGAGGACGAACGACTCCGGCTGGAACGGGCCGAAGGACCCGCGGCTGCGGACCGTCACCGACTCGGAGTCCCTCTCTATGACGTCGACGGTCCCTCCCATCGAATAATCCTGGTGGGCGACGGCGTTGTATATCGCCTCCTTGAGCATCTCCATGCGATATGCGCTCACTATGCGCGGAGCGGAGCCCCCTATCTCCACGGATCCGTTCCTGACCGCGGACGCCGCCTGTACGGCGGAAAGCACCATGGGGCCGTCGAAGACCCGCGAATCCGTCTCGTACCCGTCGACGTCCAGGAGCCTCCATCTTATCCTGACCGACGAGGGTACCAGATTCTCCGAGGCCTTGCCGAGCATTATCGCCGCCGCCACGGTCACCTTCCCCCTCTTCAGAAACCCCGCCTTCGAGAGCAGGACCGCCGGGTCCCAGACGTCGTCCTCCGGATGGCTCAACGAATATACCGCCGACGCCGCGGCGACCGCCTCCGGGTCCAGGGACCTCATGTCCGCGTCGGGAATCACGTTCCCGGTCCAGTCGTCGTAGGAGCCGACCCCAGCCATGGACGCGTGACGCCGTCCCCGTACTTAATCTCATTTATTCTCATTTTTATCCGCCGCGGACGCCCGGCCCGCCGCCTGCGGCGTATAATCATTAAATACGGACGAGGAGTCGTTACGGCATTATGAAGGCCCCGAGTCTCAAGAACATCAACACGGAAATCTCGTTGAGCAAATTCAGCCTTCCGCGCGTCCAGAAAGCCCTAACCCAGTGCCTTCAGTGCGGATACTGCATCGACGTGTGCGAGGCGCACAACCAGACGCCTTGGGAGTCCGTCACCCCCAGGGGGAAGATCTACTACATCAGGACCATCGACACGAACGGAATGGACGTCGTCGACAAGATGCTCGGAAGAAAGGTCGAGCTTAGCCCCGACTTCGTCGACGCCATGTACAAATGTACCGGCTGCGGAAACTGCGAGGTCGTCTGCCACGCCCAGATCAACCTGATCGAGCTGTGGGAGGACATGAGGGCCTGGCTCGTCAAGAACGGCGTCGGCCCCCTCAGCGCCCACAAGGGAATGGCCGAGAAGGTCGCCAAGTACCACAACCCCTACGGCGAGCCCCCGTCCAAGAGGGACGCCTGGTGGCCCGAGGACGTCGAGAGGGCCGCGGTCCCCGACACCATATTCTTCGCCGGATGCACCGGATCCTACAGGATGCAGCACATCGCCCAGGCCGGAGTCAGGGTCCTGGCCCGCGCCGGGGTCAAGATGAACTGCCTCGGCGACAAGGAGTACTGCTGCTCCTCCCCGCTCATAAGGACCGGGAACCTGAACGAGTCCCTCGTGTGCTCCGAGACCGTCGTCGAGAAGGCGGACGGAATGGGCGGAAAGGACATGGTCATGACCTGCTCCGGATGCTACAAGACCGTCTCCAGCGACTTCGGCAGGTTCTACGCCAA